>CAZVBC010000125.1:0-17526 GCA_964625155.1 uncultured Pirellulaceae bacterium
GCGCGCACCGGAACTAACTACTGAGGAGTTTCTGGCGTCGGTGGGGCAGGCTGGCGTAAATGCGGGGCTGTCGCGAGAGCATCATAGTTTGCTGCGCGAGTTTTTGCGCCAAGCGGACCTCGTTAAGTTTGCTGGCGTCCAGCCGTCCAGTGAAGATATCGAACGCTCGATTCAAACCGCGGCTCGTTTTTTGGAAGAGACCCGGGAAAACTCACCTTTGTTGGAGGAAGCCGTTCGTTAAGAGGAACGGCAAGAACACGTCTATGGAATTTCGGGATCCTTGGCTGTTGTCATTGGTGTTACTGGCTCCGATTGTGATGTGGATTGCAAGGAGATCACCTGCTGCGCTACGTTTCTCGTCGCTGGCGGACTTGGACCGCGTCCGACCGACCTGGCGAGTGCGGTTGGCGATCTTGCCGTCCCTGTTGATTGGTCTAGCGATCGTGTGCCTAGCAATCGCGCTGGCTGGCCCTCGCACACCCGATGCTCAGACAAAAGTCAGCCGAGAAGGGATTGCGATCATGGCGGTCATCGACTGTTCGGGATCGATGAACGCGCGCGATCTGGTAAAAGATGATTTTGGCATTGATCGGTTGACGGTGGTTCGCGAGGTGCTCAAAGAATTTGTGTTAGGAGGTGATGCTGGGCGAGGGCGCACGGATGATCTAATTGGCTTGATATCGTTCGCCCGTTATGCGGATAGTCTGTGTCCATTGACGATGGATCACGGTAACCTGGCAACGATTGTTTCAGATCTTGAAATCGTTAATCAGCGCGAAGAAGATGGGACTGCGATCGGGGACGGTTTAGCACTTGCGGTTGAGCGGCTGCGGGAAAGCAAGGCGAAGTCAAAGGTCATCGTGTTGTTAACCGACGGAGTGCAAAACGCTGGTGCCATCGATGCTGAACAGGCCACGGAATTAGCGGTTGCGCAAAATGTAAAAGTCTATGCGATCGGTGCCGGAACGAATGGCTTAGCACCGTTTCCAGCCGTCGATCCCTTTTCTGGACGAACCGTCCTCAGTCGCATTGAAGTTGAAATCGACGAAGAAGGCTTGAAGCAAATCGCTGACAAGACTGGTGGGCGGTACTTTCGTGCTTTAGATAAAGAAGGCTTGAAAGAGATCTATACTCAGATCGACCAACTTGAGCGAACTGAGTTAACGGAGTTGCGTTACCTGCAGTATCACGAGCACTATGTACCACTGGTTGGCGCTGCCTTAACGTTGTTGGCGTGCGCGTCATTGTCTGCAGGTACGATATTTCGAACTTTGCCGTAAATGTACTTGTATTTCTTTGAATTGAGATAACCTCATGTCGGAACTTCATTTTGCTAATCCGCATTGGATGCGTGCGATTTGGGGCGTCGCCATCATGATCACGATCTTGGCTTGGCTAGATTGGCGCCGCAGCGAGTTATTAAATCGTTTTATTAGCTCGTCGATGCAGAGTCGGCTGGTCTGCCAATTATCAGCGACGCGAAGGTGGTTGAGTTTGTTGTTCTTGGCCATTGCAGGTATCAGCCTTGTTGTCGCCATGATGCGTCCTCAGCTTGGGTTGACTTTTGTCGAAACGCCGCGAGCGGGCGCGCAGATTATGGTTTGCCTAGATGTCAGCAAGTCGATGCTGGCCGAGGATACGGCGCCCAATCGATTGGAGCGAGCTAAGGCTGAGATTTCTGACCTCTTGTCCTACCTGCGTGGCGATCAAGTTGGCCTGATTGCTTTTGCAGGTCGAGCGACGGTGCTGTGTCCGTTGACTCCTGATTATGGCTTTTTGAAATTGATACTGGACGCCGCTGGTCCACACAGCGTCGGCAAAGGAGGGACTTTATTGGAAGAACCCATTCGTAAAGGGGTCGATGGATTTCGAACAGCTTCCGATGTATCGCGAGTGTTAATGCTGATTACTGATGGCGAAGACCATGATTCCCATGCGCTGGATGCGGCGAAGAGTGCTGCAGAACGTGGCATCAAGATACTGGCGATTGGTTTTGGCGACGAAGCGGGGAGTGAGATCTTTGTTACCGATGCTAAGACAGGTGCCCGTACGCAAATTCTTGACAGCGACGGCAAGGGAGTCGTTTCACGACTCGACGGTCAAACGCTACGCGACATTGCCCTAGCCACTGAAGGAGCTTACATACCAGCAGGAACTGGTGCGTTAGACCTCAAGTCGATTTACGATGCTCACATTGCGCCATTGGTGCGTGGGAAGGCGGATGGTCGGGGGCATGCCGTCAGGCATGATGTTTTTCAGTGGGCAGTCTTAATGGGTCTGGTTTGTTTAATTGCTTCGGTGGTTTTACGATCGGGTGGAGTTCGAGTTCAACTGGGCATCCCCCAACCTCTCTCCATGCGGCAGGCTTGGCGGCAGCAAACGCTCGCCAAGCGGGGCGTTGCGGCCGGATTGCTGGTCAGTGCGGTCTTACTGGAATACCCGAATGATAACCTGTTTGGCCAATCTCCGCCCCCTGCGCCATCTGCTACTGCAGCAGCTAAGGATCAAACAATTACCAACGGATCGTCGTCAGTCACGGACGACAAGAATTCAGCGCCAACCAGCAAAGCAGAGAGCTCCAAACAGCCGTCACGCGACGTTCCCGTGGACCCAAGATCGTCATATAACGATGCGGTCGAAATTCTGTCAAGCGACTGTGATCGTGCTGAACAGTTACTCACTTCCGCTCGTCGAGATGCCGGCATTGATGGAGATGTTCGGTTTCGCGCTACATACAACCTCGGCATGGTCGAGATTGAGCGATCCGATCGATTGCTCAAAGATAAACCTGCTGAGGCACTTGAGCGCCTTCGCAAGGCTGCCGATTGGTTTCGTGACGCAGCCCGTTTGCGACCTGACGACCAGGACACACGTCACAACCTCGAAATCGTCTTGCGGCGAATTCTTGAGCTGGCCGATTCTCTCGCAAAAAAAGAGGGACGCGATCTCACTCAACGGCTCGACACAATTATCGATGCTCAGCGAGGTCTGGTCGGCAAGACTCGCCAATTGGTCGACCGTCTATCAAGTGCCAGCGGTAAAGGAATCGACTCAGTAGAGTCCAGCGAAGAATTTCGTTCTGAATTTAGACAGTTGTCGCTCGAACAGCGTCAGATCATTTCGGACGGTCAAGCAATAGGTGCTGACGCGCGCGAGGAGCTCGAACAGCTAAAAGCTAAGTCAGACAAAGATCGTACTGCCGAAGAGAACGTGCGCATTGCACAGTTGAGTAATTTGTCGCATTACATCAGTCAAGCTGATCAACGATTGGGGCAAGCAAACGGACAATTGCGACGACGACAAAGTGAACGCTCGTTTCGTCGTGCAGCAAGTGGGTTGAACGAGCTCAAAAGAGCGCGCGATCAATTGCGCAATCCCGTCGAGCTGCTAGATGTAATCATCGCTGACGCGACTTCGAACGCCCAATTGATATCTCTCGCAGCAGTGTCGAAAGCTCCCGGCGAAGCCATCACTACAACTACCAATCCTCCCTCTGAAGAGCTCAAGACAGACTCAACATCACACTCAGCAAAGTTGCCGTCGATCGCTAATCCGCCAGCATTTCCGGCACGGCCTACTTGGTTAACTGCCGAATATCTCGAAGAAATAATCGACTCCGTTTCTGGGCGTCTATCGGAGTTGAGCGGCAATTTGAAAGCGGCATTGGAACGTCCGCAATCTTCCGGATCTGGAAACTCTCCGCCAGCCGGCAACCCAGCAACATCGAGCAACAGTTCCGGGAACTTCCAGCCCGGGCCAGAGGAGCAGGATAAGCAATCAGCACAGTTTCTTGAATTAGTGCGAGAATCGATTCCTCTACTCGATGCTGGCTTGGAGCGATTTCAATCAAGTAAACAAGCTCTACTGGACAACCAACTCGCACAATCGGTTCAGCAACAAGCTAATGCGCTGGAGAGCCTTCACCGAGCTCGAGAGATATTCTTAGATGTGCGCGGTTTAGTTGAGCTGGCATACGCCCAACAGTCAACAACCAGTGAATTGCTAACTGCGAAGCCCGTCGAAAACCAAGTCGCTCCAGCGCAGAACAATGGCCCGCGTGAGCCAGTCACTGCGAAAGCTGACGCATTCCGCCCGGCGAACGAACCAGGGGCCGAGGAGACTAAGGAATCTAAGAACGAGTCCACAGTGACGCCCCAGTCGCCAGTGAGCAATGATCTTGCGCAAATCGATGCTGGACAAATCGAGCTAGCAGCGAAATTGAACGGGACGAACCAACAGCGGGTACGGCGGATCGCCAAGTTGATCGATCAAACGCTGGCGGAGATTTCCAAAAATGCTCAGGTCGAAAACTCACTGCCGGGCAAGCAAGCAGCGGGTAGTGCCGATTCTTCCCCTGGCACCAAGTCGCCGTCCTCACCCCCAAATTCTTCAGAGACTGAGTCAAACCAAATGCGTGAGCAATTTGAATTGGCAAAACAGTTCATTGGTCCTGCGAGTGACGCTATGCAGGCGGCGGGTCAAATACTCGACGATTCCGAAAATCGCAAATCGAGGCTCGACGATGCACGCCGCCACATTGCCACATCATTGGAGCAACTGCAAGCATTGCGAAGGTTGTTTTTTTCTATCGTGCAACATTTGCAAGAGACCGCTCAGAGACAGTCGCAATTGAACGATGAGACCGAAGCAACTGCAGGTGTTCAGCCTGACGCGACCACTCTCCAAAGAGCAGGCCAATTCCAACAGCGGCAAGGTGCCTTGGCACAAATCACACAGCAGCTGGCCCAGGCATTGGCTGAACAAGGGAAACAAGCTGTAGCACCTACGCAACCTTCGAATGGCCAAAGCGAGTCTGACGCAGTGCAGCCTGCAATCACCGACGAAACAACCGGTGAAAAACTCAGGCAAGCTGCGAACTTGGTGACTGAAGGGGAGGCATTTATGCAACAAGCTGCCGAACAATTGGGAATGGTCGCCAGTAAATCAGGCGAGTCTTCGGAACAGAAATCTAGTACAAACAAAGATGATTCTTCCGTTGCTGCCGACGCTAAAGTCACTGAAGCAGCCGATGCAAATAAGTCAGTAGGTACGTCAATATTTGTGGACGCTAGAACCAGTCAGGACAAAGCGCTCGAGAAGCTGATCGAAGCACTGGTGGTGCTGCAACCTCCTGATCAGTCACAACCTGATGAAGACAATCAACAACAAGACCAATCGCAGTCACCAGAACAAGACAATCGGCAAGATCAAAGTAAGCAAGCTCAAGCGTCGGATCAGCAGCAGGCTGATGGTGTCGATCCATCTCGATTGTTGCAGGCTGTACGCGATCGAGAGGCGCAGCGCAGGCGAGACAAAAATAAACGTGCCGCAACCAGCCAAGTACCCGTGGACAAGGATTGGTGAATTTACTATGGAACGGCGTAAACGAGTGGGGGACGGATGGCGTGGCATGGCAGGATTGCGATTGATGAACTGGATAGCGTGGCTCGGTAGATTTCTCGTCTGCGTGAGGCAGCTCATGGTCAGTTACAAAGTCGGCTCGATATTGCTGGTGTGCGTGCTGAATTTCGCAGTTGCTCGAATCTGGGCGCAAGAGGTTAAGTTTCGAGTGGGCCAGTCGGAGCCTCCGTACTACGTAGGTGAGGCGGCAACGATTCAGATCGAAGTTGAGGGTTTCGATGCTGAACCCCAACCGACAATCGCTATCGACTCGAGCACAGGAAAGTTGGCCGATGGATTGCGTGGCCGACCGGGGCAGGTAGCTCCGTTAGTTTCGCAGCAGATTATTTCAAAAAACGGGCGACTTTACCAAGCTCAGCAAGTGACATACACCCTGAACTATTTGGTAACTGCAGACAAACCTGGCGATTATGACGTGGGGCCATTGATTGTCAAACAAGGCTCAAAGGAGGTAAAGGTTGCGTCGCGACAATTCACTTTTGAATCGGTGCCATCAGATCCCGAGCTGCAAGTCAAGTTGGTATTGCCAAATAAGCCTCTGTATGTCGACCAACGAGTTCCAGTGAAAATTGAATGGTGGTATGCAGGGGATACGGATAACTTGGAACAGCGTTCAATTTATTCGCCCTTGTTTGATTTGTTTCGCTTTGCCCCTGATGAACCACCGCAGCGCGGTGAAAATGTCATGCCCATTGAAACAAACGATGGAACGGTCAAGTTAGCTGGATCGGCTCGAGAGGTTCGGCAAGAGGGGAAGAATTTTATTGTCTTGACGTCACAGCGCATCATGATTCCTGACAAAGTTGGTGAGTTTGCTGATGTTTCGATAACAGCGACCATCAGAAAAGTCACTCAGTGGCAACGTCGGCGATCGCAGTCGCCGTTCGATTTATTCGGTGGATCGTTGTTCGAAAGCCGACAGCCGGGAAAAGTGGAAATGGGGCAAGCGACGGAAAAATTGCAACCGATCGTAGTCAAGCCTTTCCCTACCCAAGATCGTCCTAAGAGTTTTTCAGGTGGTGTGGGAAGTGGATTTACATTAGATGTCACGGCAGATCGCACGGTGGTCAGAGTAGGTGACCCGATTGCATTAACTTTGTTACTCAAAGGAGATGGTAATATCGATAATGCAAAATTGCCCGATCTTTCTGTTGAAGGTGGTTTGGCCGCCGATCAATTTCGATTGCCACAAGGCGAGGTGGCAGGTGAATTCACGGAAGGTTCCAAGCGATTTCGAGTGTCCGTGCGCGTTGCCAACGAAGGAATTTCAGAGATTCCGGCAATCGCCTACTCTTGGTTTGATCCTAATACTGAGTCGTACCAGACCACATATTCAAAGCCTATAGCCTTGAGGGTGATGCCTGCCAAAGTGGTCGGTGCTGGCGACGTCGTCAGTAGCCAAGGCGTAACGACGAATAACGCCTCTACGACAACTCCTTCCGCAAAATCCCAGACTGAACCGACAAACGCCAGCAGTAGTCCGACGACCTTGTTCAACCTCTCTGGCGCAGATTTGGCGATCGAAGCTGATCCATCAATTTTAGATTCCACTCCTAGTGGATGGCGCTGGCAAGATTTCTTTGATTGGATTATCTACTTTATTGGCTGTTCCGCAGTGGCTGCAGCATTGCTGGATCGGACACTGCGGCAACGTGATCCGGCGTTGCAATTAGCTCGTAAATGCATTCGTGAACAATCACAGAGAATTTCGCAGGCAGCCAAACTCCCACGTCGACAGGCGGCTGAAGAGATAGCAGCGGCCCTGAGAATATTAATGTCCAAGCTGCCCCAAGTCCCGCGCGACGAGGCAATGCAAACAATCGGCCAATGCGAAAGTATTACCTACGCACCTTCCAGTGACGATAGCGAGTTACTTGACCCAGCGCTGGTTCAGAAAGCGCAAATGGTAGTCGAGGCTTGTCGAGTATGAAAGCTTGCTGGAATCAATCGAAAATCGACGAACTTTGCCGAACCATTGGTACCGTATGCCTCGGAAATCGGTATGGTAGGACGTACCTAATTCGATTCGCCTTGATGCTACTGACCGTCAGTTGTGGTGTTAGGTTGATTGCTCAATCGCCACAAGAGATGCTCAAGGAAGGAGTGCAAGAATACCAGGCAGCGCTCGATGAGGAGGACCGCGATTCACGGCTGGCTAGATTTGGAAGAGCGGAAATGTTGTTCGAGCATTTGGTCACAGGTGATAGCCAGATCTCTACCCAGTCAGCCAGTGCGGAACTGTTAGTCAACTTGGGCAATGCTGCGCTCGGAGCCGAAAGACTTGGGCCAGCGATTAATGCCTACCGTCGGGCATTGGTAATTGACCCCAATCACTCGCGCGCTCGGCAGAACCTGAAGCACGCTCGGACGTTGCTTCCCGAGTGGGTTCCAAAGCCGACCGAATCTGGGAGACTTGACAATTTTCTTCTGTTTTTTGCCAGCCGCACACCTGAACAGTTGCGCTTGATAGCGGCGTGTGTTTTTCTGTTGGCTGCGATCAGTCTGGCTGCTGCATTACGTTGGGGACAGGGGAGTCTACGTGCGCTGGCTATGGTCGCCATAGTAGTGTGGGTAGGCATGATTGTAGTTTTGTTCTGGAATTCACGCTCGACTCACGCTGAACAAGCAGTAGTGATTGTTCCAGAGGTAGTCGCGAGATCAGCGGACGCAGCCGGCGCGCCACCGAGACTACCGCAACCATTGCCCAGTGGCACGGAGGTCGAAATCCTCGATTATCGCGACCAATGGCTTCGTGTGCGCCTCGCCGACGGGCGCGATGTCTGGCTGCCGGCAGGAAGTATAGCAAGAGTCTCACCGTAAAAACTCAGCAATAAAACACGCATCTAGTTGGAAATCGCTAATTGGGTGTGCTAGCCAGCCGGTGCACGGTTCATTTTCGATCGGAGCTCGCCCAATAACCTCTCGCGTTTATGCGCTTGGATGCCAAGCCAAAGACGGCGACGAACGGAAACAGTTTCACTCTCTGCGGTAGTCCCCCATCTCCGCGTTAAAACAGGCATGATCGGCATGATGTGTATCGTCGAACATGCAGGAAACGCTGGCTCAGAAAATGTTATTGAGTGGGTTTCTCGATTGCGAGTAACAGTGATCTTGGCAAGCTGGGTGGCGTTGAGTGTGGTGCGGAAGATGCTGAGTATTTCGAATGTGGCGATTGAAAGTTGCTTCCGGCGCCTAGCGCATCCATTACGCTCGCGCTAAGGTGAATGTCGCGTGTACAAGTGTTGCTAGCAAGTTTGCGCGTCGATACTACACGCAACGGCTGATAACTACTGCCGCGACCGAGCAGAAGAGAACGGATTAGAACCGACTAACGAGGAAAATCGGAATAAGAAGGAGCGTTTCATGTTGGTGCTGTCGCGACACAGAGACGAGAGCATCATGATCGGCGACGATGTCGTTATTACCATCGTCGATATTCGTGGCGACAAAGTGCGATTGGGCATTGAAGCTCCGCAGGATATTCCTGTCCATCGCCAAGAAGTCTATGAAGCGATTAAGCGCGAGAATCAAAAGGCGGGACACATCCAGCCTCACGAGACTCGTTCGCTCGGCCCTCGAGGCCAATAATCTCCGATCTTGGTAATCACCCCCAGTTGAATTCCGCGCGAGCAGAACCACGGTTCTGTTCGCGCTTTTTCAAATGTGACCCATTATACATTTCGCAGTAACGACCCATGTGAAATGGCCAACTCGCTGTTTGTATGGTGCTCAGCGACTACCAGTTGTCAACTGGTTTGCGTTGTAGCGAATATGCCGAGCGTACAATTCCTGCGGGAGTCCAAATCACGACAAAAGGAAACAATTACCTAGGCGTCAATCCTCGCGCACAGTTTCTGGTGCTAGTGTTGTCAAGGCAAAGAAGTTAGAGGCACAACCTCCCTTCGTATTGACGACATGCTCATCCCAACCTGCGATGAATCGGATCTCATCGTTGTTAGGAACAGTAGCCTTGTAGCAACGAGCGCGCCGGGGATGAGCAGATAAAGCGTACGCGGTTGTCAGGTTGATGTCGTGTTTCATAGACGTCTGAAACGCGCAAGTGCCTCCTTGGCCTACAAATCACGTGCCGATTTTTTACGAGTACACTCACTGAGGACAAACTAGATGACCAGAATTAACACCAACGTCAGTTCTTTGGTGGCTCAAAACCGCCTGAACAAAACCAACAGCGATTTGCAAACCGCGCTAACTCGGTTGAGCACGGGCTTGCGAATCAACACTGGCAAGGACGATCCTGCAGGCTTGATCGCCAGCGAAGCCCTGCGAACGGATATCACGAGCATCAATAAAGCCATCAGCAACACTCAGCGCTCGGCGCAGATCATCGCCACGGCTGACAGCGCTCTGGGACAGGTCAGTTCCTTGCTGAACGACATTCGCGGTCTGGTTGTCGAAGCGGCCAACAGCGGCGCTCTGAGCGCCGACGAAATCGCCGCTAACCAATTGCAAGTTGACAGCTCGCTGGAAGCTATCAACCGAATTGCCGCTAACACGACATTCCAAGGTCGCAAGTTGCTCGATGGAAGCCTTGACTTCATCACCAGTTCGGGAACGAACTTCAGCAAATTGACCAATCTGCAAATCAACCAAGCAAACTTGGGAGTCACGGGATCGGTTTCCTTGGATCTGCAAGTGACCACCGCCGCCACGCGCGCAAAAATCGAAGTGGCTGATATTCCTGCTGCAGGTGTAGCCGGAACCGGTTCGATTACGCTGGCCAATAAGGCCGCTGGTGTTGAGGCAGTGACAGCGGATCTGACCACGACTGCTGGAGCCGAATTCACAGTTGCTGCGAAGGACGGCGGCGACTTCGACGGTACTGCCGGAAACGACCTGAAACTGACGATCGTGGCAGGTGAAACCGCAGCCACGAAGTCGGCACTCAGCACTGTTCAAACGGTTGGTACGGGCACAGTTGGCGACTTCACGATTGGTATCAAGGATTCCAGTACAAAATTCGCCGGTTCGCTGGGCAACGCAGTTACATATGATATCAAGTCTGGCAATACCGCGACCGCGCAAGCGGTTAGCGAGGCTCAGGATGTCAACGGCTTTACCGGTGCGTTCACGATTCGCGCCAAAGCAGGTGGAGCCTACGATGGCGTCGATGGAAACGTGATTGGCGTGACGATTGTGAAGGACGCAGCTCCCACAGTAGCAGCCGATGCCGCAGCCGTTGCCGGAAACGTCTTGGCGATCAAAGTCGACGACGCCACCTCGCAGAGCTTGTCCGCCATTAAGGCCGCACTCGAAGCCGACGCACAGTTCAAAGACGATTTTGAGTTCATCATTGCCGACGGTGCCGAGAACGTGCTGTTCCGCAACGATGGCTCCGACGACCTTTCGGTTGCGTTTGAACTAGACGGCGATATCGATGGTGCCGACGCCGACACAAAAGTCAGTTTTGATTCGGGCACCAGCAAGTTGACCATTCTGGTTAACCGAAACGCGAACACCAAGTTGTCTGCCATTAAGGCCGCAATCGAAGCCGACGCTACCTTCTCCAACGACTTCGTGATCAACTTGGGTACCGATGCGACATTCCGTTCCACGGGCGTTTTGGACGACAAGGCAGCGGTAGCGCTCAGCGGTGGTACGAATGAACTCGCTGAATTCACTCGTGTCGGTAACAATTTGACCGTTAAGGTGTCAGATTCTGCCGCAACACAGACGCTGGCCAATATCAAGACAGCTCTCGCAGCGATCGACGACTTCAACGATCATTTTGCCCTGACAATCGGTACCGGCGGTAACTTCGCCACCGACGGCTCGGACGATGTTACGGATGCCACATTCAGCGGTGGAACGGATACCGACCAAGGAAACGACGTTCTTAACATCACTGGCCCATCCGGCGCGGTGAACAACGGTTCCGTCACGATTAATCAATCCAGCTCCGTTACGACACCAACGGCAGCCGTGGACGACGATGGTAATATTACTATCACCGTCAGCAGCACTGCTGCAACAACGCTGGCTCAAATCAAGACAGCCATTGATGCACTCGATGGATATGCTGCATCGATCGGAACTTCGGCTGGCGACTCTTCGTTCGACCCGACGATTGACGAGTTCACGACCGTGGCCGTCACCGGTGCGACCGATGGCGGTATTACTAAAGATGCTGTGTTCGAACTGGGCAGCCAGATTGGTTCGCAGGTCTTCCAAATCAGCGCCGGCACAACTATCGATCAGTTGATTTCGCAGATCAACCTGGTCAAAGACGCCACCGGTGTGGAAGCGTCGGCAGACGATGACACTCTGGTGCTGCAATCGACTACCTACGGCAGCAAGGCCAGTGTGGACTTGCGAATTATCAACGAAGATGCGACTGGCACGTTTACCAGCGCGGTTGGCATTCGCTCACGCGATACCGGAACCGATGTCGTTGCGAAGCTCAATGGCGTCGATGTCAGCGGTGACGGCAACTCGCTGAAGGTTTCGAACTCGACCTTGGACTTGTCCTTGAGCCTCACCGCAGGCTTTACCGGCTCGATCAACTTTGGTATCACCGGCGGTGGTGCGAAATTCCAACTTGGCCCCGAAGTCGTCGCCAACCAACAGGCTCGAATTGGTATCGGCAGCGTGAATTCCGCGCGGCTGGGTGGAGTTTCAGGCAGGTTGTATGAACTGGGCGAAGGTGGCTTGGCTGCGTTGGCAACCAATCCCAACCTAGCAGCCGAAATTGTTGACGAAGCGATTAATCAAGTTACCGGCCTACGCGGTCGATTGGGTGCGTTCCAAGCCACGACTTTGGAGAGCAACTTGGTTTCGCTGAACGACACGGTTGCGAACCTGCAGGAAGCCGAGAGCTCCATCCGCGACGCCGACTTCGCCGCTGAATCCGCTCGTCTCACACGCGCTCAGATTCTCGTTCAATCCGGTACGTCCGTACTGTCGATTGCTAACCAGAATCCGCAGAACGTCTTGGGACTGTTGCGATAAACTAGCAATCGCGGGCTGACTTTAGCCCGAGTTTGAGTTGGACCATTACGACGTCGCATCGAGTCCTAACTTGATGCGACGTTGTTGCTTTTCCCGCTTGTCTCGTTGCCGCCTAAGGTTGTTTGCCAGCATTTGATCGTTCCGCACGGAACAATCGTTCAAGTCGCTGAACTGCTCTAGGCGATGTTCGTTGATACCAGAACTTGTCGTTCCTTCGGCTAATTGCTAGCTAGCTGAGTTCTTACACAGAGGCTACCCATGTCTGGAATTCAATCAAGCGTCGGACTTGTTACCGGACTGCCAATTCAGGAAACTGTCGAAAAATTGCTAGCGATATCGGCTCGCCCGAAGGACAGTCTGGTCGCTCGCACGAATAAACTGCAGTCGCAGCAAGTGGCCATTACCGAATTGACTGCGCTGGTTATCGGAGTGCAACTGTCGACCGACCAACTTGGCAAGACCGACTTGTTCACACAAACCGGCGCGGCCAGTTCCCAAGCCGACGCATTGGCTGTTCGCAAAACCGGAAACGCCAAAACCGGAATCTATCAGTTCGTTCCCATTCGGCAGTCGTCGCAACAGCAAGCGACCAGTTCGTATGCGGCATCGGTCGATGAGAAAGTTGGCGCAGGGCAGTTGGTCATCCATGCTGGCGGTTTTCTGGACAGCTCGCTTGAGCTCGATCTAGCCAACGGTGGCCGAGGAATATCGCGCGGTTATATCAGCATTACCGATCGCGCAGGTAATCAACAGAACATCGATCTACGCTTCGCCAAGACGGCCAGCGACGTGGTGACCGCCATCAATTCTGCGACCGAAATCAGAGTCTCTGCCAAGATCGATGGCGACCGATTCGTATTGACCGATTTGACTGGCTCGACGGCCAGCAATCTCAAGGTCGCAGATATCGGCACGTCGACCACCGCGTCCGATCTTGGCTTGGGCTCCATTAATACCAACTCGAATACAGCCAACGGAGCCGATATCGTTTCGCTGTCCAACGGCACGGCGCTACGCTCATTGCTGGATGGTCGCGGCATCTCCTTTGCAGAGACTGGTGCATCGCTTAGGTTTTCACTGCGCGATGGTTCGAGCGTTGATTATGTGTCGTCATTGGATGCTGACAAAGCCAGCCTTGGCCAACTGATCGAGGCGCTCAATACCGCTGGCGCCGGCAAATTCGAAGTCAGCATTGGTCCTACTGGAGATGCGCTGCGCGTGGTCGATTTAACATCGGGCACTGCCACGTTTGCTGTCTCCAGCCCCACGGGCTCGCTGGCTAAACAACTTGGATTTGATAATGCAGCGAGCGGTGCCACGATCACCGGTGACCGATTGCGTACGGGACTGAGCGGTGCTCTGCTATCGAGTCTCAACGGTGGCGATGGGCTGGGCACGCTGGGGTCGGTCAGGTTTACGGACCGAAGCGGTGCGAATGCGACAGTTAATTTCGCCTCTGCACAAACGTTGAGCGATGTCGTTAGTGCGATCAATGGCGCGGGGATCGGTGTCGCTGCGCAGTTAAATGAAACGCGAACTGGCATCACGATCGTCGATACGACTGGTTCGACCAGCGGCAATTTAATTGTGGCCACGACCGACACCACGCAAACTGCTGAGAAATTGAAGATCAATGGCAGCGTCGCCACCAACAAGATCTCCGGCGGCAGTCTTAATCTACAATGGGTGAACTCGAGCACTCGCTTGGCTGACTATAACTTCGGTCAAGGGATTAGCTCTGGTTCATTTTCGATCACCGACTCGACGGGCAGAAAATCGACCTTGAATTTTTCGCCGGTGGTTTCGAAAACGATCGGAGATGTTATCGACAGCATTAATGCGCTCAGCGTAAACGTCGAGGCTCGCGTGAACGAGACCGGCGATGGTTTGCTACTGGTCGATCGAGCTGGTGGAACTGGCCCACTGATTGTCGAAGAACTCAGCGGAGGTCAAACAGCCAAGCAATTAGGAATTCTCGGAACTTCGAGCGTGTTGACCGTGGATGGCTCGCCTGCCAAGGGCATTGACGGTTCCACCAAGCGTACGATCACGACGACATCCAGTACGACGGTGGATGATTTGGTCGAATCGTTGAACGATGCCCAGGGCGGAGTTCGAGCCAACATCATCAACCTTGGCTCTAGTGGCGTGCGGGTTGCACTGAATAGCGTGTCGAATGGCTTGCGAGGTCGATTCGCGGTGGATTCGTCGGCGCTGAACCTGGGTTTCACCGAGACATCCGCTGCTCAAGATGCTCTCCTGTCGCTGGGCGGAAATGCCAACGGTGGAGGTGTTTTATTGTCGTCGAACAACGACAAATTTGCGGATGTCATCGAAGGACTCGAATTGACGGTCAATAAAACCACTTCGAGCGTCGTGACGGTGACGGTCAGCAAAAACACCAGCGAAATCGCCAAGAAAGTACGTGCCGTCGTTGACCAGTACAACAAGGTTCGCGACAAACTAACCGCTCTGACAGCGTTCGACGAAAAGAAGAAGACTGGAGGATTGCTGTTCGGTTCGACCGAGGCGCTGCGCGTGGATTTTTCGTTCAGCAGATTGTTTACCACGCGAATCACCGGAGCTGGATCAGTTCGATCCACGGCGGAGTTAGGCATCAACTACCGAGAGAATGGCAGACTCGAATTCGATGAATCCAAGCTGAACGAGGCGCTCGAAAGGGACCCCGCGGCAGTGCAGCGGTTCTTTACCGACACTACCAACGGATTCTCGAAGAAAGCCAAGGACTTGATCGATACGTTGACCGCAGTCGGCAAAGGCATGTTGATCAGCAAATCGAACTCTCTGCAGACTCAAATCGAACAAAACTCGTCGCGGATTGTGGCCTTCGATTTACGCTTAAGCAAAGAACGCAACCGGTTGCTATTGCAGTTCTACAATATGGAGAAGACCATTAGTAAAATGAAGGACAGCCAGTCCGCACTCAACCAAATCCAGAATCTGGCTTCACTTACTTAGCATCGCTCGAGAAAAGGATTGTTTATGCCCGTGGATAAAGGACGAAGATCGAGCGAGCTATCCATCGGACTTTACCTGATTAACCGCCTGATGGACTATGGCATCAAGGATGTGTTCGGAATTCCGGGCGACTACGTGCTGGCGTTCTACAGCATGTTGGAGCACAGTCCGATCAATGTTGTCGGTTGTACCCGCGAGGATTGCGCCGGTTTTGCCGCGGACGCGTACGCGCGCATTAACGGCATGGGGGCAGTCTGCGTGACGTATTGCGTTGGCGGTTTGAGCGTCTGCAACAGCGTCGCCGGAGCGTTTGCCGAAAAGTCGCCGGTCGTCGTCATCAGCGGAGCTCCCGGACTGAACGAACGCGTCAACAATCCGTTGTTGCACCACAAAGTTCGCGAATTTCGCACTCAGTTAGAAGTCTTTGAAAAGATATGTATCGCCGCCACCGAGTTGATCGACCCGCTGACGGCCTTCTCAGAGATCGACCGGGTACTGGAGGCAGCCGATAGATTCAAGCGGCCTGTCTATATCGAGATCCCGCGCGACATGGTTTCCGTGGTCCCGCCGACCGCTCACGTTTTTCACAAGCAACGGATAGTGCGCGAACCACGAGCGCTGCAAGAAGCGGTGCGCGAAGCTCACGAGCGGCTGAATCGCGCCGAACGACCGATCATCGTCGCCGGTGTAGAAATTCATCGGTTTGGATTACAGGATCAAGTTCTCCGCCTGGCCGAGCAAGCCAGAATTCCCATCGCCGCGACCTTGCTGGGTAAGAGCGTCGTGCGTGAGAAACATCCGCTGTACGTTGGTCTCTACGAAGGAGCAATGGGGCGGCACGAAGTGACTCAATTCGTCGAGGACAGCGACTGCGTATTGCTGTTGGGCGCGTTCATGACCGACATCAATTTGGGAATTTTTACTGCCAAGCTGGATGTGGCCAAATGTATTTATGCGACCAGCGAACAGTTACAAGTTTCACATCACTACTACCATCACGTGCCGCTGGAAGAATTTATAGATGGTCTACTGGCCAGCCGACCGGCTCCCAGGATTCGTGAAATCCCAGAAGAGTTGCGGGCCAAGCCTTCGAGACCATTTGAAATTCAAGCGGACCAACCCCTTCGAGTCAGCCGCATCATGGCTGCGATCAATCCGCTGCTGGAC
Organism: uncultured Pirellulaceae bacterium; assembly: GCA_964625155.1. Lineage (GTDB taxonomy): Bacteria > Planctomycetota > Planctomycetia > Pirellulales > Pirellulaceae > Aureliella. The sequence goes on from CAZVBC010000125.1 coordinate 16,534, forward strand.
GACCAAACAATCGTCATTGCCGATATCGGAGATTCGTTGTTCGCGGCTACGGAGTTAGTCGTGCACGATCGAACCGAATTTATCAGTCCGGCCTACTATACTTCGATGGGATTCTCGGTCCCGGCTGCGTTGGGTGCGAGTTTTGCGAAACCCGACAAGCGCGTCGTGGTTATCTGCGGCGACGGTGCCTTTCAAATGACCGGAAACGAATTATCGTCGATTGTCCGCAACAGATTTTCACCGATCATCATTTTGCTGGATAACCACGGTTATGGAACCGAACGCTACCTCCACGCGGGCGATTGGAAATACAATGAAATCCATCCGTGGAATTATGCGCGACTAACCGAAGTCTATGGCGGTGGCCAAGGTTACTTGGTTCAGACCGAGGGTGAATTTGTACAAGCGTTGCAGCACGCCTGGGGAGATCGATCACAGTTTCACCTGATCCAAGCGAAACTGAGCGAGGGTGATGCCAGCCGAACTTTGTTACGATTGGCTGATCGCTTGGGTGCGCGAGTTGCTGGCGGCGCAGAAGGTTGAATCACGCATGCGCTTGGTTGCAACGGGCACTCTTCTCAACCTGAAGGCGTTTGCCTGTGCCGACAGAACTGGGAGTTCGTCCTACATTCGACTGGCGATTCCGGCAACTTCCAACGGGTGAGCGCCGTACAGCCCCAGCGAAGGCGCTTCGCTACTGGGAAACATTTTTCCTCGATTGGCGATCTCGTATGGATCGCACGCTAGACGCACGCGCTTCATCAAGTCGATCGAATCTGGTGAAAACATTCCGGGCAAGAATTGCCGCTTTTCCATACCGACGCCATGCTCGCCAGTGATCGAACCACCCAATTCGATACACAGGTTGACAATTTTCGCGGCCAATTCCTCCGCGCGGTGCAGCGCCCCGGCCTCGCGACCATCGAACATGATCAACGGATGCAGGTTGCCGTCCCCCGCGTGAAAGACATTCGCGACCTGAATATTCGCCTC
>CAZVBC010000126.1:0-17438 GCA_964625155.1 uncultured Pirellulaceae bacterium
CACGTCGGGCTTCAACGCGACGATTACAGGTAAGGCACAATCGAGTTCTTCGATGCGTTTTACTTTCTCTGCAAAATTCCCATCCTCGCCGGTGCTGTCGGTATATTTATAGTGCATGAAGAAGAAATCGTAATCCGACCATGCATCCTTCAGAACTTCTGTTTGCTCGGCCAGCGTGGTGGCTTTGCCGATTACATCCATTCCAACCAATCGAGCCAGACCTTTGTACATCGGGTACACGGCAATAGCGGCCGCCTTGAGGCCGTAGACATCGTCGTAACTGGGCAAATCCGGCTTATTGGCAAATCCCCGCATCGTGTGAAAATTGGCTTTCGGATGCGATTGGAGTATCTCTTTAGCTTGTCGCAGGAACTCCTGCGCTACTTCAGCCGTACGTTGGCTGGCGAGGTCTTCAGCAACAGGGGCCAGCGGCGGGACGCCGACGGCTTGTGGATCGGTGTCCTTGACATTTCCACCAAGTTCGGCACCGCGAAACACAACGACAAAGCGATGCTCTTTGACTGGTTCCACGAAGATCTCAATTCCCGGAATTTTGATCTGTCGCAGTGAAATTGCCAGCGGAGCACTTTCCTCAGTCGAGATTCTTCCAGCGCGGCGGTCTGAGATGCGCCCCTGTGCGTCGAGCGTACAAAAATTACAGCGAATCGCTACATCTCCAGGCTGAAGTTCGAAACCGATGCCCGTCGCTTCCAACGCACCTCGACCGATTTGGTATTTCAGTGGATCGTACCCAAATAACCCAAGATGCCCTGGACCACTGCCAGGTGCAATTCCTGGCTTGACTGGAATACTTAGCCCCTGCACACCTACCGTTGCGAGTGCATCAAGCTGCGGCTTGCATGCGCTCTCTAATTCCGTTTTACCCCCTGGCAGCATTGGCAAACCGCCAAGTCCATCCGCGACTAACATCACGATCTTTGACTTATTCTGTACCTGGAGTTCGCGGGTTAAAGTATGCATGTCCATGAAATTTATTTCCGAATCTTTCGTATTAATCCGTTTTCTCTGATGGTAACCGTCGAGGAAAATCTAGCCGACTGGGTACTAGGCGCGGGACGACTGAAGATTTAACCGTGCCACCGGAGAGCTGGCGCACTTCCGCTATCTGTTTTTAGCGGCGAAGCGCAAGGTGCCCGGTATGTTTTTTCCTGTCTCTGGCCTTAATTGCTCGAATCAATCGGAGAACAATTGGCCATTGCTCGCCGCATGTTCCACTTTTGCCGTGTATTGACGAAGCATTAGATTCTAATGGCGGCGCCGGTTTTGGGAACGGCAGCAAGACCGTGAGCGCAGCAGGTATGCAGTGACAACACATCAACTGTTCTGAAAATGGTATATTAGGCCGCTTGTAAGTGACCTGCTTCAGAAGCTGAACCCGCCTATTGTTGTGCCATCTGTACTTGTTTGAACAGCGCCTCATTCGGTCAATCAAAAGGCATTTGGCGCAACAATTAACCAGCGTGTGTTAGCAATTGTTTGTTGTGCCATACCGTTACTTTTACGGACAATTGAGTGAACACCATGATGAAATCAATTTACGTAATAGCGTTGATTACCTTTTTCGTCACAGGCGCGTGGAGCCAGTCTCCAGATACTTTGCCTGGTACCACTCGATTAACGATGGAAGGGGATATTACCTCACAGTTGGTCGATGGAGTTGACCGATATTTATTGAACAAGCTTGAGCGTGCTCGGATCAATCGGATCGAAAGCTGGCCCAAACCAACTGCGGCGGCGACCGATTACGCAAAATCGACTGCCGATTTTCGTCGGCAATTGGCTAAACAGATCGGCCTGCGCGACGATGAAGAACGCACCACGGCTGGTCTGTTCTATATGCCCGACGTGAAAGCTGCGCAAGTGACCAGCCAGCTCGGCAAGTCGCCATACGTGGCTGAGGGGCAGGATTGGAAAGCAGCGGAAGTGCGCTGGAGCGTTTTACCCGGGGTGGACGGGCAGGGATTACTTCTGGAACCGAACTCGTCGCCAAAATTTTTCGCCATCGTTATCCCGGACGCTGGTCAAACTCCAGAGGACCTATGTGGTATCGGCAAGTCCGATCGGCCAGCGTTTCACGCGGCCTGTTATTTGGCGGCTGCAGGGGGCCGAGTCGTCGTGCCCAGCGTCATTGGCCGAACAATCGAGGCGCGGCGCGAGGGTAGTGGGACCTTATTAACGGATCAAGAATTTCTCTACCGCAGCGCGTACGAACTGGGGCGGCACATTGTCGGCTATCAACTGCACGAGTTTCGCGCTGCGACCGATTTGCTGAACGTCGAGAAGTTACCAGTGATTGTGGCAGGTTGGGGAGAGGGAGGTTGGTTAGCCATGTATCATGCGGCAACTGACCAACGCGTTCGGGCCGCCTGCATTTCGGGACACTTTCAGCCTCGAGATAAACTCTGGCAGGAGCCGATTCATCGTAACGTATTTGGTTTACTCAATTTCGCTGGCGACGCTCAGCTTGCGGCTCTCGTGGCGCCGCGTCATGTGGTCATCGATCCGGTTCCTGGCCCAGCCATCGAATTGGTTGGTCAGGGAGGAGCACCTGGAACCCTGCCCAGTCCTGACGTCAAGCTCGCACGGCAAGAATTCGAAACAGCCACTGAACATCTTAAGCCGTGGAAGCTACAGGATCGCTTGGTATGGATTGAACCTTCAGCAAATCCGCCAGCTATCGACGGCTGTTCGACAGATGCGCTGAAAGCAACTTTGAAATTGATTGGCGTGGCAGCTCCGGCAGCTTTTGAACCGACGACAATTCGAGCAGAACAAGTTACATCGCGAGAGGATCGTCGACGAGCAACGTTGGTCAAGTGGGAGCGTTATACCCAACGTCTACTCAACGCGGTGGCAGCAGAGCGCACCGCCTATTGGAAACCTCTTCTAGACTCTAAACGCGAGGAGTATGCAGCCAAGTCTGAACCCTATCGCGATTATTTCCGAGAGCATATTATCGGTTGGTGGGGCGATAAGATGTTGCCCGCTCAGCCACGTAGTCGCAAACTGTACGACAACCCGGCGTGGACCGGATACGAAGTAGTCTTGGACGTGTTTCCAGATGTAATTGCGTATGGCATTCTACTAGTTCCAAAGAACCTGCCTGCGGGTGAGAAACGTCCCTGTGTTGTATTTCAGCATGGTCTTGAGGGACGGCCGCAAGATGTGGTAACTGGGGATCACCCCGCATACCACGATGTCGCAGCCAAATTGGCTGAACGTGGATTCATTTCGTTCGCGCCACAGAACTTGTATATCTTCAAGGATCGTTTTCGCACATTGCAGCGCAAAAGTTATCTGCTGGGGAAGACCTTGTTTTCGACGATCATCCCACAACACCAGCAAATTGTGCGTTGGCTTGGACAACTGCCTCAAGTTGATGCCAATCGCATCGCTTTCTATGGTTTGTCTTATGGTGGGAAAAGCGCTATGAGAATTCCGCCGTTGGTGCCGGAGTATTCGCTTTCGATCTGTTCCGCCGATTTTAACGACTGGGTTTGGAAGAATGCGACTACCTATGGGTCTCATAGTTACGTGTGGACCGGTGAGTACGAGATTTTTGAATTCGACCTTGGAACGAAATTCAACTATGCCGAGATGGCATTTCTCATTGCTCCGCGGCCGTTCATGGTCGAACGAGGGCACTTTGACGGTGTTGCTCCAGACGATCGCGTCGGGATGGAATTTGCCAAGATCCGCAACTTGTACGCCACCAAATTGATGCAACCACTTGATTGCGAGATCGAATGGTTTGTTGGTCCACACACTATTAATGGCCAACGTACCTACGAGTTTCTGCACGAGAAACTCCAGTGGCCTAAACCGCGATAGCGTCGTGAATAGGAAGCCATAGTGTGGCAAGATGACGTGGCCTCCATGAATCACAGCTTGTACTCTGAATCGTTTAACAGTGAACCGCAGCAGCCGTACTCGGATTTAATGAGAATGCAGTTGCAGCAGAGATTGCACACGTACGCCTGCTCGGCTGACGGTTAAATTAAACCCGGATTATTCAAAACGACTGCAGTTGACAGGTGTATGTGTTTGCGCAAGTTTTGTGCCAAGCTTGGAATAAATGTTGCGCAAATCGAAACCTTGCAAAACGCCGAATTTTTAGCAGCCTAGGATTAGGCAACTGACTTTATATTGAATCAACCTATTGGATGAGCTTACACAGACTTTATCCTCTAGACGATAAATCGGGCATGATCAGCACCCTCTGAAATGCTGGAAACGCGGAGTTGGGTGTAGTTCGACGTTAGTTGCGACGCTGGTTATCTCAGATCAAGCTTCTGTTTTCGCGGCACCAGGGACGTGATATTGGCCAAGCAATCTGCGACAACCCAGCTCGCCTCCAATTGCAAACTATATTTGATATTGCGAGGGTTCGCCGTCAAATTGAGAGTCGGTTCTAATTGGAGTAAAGTTACATGTCGCCTGTTTTGGCCGAAAGGCATCACGACGCAGAAACAAATCAGATCATCTCGCACAGCGCTGCAGATTTCTTTTGCCGGCAATGGGGCATGCGTTATGAAGGCTCTCAGGATCGTCTGCCGAAGGTTTTAGTAGCTGGCTGCGGCGCCGGACACGAAGCTGCATATATCGCCAAGTATTTCCCAGCGATCGTTGAAGCGTTTGATATCGAACACGCTCCTGATTCCGCACTTGCCGAGCTTCCGAACGTGAATTTCCAAGCCGGGTCAGTTGAAGATATCCAACATCCGGATGATAGTTTTGATGCTGTTTTTTATCATCATGTAATCGAGCACGTAGGTGACCCTCAGGCCAGCCTCGCGGAGATTGCACGAGTACTTGCCCCCAACGGCTGGCTGTTTATTGGAACACCTAATCGCCATCGACTGGTCAGCTCGGTTGGTGCTCATCGCCAGAGAGATTGGACACCCTCGTTGCGCAGCAAAGTGAAGGAGAATTTGCAAGACTGGTCCGCGCGATTACGCGGGCGGTTTCGTAACGAATATGGAGCTCACGCCGGTTTTTCTCAAGGCGAATTGGATCGCATGCTGGCTGTGCATTTCCAACGACGAGAATGGGTTACTGCCGACTACTTGCGATTCAAGTATGCTCATCATCGAGCATCGTGGCTGATTCAATTAGCTACGACCAGTGCATTTCGCAGCTTTCTACCACCGTCAATCTATGCGTTTTGCCAATAGTCGCCAATGCTCGACACAGCGACTTGCGGTTCGCTCGGCATTCAGTACATGTTCCGCATTCAGTAAATACTGGGAAGCTCTAACTACCGTTCGCGCTTGACACTTTGTTGGTCGTTAGAGCTATAGTAACGGCGTCACGCGCGTGTTGGCTGCTACTGAAGAGCGGTATACGTCGACCGACGGGCAAGACGGCACGCCAGAAACCTGCGCAGTTCTCGCCTTTCAATCAGCGGTATCCGCTGCCAAATCAATGCACATGGATGTGGTTAACTGCCGTATCTGTTGAACTGACTAACTGGCCATTATCATAATGGGTTATTGCTAGGCTAGGGATTGTTCAAAAATATGTCACCGGATTTGGGGCGCCACCCGCAGATTTGGTTGTTTGGTAACTTATTTCCGAACGAGCCGTCCTCTGTCACAGCTAAGAATTAGGTTTCGCGGAAATGGGGCGAGCGAGGTTTCTACCGCGCCACCGCTCAATTGACTCAGCGGAGGCTTCGCCATCCCGACCCCTAAAACTAAACTGTGACAAATCGCTAGTATCTTGTGAGCAGAGAATAGCGTCTGTGAGATTCTGCGGTTGCAACCAGAAGCCGGGCTCTTTGTGCACTATTGTTTGGAAGATGTGATGTTTGAGAGACGACGAAAAGACGCTTGGTTCTTGAAGCAGTTGAGATGTTGGGCCACATGGGTTTGGCTTGTCACCGTATTGACGTTTTCTTCGGCAGCGGAAGAAGTCAGTTTTCGAAGAGATATTTTGCCGATCCTGGCGGATAAGTGTTTTCATTGTCATGGTCCAGACGCAGGGAATCGAGAGGCGGAATTGCGATTGGATGTGCGCGATGAGGCGGTGCGGTTGGATGCCGACGGCCATGGAACAATTGTGCCCGGAAACCCAAACATCAGTCTGCTTGTTCAACGTATCGACGCAACCGATCCTGATGTAATCATGCCTCCTGTCGATACAGGTAAGCCGTTAACGGACCAACAAAAGGGCTTATTGCGAGATTGGATTCGTCAAGGGGCTCACTACTCGCGACATTGGTCGTTTGAGCTTCCGTACAAGACAAGCTTGCCGGACGTAAGCGTCGAGCAAGTGACGCGACTTTCGAATCCCGCGAACAAGCTGGGTGATTGGTCCATTCATCCGATTGATCGATTTGTAATGCAGCGATTGTTAGTCGAGCAACTTTCACCATCGCCTCGAGCGGATGATCATATTTTGCTGAGGCGATTAGCTTTCGACATCACAGGACTGCCGCCGACACCATCCGCGATGGAGCGTTTGCGCGATGGCTTTACGGAACAAGAGTACCTGGCAACGGTCGACGAACTGCTCGGTTCACCGCATCATGGCGAACGCATGGCTATGTGGTGGCTGGACGTGGGACGTTACGCCGACACCGACGGATATCAAGGCGATGCGACTAGGACCAATTGGCCTTGGCGTGACTGGGTTGTGCAAGCGTTTAACAGGCACATGCCCTACAATCAATTCACGCTTGAACAATTTGCCGGTGACTTGCTCCCCAACGCAACTGTCGACCAAGTCTTGGCGACCTGTTTTCATCGCAACCACATGACTAACGGCGAAGGAGGCCGCGATCCAGATGAATCTCGTATCGACTACGTCATTGATCGGGTCAATACAGTCGGAACAGCTTGGTTAGGATTGACGCTTGGCTGCTGTCAGTGCCATTCCCACAAATTTGATCCGATTTCGCAACACGATTATTACTCACTGTTCGCTTACTTTAATAGCATCGACGAAGACGGGAAAGCTGGCGGCGGAGCCAAGCCGTTTCTCAAGTTTCGATCCCCCTTTGCCACTCGAGCCCTGGAAGAAGCCCAAGGAGTAGTCAACCGACGTAGGCCGATCGCCGAGCGAGCACTCAAACAGGCTGAAAAGAGGTTTGAGACATGGTTGAGCGAGCAATACCAAAGGGTGCAGAGTGGGTTCCAGGGCTGGCACGTGTTACAGCCCACGCAATTGGAAACCGTTGCAGGAACTCGATTGGATCATCAAAGAGATGGCATAGTGCAAGCGTCTGGCCCGAATCCACGACAAGATGATTATCGAGTATCTGCCTCCACGATTCTTGGACGCGTAACCGGTCTTAAATTGGAAGTACTCCCGCACGAATCACATACCGAAGGCAAACTTTCGCGCGGGCGCAGCGGCGAGTTTATTTTGACGGACGTAAAACTACAGCTCAAAAGCCAAGGAGCATCTCAATTACGAGATATTGAATTGTCGGGAGCTGTTGCAGATGTCGACAAAAAAGCAGAGGCGCGACAATACGGTGCCATCAAAGATACGCTCGATGACGATCCACGTAACGGCTGGACCACTGCAGGAGCCGATGCAAAGCAGATTCATTTTGCGATTTATGCATTAACCGAACCATTGATCCTGAACCCAGGCGATCAATTACTTTTTGTCATGTTTCATCGATCGACCGAAGGGGATGCAAACATCGGTCGCTTTCGGTTATCGGTTACTGACCAAGCAGGCAGCGCTGTCAGGAGCACAGCACCAATGGCTCTCGAACAGTTAGCTGCTATTGCTGATCGGCAGACGGAAGAACTCGACCTCAATCTACGATCGCGGTTGTTCGAGCAGTTTCTGGCGGATGACCTTGAGTACCAAGCAGCCAATAAATCGCTCAAACTGGCCGAAGATCAACTCGCGGAATGTACCAAAGCCACTGAACCAATGAACGTTATGGTACTGGGAGATCGTCAAGAAAATCGCCAAACACATGTGCTACTGCGCGGCGTCTGGAACCAACTAGGTGATGAGGTTAAGCCAGCAGTATTGGGAGCTCTCGCACCCGAGGGCGACAAGGGAATTGCCAAACCGAATCATTATGCCAAGTTGATGGTACCTGCTACACGTTTGGAATTGGCGAATTGGTTGGTCGCAGACGACAATCCATTGAGTGGGCGCGTCCTGGTAAATCATCTTTGGCAAATGATTTTTGGAGCTGGCTTGGTCCGCACGACGGAGGACTTTGGATTGCAGGGCCAACAACCCACACATCCAGAGTTACTAGACTGGTTAGCTGTTGAATTGGTCGAGCATCAGTGGAGCGTTCAGCACATGATACGTCTGATCGTAACGAGCGAAACCTATCGACAAGATAGCCGCGTAAACGCGCGGCTGCTAGAACGCGATCCAGAGAATCGATTGCTCGCTCGAGGCTCACGTTATCGATTGCCGAGCTGGGTGTTGCGCGACGCAGCGCTTGCCGCAAGTGGACTGTTAAATCCAGCCTTAGGTGGCCCGCCGGTGCGGCCCTATCAACCGGACGGGGTTTGGGAAGAGATGTTCATGGGGCGATTTCATTACGAACCAAGTCAGGGGCCAGCTCAATATCGGCGATCGCTGTACGCTTTCTGGCGACGGTCGATCGCGCCGACGTACATGTTTGACAGCGCTCAACGCCGAGTGTGTGAAGTGCGGGTGGCTCGCACCAATACACCGTTGCATGCGTTAACGATATTAAATGATCGCACCATTCTGGATGCCTCGCTCATGCTCGCGGCTCAAGCGGCCAACCGATCGCACGAACCGGTTGAGCAGATTCGTTTTATTTTTCAGCGCGTGCTCACTCGTTTACCAGCGCAAGGAGAAATTGACCAGTTGTTGGATGTGCACAAGCACGCCGTAGAACACTATCGCCAACATCCCAAAGACGCAGTTGCCTTGACACAGACCAATCAGTTTGCAATGCCACCTTGTGACGATCTCGCAATGCTTGCAGCAGGCAAGATTACTGCCAATCTCGTTTTTAATCTGGACGAAGCGCTTTCTCACGAGTGAAGTATGACCAGCATGCACCTACAACCGGAAATCCTGGCGACATCGCGGCGTTATTTTCTTGGCCGTGGAGCTGGCGTGGGACTGGGAGCCATGCTCCTTTGGATGCTGGAAAGCCAGCGTGGAAAGGCTGGGGAGGAAGCCTCGAGGATTTCGTTGCCCCATTTTGCACCACGAGCTAAGCATGTCATCTTCCTGACACAGTCCGGTGGTCCTTCGCAAATCGAATTGTTCGACTACAAGCCTGAATTGAAGAAATGGGCTGGTATCGAGTTACCGGACAGTGTTCGGCAAGGCCAACGATTAACGACGATGACGGCCAGCCAAAAACAGTTGATCATGCCTGCCCGCACGTCGTTTGAAAGATACGGCCAAAGCGGCGCCACCGTTGGCGAGTGGTTGCCTCATCTGGCAAAAGTGGTTGATCACTTGTGTTTTGTCAAATCCATGACGACGGACGAAATCAATCATGCTCCAGCAATGACCAAGTTTTTGACCGGCCATCAAATTCCTGGCCGCCCTAGCCTCGGTGGTTGGGTCAGTTATGGGTTAGGGAGTGAGAACAAGAACCTTCCCGATTATTTGGTGCTGATATCCAAAATGAAACGCCCCAGCGATCAACCACTCTACGATCATTATTGGGGCAGCGGCTTTTTGCCTTCGGTGTACCAAGGTGTTAAACTACGTAACGCACGCGATCCCGTTTTGTACCTGCGTGATCCAGACGGAGTGCCTCGTTCGGGACGACGGAAGATGCTCGATGGGCTAGAGCAACTTAACGAATTGCGGTTTCAGCAAACTGGAGACCCTGAAATCGAAACTCGCATCCAGCAGTACGAAATGGCTTGGCGGATGCAATCGAGCATACCCGAGCTGAGCGATTTGTCAGACGAGCCAGAATCAACGTTTCAGCTCTATGGTGAAGATTCACGACGCGCAGGGAGTTACGCAGCGAACTGTATCCTTGCGCGTCGATTGGTGGAACGAGGAGCTCGTTTTGTCCAGCTTTTTCATCCTGATTGGGATCACCATAGTCGGCTTAGTTCATGGTGCGTGGCCCGCTGCCGCGACACTGACCAAGCTAGCGCCGCATTGGTCTTAGACCTGCAGCAACGAGGATTATTAAACGATACATTGGTGATATGGGGAGGTGAGTTCGGTCGTGGAGTGGCTGGTCAAGGGCAATGGGACAGTCCGGACGGCGGTCGCGATCACCATCCTCGCTGTTTTACGATGTGGTTGGCTGGAGGCGGAATCAAGGCAGGTTTAACCTACGGTACGACCGACGACTTCAGTTACAATGTGGCTGAGAATCCGGTACATGTCCGCGATTTGCACGCTACGATCCTGCATTTGTTGGGGATTGATCATCAGCGATTCAGTTACCGTTTTCAGGGTCTTGATTTTCGGCTTACTGGTGTTGAACCAAGCCGAGTTGTGAAGGAGATTCTTGCATGAACAATTGGCGATGTTGGTCGATCCTTTGCGCAGCTTTGTTCTGCGGGGCGGAATCCATGGTTGCGATTGGGCGCGAACCCGACCAAGTACTAGATATTTGGCCCGATTTGGCTCCTGGAGAATCGACTCGCGAAGTCGGCCAACCCCTTGCCAGGCGGGCAGACGAAAACCCGCCAGCGACACGTATCGCTGGCATCACTCGGCCTCAATTGCATTATTTTGCGGCTGCAACATCAAACGAGCGAGCCGATTCGGTCGCGGTATTGATATTCCCGGGCGGAGGCTACAACTATGTGGTTGCTGATAAGGAAGGCTCGGAGGTCGCCCAGTGGTTGAATGGATTGGGAATCTCGGCGTTTGTCGTGCATTACCGTACAAAAAAGAGTGGCGCTGAGGAGGATGGTTATTGGCGGCGCCCAGTACAAGATGGCCAGCGGGCAATTCGCTTGATTCGAAGTCGAGCCAAGGAGCTGAAGATTGCTGCAGACAAAATCGGCATCATTGGATTCTCGGCTGGCGGCAATGCGGCCGGTCTGATTGCAACTCGATTTTCACAACCCGAGTATGTTGGGCAGGACCAAGCTGACTCGTTATCGTGTAGACCCGATTTTGCGATGTTGATTTATCCATGGCAACTGGCGACCCCATCTGGCGATGGACTCAACGATCTGGTCACCATCAGTCGCGATACGCCCCCTTCGTTCCTCGTCCATGCCCATGATGATCGAGTGACGCCTTTGAGCAGCGTCTACTTCTATGCCGGATTGAAGAAAAATGGTGTTTCAGGAGAACTCCATATTTTTCAGAATGGTGGTCACGGATATGGTGCCCGGCCGGTGGCTGATTCAGACGTCTCCAGTTGGATGGATCGTGCGTCAGATTGGTTGCACAGACGCGATTTGGCCATGGCTTCGAACAAACGATAAATCATGTTGAGCATGAGAACCAATCGATTTCCTTGGCTGCCAACCACGACACTTTCCGTGCTAAGGCGTACGGCGGTATTAATGAGTGTATCGGACGGCTTGCACTGTTCTTCTGCATTAAGTACCGGACGGACGCGAGCTCTCCGGTGCGTTGAAAAGTTCTTTTCTGCCGCTCGCCTAATGTGCTTCCTAACGATTGTTGCGCATTTGAACTTTACAGGCAGTTTGCTTGCACAACCGCGTCCCACGTCCGAACAGCTCGCATTTTTTGAGTCAAAGATTCGGCCTGCGTTATCGGAGCATTGTTACTCTTGTCATAGCGATCGCTCTCCAGAACTCAAGGGAGGATTGCGGCTCGATCTACGGGCTGGTTGGCAGGCAGGCGGGGATTCTGGTGTTCCGGCGATTATTCCAGGGGATCCAGCAGCGAGCGTTTTGATTCAGTCGATTCGCCATGTCGGAGACGTACAACCCATGCCACCTGGGCGGCCTAAATTGCCAGAGACAGTAATAGCGGATTTTGAACGTTGGGTGACGATGAATGCCCCGGATCCGCGCGCGGGTGTGATGCAAGATCGTGATGCAGAACTGGACTGGCGCCAACAATTTCGCGACCGCATGAAGTGGTGGAGTCTCCAGCCGCTAGAAAAAGCCAACGTTCCAGCCCAACCGGCGGCTGAGAGTGCGATCGATAGTTTTTTGCAGCGCGCCCTAACAACATCGAGCGTCACTCCGTCTCCACCAGCCGACGCGTACGCACTCGTGCGTCGGTTGAGTTTGCTCTTGATTGGGTTGCCTCCTAGCGAAGCGCTTATTGCGGAATTTGTGCAAGATCGACGACACGATGCATACGATCGTTTGGTCGACCGCATGCTGGCCGATCCTCGTTTCGGTGAACGCTGGGGCAGGCATTGGTTAGACGTTGTGCACTATGCAGATACCCATGGTTACGAATGGGATGCTCCGGCCAAAAACGCTTGGATGTACCGTGATTACGTCGTCCGTGCGTTTAACGCCGACCTGCCCATTCGTACATTCTTATTGGAACAACTTGCCGGCGATCTTGTCGATGCACGCATCGATGACGAGCTTAATTTGGTCGACAGTTTAATTGCCCCTATGGCCTTGCGATTGGGCGAGCGTCGACATGGCGATAACGCTGACGCTGAAGGTATCTCGCAGGAAGCCATGGCCAATGTAATCGATACAGTCGGTAAAGGATTTTTGGGTATGACGCTTGCTTGCGCACAATGTCATGATCACAAGCTCGATCCAATTTCGCAGCGGGAATACTATTCGCTATCTGGCATGTTCATGAGCACTCGCTGGTCTCCTCGTCGAGTCGATGCTGCGGAGCCGAACCAGCGTATTGTCGATCGACTCCGAGAACTGAAAAGTCAAATACGCAGTGAACTGGCAGGTGTTTGGATAAATTCTCGGCCAGCGATCGTGGAGAAGATTCGCGCGTTTCCGAAGCCCGACATACGCGATGTTAGATTTCCTGAGTCGATTGTAGAACTGTGGAGCAGACACATTGCAAAGCCGATTACTGCAGAAGAATATGCTCAGGAAACTGCGCGACGACGCGAGCATAACAGAATGAGTCTAACGCTGATTGCCGACTTTCGCACAGGTGATCCGTCAGACGCCCGAGGATGGCAATGGGATGGCGCCGGGATGCAGCTCGGGTATGCACCAAGTGGTGACTTTATAGTTGCCGAAGAAGGGGAGGTGGCATTGGCCCAAGTTTTGCCAGCGGGTCGATGGTCCCATCTGTGGTCGTCGCGATTGGCGGGCGCTCTGCGCAGTCCTTTGTTTGAGCCTGGAGAAGGGCAAACTTTTTCCGTACAGTGTGCCGGCGACTTACATGCGGGATACACGTTCGTTGTGGACCAGGCATTTCACAGCGAACGCTTGAAATTCCTTAGCCAGTCAGTACCCCACTGGCTCTCGCAGACTGTAGGTCAATTCAAGACTTTAGAAGGAAGCCTCGACGCAAAGGAGCGACGACTCTATTTTGAGTTTGTGACCAAGTTGCTCAATAATTACTTTCCGCCGCGTACTGGTTATGGCGGAGTTACTGAAGCGGTCGCCGCCGATCCGCGTTCATGGTTTGGTGTCACTTGTATTTATGCGCATGCCAAGGGAAGCCCACCACAGGACGAACTCGGACGCTTTGCGCCATTATTTGAACGTACCGGAGACATGGCTGAGTTGCTGGCCGAGGCAATCATTGACGCAGTCAAAAAATGGCAGCGGCACAACATCGACGACGAATCGGCTCTCCTGCTGGACGACGCTCTGCGAGCTAAACTGCTGTCGAACGAACTGACTTGTTTACCGCAAGTTCGAACATTGATCGCTGAATTTCGCCAGACTCAAAAACGTCTGATTGCCGATCAAGTAATTGGGTCGATGGCCGATTGGAACGAGGGGCAAGACGAACCTCTCAATATACGCGGTTCGTACACGGATATCGGAGATAAAGTACCTCGGGGGCAACTAGAACTGCTGACAGCCGTGACAGATGGCGAGCCAATTATTGAACCAGCCAATTGGACAGCCCCAGAGCGTGCTTCAGGTAGGCTGCAGTTTGCTCAGGCAGTTGCCAGTGATACAAATCGCTTGACAGCACGAGTATTTGTAAATCGGATGTGGCATTTCGCGTTTGGTGAAGGACTGGTGCGTACGCCAGATGATTTCGGGCATCTGGGTGAACCGCCCAGTCACCCGCAATTGTTGGACTACTTGACCGACCGCTTCATTCAAGAGGGTTGGTCGATTAAGAAGTTGATGCGAACACTCGTCACCAGCGCGGCCTGGCGTCGATCCTCTATTGCGTTCCCTCAATCAATTGCAGTCGATCCCGAGAATCGACTTTGGCACTATTTTCCACCGCGAAGATTGGAGGCGGAGGCAATCCGCGACGCAATGCTTTTGCTTTCAGGTAGTTTGGATTCGACAGTGGGTGGTCCGCCGGTGGATCCATTTCGTACAGCGCAAGATTCTGCGAAGCGGTTGTTTAGCGGTCCACTCGACGGTAATGGTCGACGTAGCCTGTATATCAAGATGACGCTGATGGAGCCGCCACGCTTCTTGGCCCTCTTCAATCAACCTATTCCCAAACAAACCGTGGGACGCCGTGACGTTACTAGCGTGCCCGACCAGTCCCTTGCACTTCTTAATGATCCGTTTGTTTTAGCCATGGCCCACAACTGGAGTTCACGCTTGATTGCACAAACGGAGACAAGTGTGGCGGAGCGTTTGCAAAGAATGTTCCTGGCGGCATTAACGAGACCACCCACGCCATCGGATATGGATCGCTTAACTCATCTTCTGTACGCTTCCGCGCGAGTGCGAGGCATCGCAGATGCTTCGGTCGCTCAAAGTGCGGTTGTTTGGCAAGATGTGGCCCACGCTCTGTTTAATTTGAAGGAATTTATTCATGTTCGCTGAGCCAAGATTGCACACAGGCGAATGCGTGGAACCCATCTCCAGCGGTCAACTGCGCAGTTTACGCAGGCAACTGTTGCAGGCTAGTGGCATGGGAGCGGGTTGGCTGGCCTTTAGTCAAATGACTGCCAGGCTGGGTGTACCCTTCGCTGCAGCGGCGACGCGTCATCGTGATGGGAATCATATTTTGCCTCGCGCAAAACGGGTGATTTTTTTGTTTATGGATGGTGGTGTCTCGCACGTAGATACATTTGATCCCAAGCCTGAATTAGGCCGACGGCATGGTCAAAGTGCCCAGTGGCGCGCCGACGTGCTCTCACAAGGTGTGAGCGCGAATCGAAAGTGGCTACAAAGTCCTTGGAAATTCGGGCAACATGGCCATTCGGGATTGTGGGTCAGCGATTTGTTCCCTCATGTTGCTCAAGTGGTGGATGAGCTGTGTGTCGTGCGTTCGATGGTGGGCGAGAACCCTCTTCACGGTGCTCAGTCGTTGCTCTTGCATACTGGCAGGTCAGTTGGTGCAGCTCCCAGTATGGGATCTTGGATTTCTTATGGTTTGGGGACAGAAAACCAACAACTGCCCGGATACGTGCTGCTTAACAACGACTGGATCCCTAATGGCGGTTTTCAAAATTTTGCCAATGCTTTTTTGCCGGCATCCCATCAGGCAACAATGGTCCGAGCCAAAGGGGTTCCGGTCGATAACATCAAGCCAGCGGACAGCGTTGAGATTCAGCGAGCTAAGTTGCAATACCTGCACGATCAAAACCTAGCATCGATTGAGTGGTCGGGGGACCAAGCGATCGAATCGGCCATTCGCAATTATGAAGTTGCTGCACATATGCAAACTCAGATTCCAGAATTGTGCGATATCGAAACTGAATCGTCTGAGACATTGAGGTTGTATGGCGCCGATCGCCAAAATGATTACGAACGTTTTTATGCAATTCAATGTCTGCGAGCTCGGCGGTTGATCGAGTCGGGAGTTCGGTTCGTCGAAGTGACGTGTCCGAATACACACGGCAATAATTCTCCTTGGGATCAGCACGGGCAACTCAAGCTGCGACACGCCGAAAATGCGCGTATTACCGATCAACCTGTCGCGGCCTTGATCAAGGATCTTAAGCGACGAGGCTTGTTGGACGAAACACTTGTTGTATGGGCAGGTGAGATGGGCAGAACTCCGCACAGCGCAGGTGACGACGGTCGGGATCATCACGTGAGTGGCTATACGATTTGGTTGGCTGGAGGTGGCATTCGTGGTGGCATTACCTATGGAGCCACAGACGAAATGGGCATGAGCGCTATTGAAAACCGGTTAGACATTCACGATATCCATGCCACGATTCTATACCAGCTCGGCGTGAACCACGAACAACTAGTATTTCGATACGGCGGTCGCGATATGCGTCTGACCGACGTACACGGTCGCGTCGTTCGCGAGATACTAGCCTGACACAGTCTTAGTCCTATGCGTCACCTATTCCTTTGCCAGTGTTTGTGGCTGTCATATATCTATTATCTGGCTACAAAAGAATTATGCGTTGCGATTGTTGCTTAAGCATCTAAAGGCATGCCACACGCCTGAAGAACTGTCGACTGCACGGCAAGGTCGTGCTCATAGGGGAAATCCGTTTCCTTCTCACCACGAATGATTCGTGCCATGTCGACAGCGTCATCGACATAACGAGTGTATTTAGGGAGGACAATGTCTTGATATCCACTTCGGTACTTTTCATGGGGAGTGGAAAGCGTCAGACGCACTGCGGGAGCATCCAGCGGCTGGATGTGAAACGTCCCCTCGGTACCGCAAACGACCAAATGCCGACGTTCGCCACCGTCAACTTCTAGACAAGTAGTTTTTACAGTCGCCGTGGCACGAGGATAGTTTAACACGGCCAACATGTTATCCAGCAGCGAATCCGAGTTACGTGACGAATGCAAATTGAATGTGTGGATCGACTGTGGCTTGCCCATGATCCCCAATACCAGATCCATAATATGGCAACCCAATTCGAACATCATGCCTCCGCGATATTCTTCCAAGTCGCGACGCCCCTCTCGGCCAATGACCTTGCTCATGACCGTATGGATTTCAAAGATCTCACCAAGCCAACCTTGTTTAAGAAACTGTCGTAGCAATACCACACCTGGATTGTATCGATACATATAGCCCATTTGTACCAACAGTTTTTGCTTCGCAGCCAAATCTAAAACCTGCTTAAACTGTGGCAGCGATTCGCCGGCCGGTTTATCGAGATGGATATGTTTTCCGGCCGTCACACATGCGTGAGCCGTAGACAATAAATCACGAACTCGAGTTTCCACCAGTACAGCTTCCAAACCAGGGGTCTCCAGCAATTCTGCTTGGGACATCCACTTCGCCCCTTGGTAGACCGGCGATTTTTCCGCCAGCGCCCGTAGTTTTTTATCTGGCTCGACAATCCCTATAACTTCGTAATCTGGGGATGAACGATAAACGGACAGCTTACTGGCGTGTGCATGTCCAGTACCTATCTGGCCAATCTTGATGCGCCGATGAGTATTCGCCATGACGCCACGTACACGTCCTAGCCCTAT
>CAZVBC010000127.1:0-17245 GCA_964625155.1 uncultured Pirellulaceae bacterium
GCGCGGTTGCTCAAATGGCGAGCGTTGAGTTTCTGCATCATATCGAGCTGCGCACGTTGTTGAGCGACGTGTAGAGGTGACTTCAAGTTTGGAAGTGGTTCACTCACGCTCGTAATCCGCGTACCCTGATACTCTGCCGGTAGAAAAGCAGAACTGAAAACTTTGGTCGCGTCTACATTTCCAAGTGTGTTGCCCAAGACAACAAACCCGGGCAGACTCCTATTCTCCGTTCCCAGGCCATACGTCAGCCATGACCCCAAACTGGGACGCAAAAACAGCCCGCTGCCGGTCATCATTTCCAGCGTCCCTTGGGCATGAAAGAAACTGTCGCAACACATCGAACGAATCAAGCACAGGTCGTCGGCATGTTGAGCGACGTGCGGGAACAACTCACTGACATCCATGCCGCACTGGCCATGTTTCGCAAACTTCCAAGGTGTAGGAAACGCGTTGCCAAGTGGCCTCGGTTTGCCTAACAATTTATTGGTATTCTGATCGAGCACGGGCAACCGTTTGCCTTCCCAGCGTACCAGCGAGGGTTTGGGATCAAAAGTGTCGATCTGCGACGGGCCACCATTCATAAACAAAAAGATGACTCGCTTGGCACGCGGTTCGTGGTGTGGCAAACGCAATACAGGGCCACCTGCACTGGCGGGGACTGCTTCACCCAAAGTGGCCAACAAACCAACCGTGCCGAAACCGCCAGCCATACGATTGAGCATTGCCCGCCGATCCAGATCTCGGAGGTTGCAGGTCGGTAGGTCCTTTCGCGTCAAGGTCATCTTGCTTTTAGTCATATTCCTGCTTCAGCTAACTCAATCGATGTACACAGCTTCATTCGTGCCCAGTATTGCGAGCACCAAACTTTCCCACGACTGTGCGGCGATGAACTCTTGTGATGTACGCGTTTCTTCGCCATCAGGCTGGCGCCCAAAGACCAGCATCCACAATCGTTCAAGCCGTTCATGATCCGATTTCAACGCCGGATCCTCTGTTATCCGCTCAGCCAACTTCTTGGCCGTATCATGCGCTAACTGACTATTCATGAGATACAGTGCTTGTTGAGCAGTGGTCGATTCGGCCCGTATCGGAATAATTGATTTGGAATCGGGTCCATCAAAAATCGCCGCAGTCAAATCGATCTTTTTGCGGTCGATTGCCTCGAACATCGTTCGCTTACGAACATCTCCATCTACCGAGCCTGGTTGCCCACCACTTGCCAGACGCAACAAAAAGTCGCGCAGTTCCTCATAGGTAAGACGACGCCGATTCATATGAGAAATGAGCAAATTGTCGGGGTCCATCCGCGCGGCAGCTTGCGGAACAAGGCTGGTCTGTTGAAAAGTCGCTGAAAGCGCAATTTGACGCACGAGTTTCTTTACAGACCAATCAGAGGCCATAAACTCGGCAGCCAAATAATCCAGCAGTTCCGGATGTGTGGGTTTTTCTCCCAGTTTGCCAAAATTGTCTGGTGACCTTACTAGCGCCCGCCCGATCATCTGCTGCCAGATTCGATTGACCATTACGCGCGCCGTGAGTGGGTTTTCGGGAGCGGCAATCCACTCGGCCAGTTCGTAACGCCCGCTACCCTTTGTGCGCTCGCCCAAAGCCGTTTGATCTGGACCAGCCAGAATCACCGGAAAACGTCGCGGAACGATCGCTCCTTCACGCTGGTACTCACCGCGCAAATAAATCGGTGCATCGCCAATCTTTTCTCGATTGCTACCCGGCACGCCTCCATCTGCTATCGCCACTACTGCTGCAGCTTTGACCTTTTCTTTGCGCAGCCCGTCGATTTCCTTTCGTAGATTCGCAATCAATTCAATTTCTGGCGGATTCTTGTCCCACGCTTTTGTTTGTTGGTCTGCCAATAGTTTTTCAAGCTCAACCTTCATCTTTATAGTTTGGTCAGTCAAACTCTTCTTGCTGGCCGAAGTCGTCGCGCGAACAAGCTGTCCATCTAAGTCAGCTAACTGAACTGATAATTCTGCCAATTTCGCAGCCTGTGGGACCTTCATGGCCAACAGCGAGATTCGCGACTCAACCTGCGCAATCTTAGAGTCAAGTTGACGATTAAAATTGTCTTGGTCCATGTTGAGCAGAGGCATTTCGACGAGCGCATCGGTTGATAACCGATCGTCCGCAATCAGCTTGCCGACCGAGATATGGCTGCTAAAAAGAATTCCTGCCAGCGCATAATAGTCCTGAGTAGATATGGGATCGAATTTGTGGTCGTGGCAGCGCGCACATGCCAACGTCAGCCCCAAAACTTGACGACCGATGATATCGATCTGACTATCGACAATCTCAGCGACAGCCAAATCGCGGCCTACCTGCTCCCAAACTGCCATGGCCATCATGCCTGTCGCCGTTATTCCATCGAAGGAGGCACCGCTGACATGCTTTTGATCATGCGGCACCGAACTACTTGCAGGAATAAGATCGCCAGCAATCTGCATTTTCAAAAATTGGTCATAGGGCAGATCGGCGTTCAATGCGCGCACAACCCAACGACGATATTCTCCCGATTTGTCGATGCTGTCAGCATAACAGACGCCGTCCAGCCACCGGCGTCCCCAGTGTATGCCATAGTCCGGTGAATCGAGTAAGCGATCGACGACTTTTTCAAATGCAGCCGCATCCGTATCCGAGATAAAAGCAGCAATTTCTTCAGCGGTTGGCGCAAGTCCAGTGATTGCAAAAGTGGTGCGTCGCAGCAGAGTGTATCGATCAGCGATAGGACTTGGTTGCCCCCCGGTACGCTCGATGTTTGCCAAGACAAAACGATCGATATCACCCTTGCCCCAATTCATCTGCTTGACGTCTGGCGGTTCAGTCTTCGTCAAAGGCCGAAAAGACCAATGTTGGCGATCGTCGTCTGTTATCTGGAACTCGGTGCGTCGAGGTGTCAGGTTCGTCCGATCGTCGCGCGGGTCGGGTGCTCCCATGGCGACCCATTTTTCAAAGTTAGCGATGACTTCGGCAGGTAATCGCCCCTTGGGAGGCATTTCCACTGATTCAAAATTCAGTGCACTAATCAATAAACTCTCTTGAGGCTTACCAGGCACAACTGCTGGCCCACTTTCGCCTCCCTGCAAAAACCCTTGTTTGCTGTCCAACATCAATCCCGCCTGTTGTTTACCGTTGGCTGCGGCCGACGCTGAATGGCATTCGTAACAGTGTTGGATCAAGACTGGTCGGATTGATTTCTCAAAAAACTCAACACCAACTTCGGGCGATGCAGCCGTCGCGCGGAAAACCAGAAGTGCCATCGTCGCAGATGCCATCGTCATAGACACACGAAGTAGCATTCGAAATGGTACACCGCAATAATTCATTTCAATTAGATTCTAGAATTGAAAGAGCTCGAAAGAAAAACCAACGGCATGCGAGGATTGTGGGCGGCAAGGTTCTCGACCAATGGACTTACGGCAAGATATATCGACCATCCATTGAGCTAGATTACCGGCATTGCGATTGCGAATCAAGGATCAATACTGAACATGGTACTCAAAATGCCCTCCAAACTAGCTGGCACACGCAGTTTGATTGTACGGAGTTGACAATATGGACCCCGGCTGCCTTCTTACCAAGAAATTCCGACAGTTCACATCATGTGCCGAATAGTTGGGTATAATCGAAAATGTCATCCGCAGATCCGAATAACAGTGGAGCGAAGGTAATGAGGGTTGTCTTAACGATCGTAATATGCTGCATGTTTGTCCAGGCGTCGTTCGGGCAGGGAAAACGAAAGTCGTTGGATGGTGGTGCTGCAGCCGCTTCTGGCATCGGATTTGAGATTGTAAATGTGACTGGTAAGTTGGACTCCATGTTGGGTTCCAACTTGAAAATTCTAAGCGATGGTAACATCGAAACAATTGCCGTTTTAGATCAGCGAACTTCTGCCAAGTTCAGCGGTCAAGCAAAATCGACTTGGCTGCCACCTGGAATTCTCGTCCGTTTTTCGGCTCGATTCGATGGAAATGGCAAGGCCGAGGCACCTCTCAAGTCGCTCGATGCGTTCGTTACTGATCCGCGAGCGCGATTGACTCCGGATGAAATGCGCAACCAGAGTCCGGGAATGTATCCAGAAGGAGGCTCAATTGGAAACGCAACTAAGGGGTTGTTCAACGACAAGAGTAGTGATGCGAAGGGAAATCGCAAAGCGGATAAGAAAGCTGATAAGAAGACCGACAAGAAGGTAGATAAGAAAAGTGAGGGGAAGAAAGGAGCCAAAAACGCTGAGCTGGCTTCTTTAGGGACTCCACAAACTTACCGTGTTGTCGCTCAAGTGATGCAAGTCCAGCAGAATACAATGTTTTTGCGAGCCGGCAATCAAACGCTGTCCGTGGAGATCGATCCCGCCGCAACCATTAACGTCAGCCTACCCCATGTGTTATTTGCGGTTCCAGGTGACGCGATTACCCTGTCCGGACTGCGCAGCCCACGTGACCCAAAATTTGTTCAAGTTGAAAAAATCGAAGTTAAAGCAACTAAGCTGCTAGGATTGGATGGAACCCAGGCTGCCAAAGGAGGACGCGGTTCAACCAAATCCACCAAGTCTGGAAAAGGGGCCAGTAAAACGGATGACCCGGCAGAAGGCAAAAACAAGTCCGACAAGAAATCCAAGAAATAAAGAAGCAGCGAGATCTCGTGACGTTCGCCCGTGCTGTACTTCTATTCTGGTAATTCCGAGTCACGAGTTTCACTCGCAAACAGCACAACCACTACGCCGACTAAAAACAGTGGCGCAAGCAACATGGGTTTTTGGTCAGTGGGAATCGTCATGACTCCAAAGACCACGAAGGCAACCCCGGTCGCTAAACGTCCCATGTTGAAGCAGAAACCCGAACCAGTTCCGCGCAAGCGTGTAGGATACAACTCTGGAAAATATACGGCATAACCTGCATGCATGCCGGTCGTGAAAAAGCCAAAAATTGGCAGGGCGATCATTGCGATCCAAACGCTGGTCGTAGGCTGCTGTACCACTTGGAACATCAGCACCGCCACCAAAAATGCCACTGCTTGATAAAACACGAACGCACCTTTGCGTCCCAAGTAATTTGAAATAGTTCCAAAAAGAACTAATCCCAGCCCACCTCCGAATGAATTCAAGATCATGCTCAGCATCTCTGCATTTTTGATGCTCGATTTGTGCTCGGCAAGAATCTGTTGCTTATTGTTGGCGTCTGCAGCGACTCCGGCCTCGCGGAGAATTTGCCACTCTGCGTGTCGCAATAGAACATCCTTGCCGGAAATATGCACTCCCCAATAAGTTACCAAACCAATCGATGACAACGTTACGGCAATCAACGTGTTCTTCACGTGTTTCGATGTAAACAGCTCCGAAACTCGTCCGGCGCGCAGGTCAGCTTTCGTCGACGCCAATCGCCGCGCTTCAAGCCACTGCGGAGGCTCGGCCAAGCGCATGCGAATCCAAACGGTTAACAAGGCTGGTAAAACTCCGATTGCGAATCCCCAACGCCATGCCGATTCGCCTAATGAGGCGTTGCCAACCACCAGCGCGCCAGCCATCGCCGCGAGGATGGTCCCAAATACGCTGGAAGCGTGAAAGATGGAACTCATCACCGAACGCGATCTCTGTGGCATGACTTCGGCTACCATTGCCGATGCAACTGCCCACTCACCACCAACTCCCATGGCAACAAAGAACCTCAAAATCACCATTTGCCACGCTGACTGCGCAAATGCGGTGATGCACGTGAACAGGGAGTAGAACAAGATCGTAATGACCATTGTTTTTGACCGACCAATTCTGTCGCCCAGCACACCAAAGAGGACTCCTCCGAACGCCCCACCGAGAAGAAAACTGCCAAAGGCCCAATCATTCCAACTGGACACTAGTGGGTTATTAGGTGCTACGTTGAGCAGGGCTGGCATTGCTTCGCGCATCGATGCAACGAAAATCTGTCCTTCAAAAACGTCAAAGACCCAACCCAAGGAAGCAATCGTCAACACCAGCCACTGATAGCGAGAAATCCCTTGGTACCATCGCAGAGATTGTTCAGGGCTCGGGTTGTTCATCGCTACCTCGTCTGGCTGTGGAAGATCATAAAAAATCGAGCTCGCAGGTATTTACGCCTGAGCATCAGGATTCGCGAATTGCCAGAATGGCGTCACTGGAGCCTGTAGTTCTGCAGCCGATTACGGTGCCAAAGCCTGCCCGACGTAATAGTTGCTCGTACTCTGCCAACGTCCTTTCCTTACCCTCGGTGCAGGTCAACATGTTGAGGTTTTGCATCACTCCCCAACGTGGACCGGATTTATCGTCCCATAAAATTTTTTCCGCGATCAACAGTCCACCATTATCAGGCAACGCGTTATAAATTTTGGCCAGCAATCGATCGATCTTGCTCTCGGCCCAATCGTGGACGATGCGTCCTAGTGCGTACAAATCTCCGCCAGGAAGTTCGTCTTCAAAGAAATCTCCGCTCCGCACGTCAACTCGACTTGCAACCGTCGATTGGCTCACGATCTCTCGGGCTACTGGAACCACATCGGGCAACTCAAAGACAACCGCTCGCATGGTCGGATACCGATTGCATGCTGCAATCGCTAGATGTCCAGTTGCTCCACCCAAGTCCACTAAAGTATTGAAGCGGCTCAAATCAAATGCTGATACAACTTGCGGCGAAGCGACAACGCCAAATCCGTTCATGCCCATCAAGAATTCACGCTTGTCATTTTCCGTCTTGAAAAAGTGAGAGAACAGTGGCCCTTCCCACCCATAACATTGTTGCCATCGATGAGTTCCCTCGCGCACAGCGTCTTCCAAACTCCCCCACAATTTCCAAGCGACGGAATTTGAGTAGTTGATATAGCCTGTCATCCGACGCGCACTAGATGACGTCAAATACTCTCGCGAAACCGGAGTATTGGCGTAATGCTGGTCGGTCAAACTTAGCAAGCCCAAACACACGCACGCATTGAGCAGCCGTTCGAGTCCATCTTGGCTGGCACACAGCTCGCCAGCCAACTCAGGCAATCTCTTGGGATGTTCGCACAGCGCATCAAATACGCCCAGTGAGACTGCGGCAAACATGGTCTTCGAGCGTCTAAAGCTCTCAATTAAATCCAGCACAATCTCTGGGCTGGGCGTTGTAATGTCTTCAGCCATATGTCTATGGGGCCAATAACTTCGCAAAGAGGAAATCGTTAGCAGTTGCGTACTTTTCCGATTGAGATACGCCCGGAATTAACAAATGGCACTCGTGGCCCAAACTGTCTGATTTCTCTTTTAGCTTGACTCCATAAACAGGATGGTGAATACCATGCCCAGCATTTTCTGAGGGAAGTTTCATGTTATCGCCGTACGTCATCAGCAGTGGCGGGTCTTGTTTGTCGACATGATTGTAAGGAGAAAACTCTTGATACAGTTTTTGATGTTTCTCATAGTTCTTAATCGCGGCATCAATTGTGGGTTCGCCAACTGATAGATTGATCATGCGATGCTGCAGTACGTTGGGACCTAACCAAGGTTCGATGACTTTAGGGTCGATCGAAGTTTGGCCCGCTGCTACTGCAGCCGCTGACACTCGTGTCGAAAACCGAGCAATCGGATCGGCAGCTTGGGGATCGGCCAGATCATCGTGCAGCAGCAACCACATTGATGTACAGGCTCCAGCACTTCCTCCAGTCAACGCGATGCGATTGGTATTAATGTTCCATGCTGCGGCTTTCGAGCGAATGAACTGAATCGCCCGAGCAGCGTCGTGAACTGGTGCGGGCAAAATCGCTTGCCCCGTTAAGCGGTAATTGATTGCAGCATAGGAAATCCCTTTTTCCAAGAACGGCTGGAAATTTGCGACGGGCTGCTTCTTATCGCCACTGGTCCAGCCACCTCCGTGAATGTACACCAATAGCGGTCGAGGTCCTTGCCCCGCAGCTTGATAAAAGTCCAACACGTTGCGTTCGTGGGGACCATAGGCAACGTTTGCATGTGTTGGAGTCAAAGTTGAAGTTTGAGCTGCGAGGGGATCAATAGTTACAAATAAGCAACCGATCATCAACATGATTCGACAAATCATCATCATAACCCTGGTGTAATGTCTTAATGGTTAGTTCGTTGCACAAGCCACTTCGAATTAGTGACAGCCGATCAGTCTCGCAGTGCGTTAGCACTCGGTTTGCCTGATCTCGCGGCTAAGACCGGACGCTTTCGCGCGCTCACGCATAAAGGCCGATCGAAACTGCGCAGTCCAATTGGTCGCAACCAATGAATCTGGTGCGCAATTGAAATCACTGCCGGTCAAGTGAAATTGTATCTGGTCAATCGCCAGCATTGTATCGCGACCCGAACACCGAAGTAACCACCGGCTGTTAGCTCTGAATCTTGCCATGGGTTGGTAGCAACCAATTCCACTCACTATGCAGCATGTTACATGTTCGACCCCAATAGCGCTCGTTGCGCTTCTTCCGAGAATCTACGTAACTCAGTACTCAGGGGGCTTTCGGCTTGACGCCTTGTTTCGGCTTGCTGAAACCACTGCTGTGCTTCAGCATGATTCCCCAAGCCTTGCAGGATAAGTGATTTGATCAGCCAATCGGCGATCGTACCTCCTTCTCCCAATTCAATTGAGCGGTCGATTGCCATGGCTGCTTCGGAGAAACGTTTGGTGCGAAACAAGGTGAGCGCGTGCGTGTTCCACAAATGATGGTTGTTAGGTTGTAACTGGATAGCCTTTTCAGATAACTCGGCCGCTTTTTGGTAATCAACCGCCGTCGACCTAGGGTGGTTGACCAACATCCAAGCATAGTTATTCGCAGGGCTGGGGTTCGTTGGCGCCACATCCATCGCTCGCTGATACTGCTGCGCTGCTTCGTTCATCTTTCCCTCTTCCTGATGAGCTTGTCCCAGCGCGAGCAAACCCTCTGCCAATGAGTCTTTCAAGTAGCTGATCGCTGGCGACGAAGCGACCAATTGTTCTTGGATCGATACTGCTTGTACAGCCGACTTGATCGCTGCATCACGTTGCCGATTCTGAGTCTGGCTGCGAGATAATTGAACCAGGCACGTACTCCATTCGCCTTTATAATCGTGGCGTTCAGGAAAATCGCGTGTCAGTACAGAGTATTTATCGCTGGCCGATCCCAACACTTGGCTGGCTTCCGCCACGCGGTCGGTTTCTAACAAGACCATGCCCAAGCGCGTCTGCGAGCGCGCAAGATATTGCTCAATGCGTCGATTTTGCGGGGCCAAATTGACTGACAATTGTCGGTGCTCGACAGCTTCACGGAAACAGGTTTCGGCAAAGTCAAAGCGACCTGAGCGGTACATCGTGTCCCCCAGGTCATCTAAGCACAGCCCGATTTCTGGCAAAAAATTCTCGCGAGCCAATATGGTTAACTTGGCAGGATCGTTGGCTTGCAACGATAGCCTAAGCTGCCTGCTGCGCGCGATTTCTCGTTCCACACGTTGCTCCATCGTGATTTGTTCATCGCTTTGTGGCTCGGATCGCGAAGCTCGCCCAGAGCGTATCTCCGCAGCATACAGATCCATACTTAAGGCATCGACGTAATTGGCAATACACTCTTTCCAACGCTGTTGGGTCCCGTAAACGACCGAAATGTTCACTTTGGCATTAGCCAAACGTATCAAATATCTGGTATTGTCGGGCGCAAGCTTCAACAGAACATGCATGATTTCGATCGCCTGCAAATATGCAGATTCCGAGTCACTCCAGCGTTCGAGGCGGCGCAGCACATGTCCAAGTTGAATCAGACAATCAGAGCGTTGCCACAATATTTCTGCATCTTGGTTCAACTCGCTGAGCCATGAATCCGTTCTGCGCAGTCCGGTTTCCGCTTCTTTCCACAAGCCGAGCTCGATATGAATAACCGCCGCGCGCAATGAGGCTTGAGCGGCCTCACGGTGAATCGCAGGATCACCTTCGTTGTTCTTTAAGAACTGTTCGTAGTAGGCAACCGCATCTTCGAATGCTTTGCGGCGCACGCTGTCCATGCCAGGTTCATTATCCAGCGTTAATCCAAGCTGTGTCCAGCGTCCAACTAGCTCGCGAGCTTGATGCAAACTGGCTTCGTAGGCAGCTTCGGCTTTGGCCGCTCGCGTGCGTTCTCGTCGCTCCGATTCGGCCTGGCGCTCGACCTGACGAGTAATGCTCGCCATCGTACGTTGCTGCCAAGTAATAATGCTGGTCACTCCAATCGCCACCACAGCCATAACAATAATCAATATTGCCAACTGTGGGTGCCGAATGATGATCCGCTGCATGCGCTCGATGATCGTCGAGCGACGTGCAAGAATTGGTCGATGATCGAGAAACCGCCCCAGATCTTCCGCCAGTGCACCTGCGGAAGCGTATCTTTGCGACGGCAATTTGGCTAGACACTTAAGGCAAATGGTCTCCAGATCTCGTGGAATGTGGCGGCTCAGTTTGGATGGGAGTATCGGCTCGCGTTCAGCGATCAAATGGAGTGTTTCGACAGTTGTGCTTCCTAAGAAGGGAAGCTGGCGTGTTAGCAGTTCATACAAGACCACTCCCAGCGAAAAAACATCGGTGGCTGGGCCAATACTGTCACTCGTACCGACAGCCTGTTCCGGCGACATATAACATGGAGTACCAATCAATGTCCCGGTATTGGTACGAAAATTTGATGCATCTTGGAATCGTTTGGCCAACCCAAAATCGACAATCTTAGGCTGTCCTTGATCAGACAGTAACACGTTCGCAGGCTTGAGATCACGATGAATAATCCCTAACTGATGCGCATAATGCATCGCATCGGCAAGCGTTTTTATCAAACTAGCGATTTCATGGTTCGACCAGACGCGATCATAGATATGGTGTTCTAATCCACCTCCTTCGACGAATTCCATCGACAAGAATTCTTCATCACCGTCGGTGCCAACTTCGTAAACTTGAACGATATTGGGATGTTGCAAGGCGGCAATAGCTTCCGCCTCGCGCTGGAAACGAACGAGTTGCTCTGGACGAGCGTCAACAGACCGCAAAACTTTTAATGCAACCGTCCTCGATAATCCAATCTGGTGGGCGCGATAGACTATCCCCATTCCGCCTCTGCCAACCTCTTGAATCAATTCATAGCTGCCGATTTGACGATTGAGCGTCGCCTCCTGATCATGGTTATTCGTATTCGCCAACGGTGCTGCGAAATTGGATTTGTCCGATAGAGTGGTCGCTTCAATTTCTGGCGACTTGAAAGGCGAACTGGATTCCCATTGCCTGTCGGCCTTTGCATTCGGCTGGTTATCTTCTTCCGCAAATAATTCGTGTAATTGGAGGAGTCGCTCGAGTCGCTGGCGATGTTCTGGAAAACGGTCCAACCATTCCGCTACCCCAGGTCGGCGACCTAGTTCATCGAGAGCCATAAATTCTGCGTAGAGAATCTCGATTACAGCTTCCTCGTCGGTAGAGAGATGAGAAAATTTGGCGATCACTTTCTGAGCAGGGTTCAGTTCGCCCATCCGAGTTAAGGTGACTACCTCGGAACAAGCTTGGCGTAAATCGCGTTCGATGCTACGTGAGTCTCGAAAATCATTCATGATGCTAGAATTGTGGCTTAGCTTGCAGGTCGATTCTAGTCCACGACCGACTAAATCCGTAGCCGGCAAACTGAATTACGTCGCATGGACTTGTTCACGGTTTTACTCTAAAAATGGCGATTACCCTAGAAGAAATCGTTGTTGCCGAGTGTTGTTTCTTAAGTTAGCGAGATTCGACCATGAGCGACTTATCCACTTCCTTTGAATCGCTGCTCACAGCCGCCCGTAACGGAGATGCTAGCGCCATGGAGCAGTTGGTCGCTCGGTACGAGCCTGAATTGCGGATCGTGGCGCGCGCGCGGTTAGGGGTTGCCCTGCGCCCGCATTTGGATTCGATCGACTTGGTTCAGTCGGTACATCGTAGTTTGTTAGTTGGTTTGCGGGCCAATCGATTCGATATTTCATCGCCGGAAAAGTTGCTAGGCTTGGCTTTGACGATCGTGCGCCGTAAAGTTGCGCGGCATTGGAGACATCTTAAGCGCCAACAAAGACTTTCTGGCGCCGAGGACTCCTCCGAGGCTTTGATCGAAACTCTCATGTCGTTGCAAGTCAACGATTGGTCGACCAGCGACGAGGTTGCCCTTCGAGAAAATCTTCAGCGTTTAATGGACCAACTCGAACCTATCGAGCAACAATTGATTGCTATGCGCATCCAAGGGCATTCAACGGTCGAAGTCGCCCGCTCACTGGGACTGGATCCCGATGTGTTACGAGTAAAGCTCAGTCGCCTGCGCAAGCGACTGCGAGACAAGGGCTTCGAAGCTGACTTCTTTGCTTAACATGAGCATTGCCCCGCGCTGGCACGCTTCAACTAAAAAATCAGCGTGTTTTGGCATGACGAAGGAGAGGCTGAAGAGTGAGCAGAGACTGGTACAAGCGGCCCGATGAGCGCGCAGTTAAATTAGACGATTATCGATAATACGTTCGTCCAACTAATACTGCTACAGCACCAGTTCGAATCTCAAACCGGGAACCAGGGCATCTTGGAAACGACCTCCCGGGTTTGCGATAAACTGAATGTCGGGTTGAAGAGAAAAATATGGAGAAGCAATGTACTTGTAGAAAACTTCGACCGCAGTTTCATGCTTGTCCATAATCACTCCTTCGTTGAAAAAGGTTACTTCGCGAATCCCGCGACTGAACAATGCGTTGGCAAACCCAGCTCCTAAGTAGTCTTGATCCCGATTGGGAATCAGACCTTTGTAGACAAGACCGCCGCCATAGTATTCGGTGAGTGCATTGCGATTACTTGGCGCCCAACCGAACTGGAAAAACATCCCCAATCCCTGATCGTCTTCGTCCGAGTTTCCTTCGCGATAAACCATTTGATCTGTGGTTAGCCAATAGCCGTAATTCTGGCTGAATGTGTGAGCCGCGCTACTGGAAGACAATCTCAGCCAAACCTCATCGTCCGAATGATGCCAACCGCCTATCCGTGTTGTATTGGGGAACAGGCCGGCAGGTCCTAATTGCGGTTTGAGTTCCACTTGGAATAACGTGATTGCACCGTTATGTCCAAGCGTATCGAATCCCCAACGCACACCTTGCGGGCCGCTTGGTAGAGTGCCATCATAGACGCCCGCCCCCAATGCAATTGTATCGGTCAGATTTACGAAGCTGGCAATCCCCAACGCTTGGCTTGGAAATGTGGGCATCGGGATCATGGGAGGAAGACCAAATGAAGAATGGACAAATTCGCCTCCTAGGTCGGTCAATGCGAAGTCAACATTCGCATCTTGCTTGCCAAGCTTTAATCGCAAATCATTGTCAAGCGAAAAGTGCTCATACCAATACTCGGCTACTGTGGTAAAGCGAGGACGTTCGGTTGCGCTGATCGTCGAGTCGAGATTACTGAACAACTGCACATCACCCACGTCTGTAGTCGAAATCGGTTTGCCACTGAGGTTTTGACCGTACACAAACAATCGACCGCCGTCCCACCAATTCATCTGTGCGGTGTCGATGATACTGACCAAGTCAAAGTTGCTGCGATAATTCGTAGCTCGCCGTGCACTCAAGCCCCCTGTGGCCTTCGTGAAAGTCTCGCCAGTGTAAACATATTCCCAGGTCCAACCACCATCGCGCCAAGAATGTGGCAGTATATCCAACAAGCCAGGCGGCAATTCGGGCTCGATATCAGTGTCTGCTTCGCCTCCCACATCGTCTGTATCTTCAAGCTCAGCTCCCGGCGGCAGCAGGTTGCGACCTGGATGACCAGGGACTGGCAGGTGTCCCTGAGTTCGCGATCTGGAAATTATTTGCGTGTGACGACTATGACGCTCAGGCTGTGATTCCTTCGGCAGAGTATGTTCTGGTTTTTCCGGCAAGCGGTCCGGATGTGCCGGTAGGGGAAGCTGTGCGGCTCGGGAAACCTTTTCTTGTGCAGGTACCTTAAAAGCGGTCAACAACACTGCGCTCGCAAATGTCGCCACTCCAAAACTAAACAGGCATCCGAGCGGCATTTTTTTCAGCTCAAACGATAGCCAACACATGATTTCAGTTGTACATCAAATAAGAAATCGATTAGATGAAATAAGAATCGATCAGGTGGACATCAGCGACCAAAGCTGCACTGGCACCAACTCGCACAATGCAGATGTCGAATGTGCGAGATGCAAAACTTGCGATTGGCTGGCCGAGGATAAAGAATTCGCCGGTACAGAAAACTCTAACCAGACTGCCTGGCTTGCAGCCGACTGGAAGCATACTGCAACCACAAAACCACCGGACCGGCAGCTCCGACTGGTGGGCCTTCCATCCAAGTCCAGTACGCCGGCATACCTGACCAGACATCAATAAAAAACAATAGTGGTCCCATGAATAGGTGCAACACAGCCCAGACTGTAATCAATGGAGCATAGCGACGAATATCCCACGAAAAGGCCACCGTAAATACTCCAAGAATTGCATACAAAGCCGAAAGCGATCGCGCCATGTAGCCCACGATGGCGCTTTGTGGCAAAACACCTAGGCCAAGAAAACTGTGGATTTTTGCCATCCAAGCATCCGGCAGAAAAATCGCGGGTATCGACAATAAAATGATGGCTCCAGTGAGGCGAAGCACAATTACCAGCAGACGGTCGTAGCGATTGTTCATCGATGAATCAGTTTCAGTGCAATCGAGGATGGTTAACTCATTTGGTGCCGTGTTCCCACAGGCACAGTTCCTTTTTCCAGTTTATGCTAGCCCATCGTCGCGGTATTAAACTGGTCGCCCGTCCAAGGCCAATGCGAGGGTACCGCTGGACGATAGAGCGGTTATTCTATAAACAACCTCGCTGGCGCACATAGTGAGGGAAGCTGTACAATTACCGTCGATGTGTGAGCTCTTTTTTACCCAAACAAGTAGTTCTTCCGAATGATTGTTCGCCCTAGTAGTTTAACAGAAGTTGTTGACATTGTACGTTCGTGCACCCAAGTGATTCCGCAAGGAGGATCCACCAAACAGGCGCTTTCGGCGGTACAAGATAACAACTCTATTGTACACGTCGACATGAGGTCGATCTGTGGCATTGTCAGTTACGATCCATCCGAGTTTTTGATCACGGCAAACGCTGGCACATCGGTCGACGAAATCTCGCACGAGCTGGCCAAGCATGGTCAGTACCTTCCTTTTGATCCGTTATGGAGTTCGCAAGGTGCAACTCTAGGAGGGACAGTTGCGTCGGGCTTAAGCGGGCCATCGCGAGTGCTTTACGGCGCAATCCGCGACTTCATTGTAGAAGTTGCTCTGGTGGATGGATTAGGCCGAGAAGTGCGTGGCGGTGGCAAGGTTGTTAAGAATGCGGCTGGCTTCGACTTTCCCAAAATGATGGTGGGCAGCTACGGTCGTATGGGAATCTTGACGGAAATCACGCTAAAGGTCTTTCCACGCCCTCAAGCCACGTTGACACTGCTGTGGGAAGCTCCCAATCTTGCCGCGTGCGTTCAAGCCGCGATGCGTATTCTGGGACAACCCTTGCAAATCGCGGCGATCGAAATCGAACCTCCGGATTCGATGATCGTCAGAATCGCTGGTCCCCAAGAGGCGCTTTCACAAATGGCAGATCGAGTCGACACGATCATCGGGGTGAAAACTGCTCGAATTGCAAATCCCGCCACCGAACAGCGAATGTGGAATGACCGCACTGAATTAGGTTGGGTAGACGACGGCCATGCAATCGCCAAAGTAGCCACGACGATTGGTCAAGTGGAGTCGGTGCTGAACTCCGTCAAGGATCTTGAGTGTGTACGTGGTGCGATATCATCCTGTGCAGGAGCAGTTGTATGGTTGGCAATCGATATGACTTGTGACCTCGAACCAATCGACAGCTTGCTGCGAGAACTAAAGCTAAGTGGGGTGTTTGTGAGCGGACCGGTAAATCAACTAACAATGTTGGGCGAACGCAATTGGGTCCACTTTGCGTCCCGAATCCAACGGGCGATCGATCCACAACATAAGTTTGTTAGCTTCGCAAACTAACTCCCCAGGATTCAATGCCAACCGCACCATCTCCGCGTTAAAAGCAAAGCAGGCTTCATGTGCAGGATTTTGAAACGCAGAAGGCTGGGAACGCTGAGTTTGAAGTGGACTGACTGAGTAAAGACGTTGAATCATTTGTAACCGCACGTTCAATTTGCGCCACCAGCCGATGACCTCGACGTTTTGCTCGAGCAAGTCTCCATCAACGAGAATTACATTCATGTCGCTCGGTTTCCACGCAGTGGTGTAATCGGCTGCGCCAACGAACGGTTTGGCTGAACTAATCTGGTTCCACAGCGCTGTCGCTCGCCTGTCCTTTCGATGTAACCGAATTCAATGTTGCTTCCAGTTCCGCGATGCGGTTCTGTAACTGCTCGATGATTGGGGCGACTTGCTTCTGCGCGAATCGTTTGTGGATGTGCTGCGGGCAGTTCACATCCCACGCCTCGATCTCGAACAAGATGGCTCGTTCAACTTTGCCCGAGTAGGTTGAGTCACGCAGCCTGTCGAGCAGCGCGGGATCGTTTTCCACGACACGGGCATTGCCCCAGAGCTTGATGCGCCGGCTGCGGACGTAGTCAATCAGAAAGATGAAGGCCTTTGAGTTCTCCGACAAATTTCCGAGCGTGATGTACTGGCGATTGCCGCCGAAATCGGCAAAGCCCAAAGTCTTCTCGTCGACCTTCTTGAGGAAGCCAAGAGTGCCGCCTCGGTACTGGATATAAGGCTGCCCCTCCGCGTTCGCCGTTCCCAGGTAAAACATATCCAGATCAGCCAAAAATGCTTCCAGTTCTGGCGTCACTTTCGTTTCCCAACTGCCTCCGATTTCCATGCGGGCATAGCTGGAGCGTGATCCTTTTTCGGCCTGAATTCCCTTCACAGCAGGAGTAAAAGCAATATCGCTAGAGAATTGTCGCATGGCAGGAGCTTCCGCAGCGCGGACTTTGGCTGTCGCGGTCTCGTACGTGAATGGCGGTCGAATGATATTCATGGCAGTTCCCTGGCAGTCGGCTGAGATAGAAGAAACTCGGATGCCTGAAACGGGTCAGGCATCCGATCGCGTATCCGTTCGCTTAATGGACGGAGCAAGCTTCGGTGCCGCAAGTCGAAGTCGCGCTGAGGTTGACCGGTGCGGCCTTCGGAATATCGAGATCGGTGTCGGCCACGTTGTTGAGAAAGTTCGTAAAGCAGCCGAGCACCACGCTGGCGACGATCTCGACAATTTCGGCATCGCCGAA
>CAZVBC010000128.1:0-17200 GCA_964625155.1 uncultured Pirellulaceae bacterium
GGCAGGTTGTGTCGCAATTCGTTAACGCACATTGTGTGGATTGCCATAACGCCACGGACAAGACATCGGGCCTGGCACTAGATCAACTTGTCAGGGCAGACATAGCTCAACACGCCAAGGCATGGGAAACGGTGGTGCGAAAACTGGCGACCAGGCAGATGCCACCCAGCGGCAATCCCCGACCTGACGAGGAGAGTTATCGGTCGGTTCTGTCTTCGTTAACGGTCGAGCTCGACGGGCTTGCGTTACGCCAACCTAACCCTGGTCGAACGGATTCCATGCGGAGGTTGAATCGCACCGAGTACCGGAATGCGATCCGCGACTTGTTGGCTCTTGACGTTGACGTGAACGAGTTGCTGCCGGCGGACGAATCGAGCCAGGGATTCGATAATATTACTGTTACCGATTTGAGTCCAACGCTGATGAACCGTTACGTGTCGGCCGCCGAAATGATCAGCCGCATGGCGGTTGGAATTGCGGGGCGAGGTCCAGGCGGAAAGACGTTTCGAGTACGGCCGGACATTACGCAGGACCACAGCCGTGTCGCCGGTCTACCGCTGGGTACAAGGGGCGGCACGTTGGTGAAATATCATTTTCCGCAGGATGGTGAATATGAAGTTCAAGTCTGGTTGATGCGAGACCGCAATGATGAATTGGAAGGCCTGAAAGGATCACACGTCCTGGAAGTTCTTTTGGATCGTGAACATAAGAGCAGCTTTACGATTACCCAGCCGACGCGTGGGCAAAGTGACAGGTCGGTCGACGGCAACCTAAAAGCCCGCTTTCAAGTCTCGGCGGGGTCGCACGAGCTGGGCGTGACCTTCGTGAGCCAGCCCTATTCGCTGCTGGAAACGGAACGCCAGCCGCTCAATGTCCATTACAATTTTTATCGTCACCCGCGATTGGGACCGGCCGTTTATCAGGTAGCCATCACAGGTCCCTTTGCCGCCACCGGCCAAGGCGACACGCCCAGCCGCAGAAAAATTTTTGTTCGTCATCCCACACAGCCCGGCGATGAACTTGGCTGCGCCCAAG
Organism: uncultured Pirellulaceae bacterium; assembly: GCA_964625155.1. GTDB lineage: Bacteria > Planctomycetota > Planctomycetia > Pirellulales > Pirellulaceae > Aureliella. The sequence continues at coordinate 1,036 of CAZVBC010000128.1, forward strand.
AGATTTTGAAAGATCTAATGCGTCGCGCGTATCGGCGGCCCGTTAACGAAGAAGATCTGACAGCTCCGATGAAGCTGTTCCAAGATGGCAAACAGTCCGGCGGTTTCGAGGTCGGCATTCAGAGGGCATTGGCGGGTATACTGGTAAATCCGCAGTTCTTATTTCGCGTCGAGCGCGATCCACCTAATCCGTCGGCAAACCTAGCCTATCGCATCAGCGACCTTGAACTGGCGTCCCGCCTTTCATTTTTCTTGTGGAGCAGTATCCCAGACGTCGAGCTGGTCGAGGTGGCTCGGCGCGGTGAACTCAGCCAGCCGCAGGAATTAGAGCGGCAAGTGCGTAGGATGTTAAAAGATGCGCGGGCTGAATCGCTCGTGAAGAACTTCGCGGACCAGTGGTTGTACCTGCGCAATCTGGAATCTGTCATACCAGATGGGCGAATTTATCCGGACTTCGACCACAACCTGCGAGACGCGTTCCGGCGCGAGACGGAAATGCTCTTTGAGTGCGTGCTGCGCGACGACCTGAGCGTGCTGAAGTTGATCGATCCAGATTTTACTTTTCTCAACGAACGGCTGGCCAAACACTATGGCATCCGAACAATTCATGGGAGCCATTTTCGCAAGGTCGAGCTGGACAAACATTCTCAGCGGGGCGGGATACTGCGCCATGCTAGCATTTTGTCGGTGACGTCCTATGCGACTCGTACTTCGCCGGTGATTCGCGGCAAGTGGATTCTCGAAAACATATTGGGTGCGCCTCCTCCTCCGCCACCGGCGAATGTACCGGCTTTGGAGGACGTTTCCGTGTCGGCGAATCTCCCGGTGAGGGATCGATTGGCCGCCCACCGGGCGAACGCCGCTTGTGCGGTGTGCCATGATTTGATCGATCCGGTGGGATTTGGGCTAGAGAATTTCGACGCGGTCGGACGTTGGCGCGAACTGGAAATGGAAAAGGCCGTCGACGCGAAAGGGAGCTTGCCCGATGGCAACCAATTCGAAGGCGTGGCTGGGCTGGAGGCTGCGTTGCTCCGCCGTCCGGAACTTTTCGTCCAAACCATGATTGAGAAGCTGATGGTCTTTGCGTTGGGTAGGGGCCTGGAATACTATGATGCTCCGGCCGTTCGCCAAATTGTCGGCCGATCCAAACAGGAAGATTATCGGTTTTCGGAACTGATTTTGGGAATCGTGCAAAGTGTCCCTTTCCAAATGCGAGCGGCGAATCCATCCGTCCACGGGAGCTGAGTATGTTCATTACGAAAAAGCATCTACCACGTCGCACTTTTTTGAAGGGGGTAGGAGTTTCCGTTTCGCTCCCTCTGCTCGACGCGATGGTCCCATCTCTGACAGCGGTCGCTGATACGGCGGCCAGTCCCGCGCGCTTGCGCCGCCTGGGTTTTGTCTACATTCCGATGGGATGCGACATTACTCGCTGGAAGCCCCCAGGAGATCAGCGGCTGGACGAATTGTCACCAACGCTCAGCCCTCTTGCGCCAGTAAAAGATCGAGTGACAGTCATCAGCAATATGGAGTTGAGGAATGCCTACCCAGGAACACACGCAACTTCGAATGCATCGTTCCTGAGCGCAGCCAAAGCCAAGCGGACCGAGAGTACGGATTATCATCTTGGCGTAACTATCGATCAGATCGCCGCACAGCAGATCGGGCGCGATACTCAATTGGCTTCATTGGAACTGGCCATGGATCTGGTCGCCATGGTCGGACAATGCGATAACGGATACGCGTGCGTCTATCAAAATTGTCTTTCCTGGTCGTCGCCCACAACTCCCCTGCCGCCAGAAGCGCACCCGCGAATAGTTTTTGAACAACTGTTTGGCGAAGGGGGAAGCTCGGCGGATCGCCGCGCGGCTCTTCGCAGTCGAGCCAGTTTGCTTGACTCGGTAGTGGACGAGTTTGCCAGGTTGAAAAACACCCTTGGTCCCAGTGATCGCGAACGGGTCAGCCACTATTTGGATGCGGTCCGCGATGTGGAACGGAGAATTCAGCAGGCCGAAGCGGCTGCAACCAAGAACGAACTCCCGGATCTCGATCGACCGTTGGGTGTCCCGACCTCATACGCTGACCATGCTCGGCTGATGTTTGATTTGCAAAGATTGGCGTTGCAGGGGGATATTACTCGCGTGATTACTTTTCAAATGGCTCGCGAGACCAGCAATCGAACCTATCCTGAAATCGGCGTGAACGACCCGCATCACCCATTAACGCATCACGGTAACGATCCGGAAAAGATTGCTAAAGTCGCACTGATAAATCGGTTTCATGTTTCACTGTTTGCCGAATTCCTGGAAACGCTGCGAAAGACTACTGAAGGCGATGGATCTCTGCTGGACCACGTGCTGTACTTGTATGGCAGTGGGATGGGCAATCCCAATCTGCACGACCACACGAACTTGCCTATCATTGTTGCTGGTGGAGCCGCCGGAAATATGCAGGGTGGACGGCACATCAAGTTCGATCAAGCGACGCCACTAGCCAATCTGCACCTGACATTGCTTGACAAAGTGGGCGCCGGTCTTCCCTCGTTCGCTGATAGTAACGGACTGGTAGAACAGTTGTTCCAACCGCTTGCAGTTTAGACTGCCAGGAGTGCCATGCACGCTATGAGAACCAGTTTGGGCATCGTATGCCTGTTAGTCGCGACTTCGCAAGCGCTGGCGGATGAAAAGCCGACAGCGCCCATCGCCGATGCTGCACAAAAGCAGGACACGGCGGCGGTCCAAGAACTGCTTGCGCAGGGAGGTCCGGTTAACGCTGCTCAAGTTGATGGCATGACGGCCCTGCACTGGGCCACATTTTTCGATGATTTCGAGCTATCCACTCGGCTCATCAAGGCCGGAGCCGACGTCAAGGCTCGCACACGTTATGGCGTTGATCCGCTGTCGATCGCCTGTATGAACGGAAACGCGCGGATAGTTGAGCGTTTGCTTGAGGCCGGGGCCGATCCGAAATCATCGTTGCCCGGAAGCGAGTCGGCTTTGATGACGGCATCACGCACTGGGCAGCTCGCTCCCGTGCAGTTGCTTTTGAAGCATGGCGCCGATGTCAATGCCCGTGAACGCAAAGGGCAGAATGCGCTGATGTGGGCCGCAGCCGAGGGGCATTTGGATGTAGTAAACGCCCTGCTCGACGCAGGTGCTGATTTCCGTCAGGCTCTCCCGTCTGGATTCACGCCGCTCTTTTTTGCCGTCCGCGAAGGGCGAACCAGTGTCGCTCTGCGATTGCTGAAGGCGGGTTTGGACGTCGACCAGGCGATGCGCGGAGAAATGGGGAAAAAAGGAGGTAATGCCCTGACTTTGGCGGTTGATAATGGACACTTTGAGACCGCCGTGGCGCTGCTGGATGCAGGTGCGAATCCCAATGCACAGCCCAAGGGTTATGCCCCGTTACACGCTCTGACTTGGGTTCGCAAGCCGATTCGAGGTGATGGCGATCCGCCGCCGGTCGGTTCGGGGAATGTGAGTGGATTGGACTTTGTGAAAGCCGCTGTGGCTCATGGGGCCGATGTCAACCTCCGCTTGGCCTCGGGCGACTCCGGCTTTGCCGACTTCACGATGACTGGTTCGACCGCGTTTGTATTGGCTGCTCGCACCGGTGATCTGCCATTGATGAAGGTGTTGTTGGAATTAGGCGCGGACCCAAAAATCGGCAACGCAGATGGTTCGTCGGCGCTGTTGGCGGCATCGGGAATCGGTGATCTTGGAAGTGGCCAGGAATCAGCGGGGACCGAACAGGAGGCCATCGAAGCGGTCAAATTGCTGGTTCAATTGGGTTTGGATGTAAACCTGGTGGACGAAAACGGCGAGACGGCCATGCATGGTGCCGCTTACCAGAATTGGCCCAAATTGATCGGCTTGCTCGCCCAGAACGGTGCAGACGTGCATGTGTGGAACCAGAGGAACCGATGGGGTTGGACGCCACTCCTGATCGCTCAAGGTTATCGCGAAGGGAATTTTCGACCAGACGTGGCGACCACTGAAGCCTTGGAACGGTTGATGAAGTCCGCCGGAATCGATCCTCCCAAACCTGGATCGAACATCGTCGCCAACCAGCAGAGCTGGGACAAAAAGAAACCCAAAGCGGGCAAGGCTAAGTCCAAGGCAAGCTCGTCGAATGCGGACCGTCCGCAACCTGTAGCTGCCGAAACGAAACCAGCGACGAAATTACCAGAACCACCCAAGCCGAGCGAATCTGCTCCCAACCCGCCCAAAGATCGCGACAGATAGTTGCCGCTGGTCGTCTCGACATCGAAGAGCCTACAGGTACATGTCACTTTTTTGAACGGAAGTTTGCAAGCTCTTCTAATGTGATGGCACCATCGACGTTCACATCGGAACTTGTGGGCTTGACGATCATCTTCGACCATTCGTTGGGCGTGAGAACGCCATCATTGTTTAGGTCGTACTTGTCGATTTGGGTTCGAGCCCAGGTAATGTCAGGGGATGTGGAGACTTCAGCCGATCGATCGATATTTAGTCCCCAGAACCTGACGTCTTTCTGGTTCGCCGTTTGGTTGCCGGCTTGCTTGAGCGCCTTGGCGATCAGTTCATGGACCACGAATGCTATCCATGATTTTTGAGGAACTCCGCGATACTCGATCGGTTTAGAAGCCATATCGTCAAACGGCCAGCGCAAATCCGTTCTACTGGTTGCGTTTTGAAGTATTTTCAACGCTTCTGCGTGTCCGTTCGTCACCATCCCCTGTATGTCTTTCAGCTCTTTTTCAAACGACTGGGTTAGCCCCAGTCGTTCCAAAACGGACAACACAGCGAGCATCTCGCTATGGTCGAGCCAGTTCGCTTCATATCTCCGGGTGCCGACCGTTTTTTTCCAGAACGATGTGAAACCTGGCGAAATTGAAAAGAGTTTCGTACCATGACCTCCGGTGTTGTAGAATTGCCAGGAATTGACGGCAGACAATACTCGCTCGGGACTGTGCTTGAGCAATTCAATTCTCTTGGCGAGCGACGGCGTCAGCTCTGCAGTGTGCGATGAAACGTCGGGGTAAACTATCAAAGCGCTCAGCGCCATCGTGACTTCGATCGACGAAGAATTTTCATCTTCGATCGACTTTCTTGCCATCGACAGAACTTGTGAGAGACAACTTTTGGTGAACTCGCTAGCCCGCTCCATGGGGAGTCCAAGGACAGACTCTACATACAGAGCATAGCAAAATGGCTTGCCTAACTTTGGATGCCGAAGCACGGCTTCAAGCATCAGTTTCTTCAGTTCGTCGCTAGTTCCTTCGCGTTCAAAAGCACGTCGCACGATCAATTGCATCACCTGCCAGTTTTCGTCCGAGTAGGTTAGAGGAACAGGCGAATCCGCCAACCATCCAAAGAACGAAGCGTTGGCGAGAAACTTCTTGGATTGGTTTTGTTCCCCGTTTAGGATCGCAAGCAACACGCGGCCTGTCCTTTGTTCATCATTTGCCTCCAGTTCGGTGATGATAATCCGCTCGAAACTCTCTGAGGGGTTCGCTTGCGCAATGGTTTCAAGCAAAGATCGCGTCCACTCTATGAGCTGTTCCCTATTCCAACCCGGAGGAGTATTCGCGCGAAATAGCTCTAACATCAAGGATGTAACCGTAGCTGAATTCTTGTCGTCGATCAGATTCCGAACAGCGATCAACGCCTGTATTCGCGTCGCATGACTGCGGTCGTTCTTCACAACAGATAACCAATCGCCCAGTGGCTTGCCTTCGTAGGTAGGTTCATTCGACGTTCTCTTAGCGTCGATTGCCACCGCCGTTGATTGAGGTTTTGTCTCAATCCCCTCGCGCACATTTGCTGGCCGCTTTGCATTGGCAATTGAGTCACTTTGACGTCCCCCGGGGACTGTATTGGCGGCCTTGTTATTGCCGGTCGTCCTTTGGACCGTGTTGGGCTGAAATTTATTGCTCGCAGCATTTACAATGTTTGGGCTATCATCGATCTGCACACCGGCCACCAAGGCCACCTTGCAATGTATCAAATAACCTAGAATCTCTTGGGATGTTAAGTTGGATACAGCGATGTCATCGCTAGCAGGTAATGGCGATGTATATCGTACTTGTCTCTGGTCCCACGTAATCGTAATGCGCAATGCTCCTTGCAAGGGTTTCAAACAACTGAGCGTATGGTTGTACTCGCTTAATGTCGCATTCATCAAAGATTTCAAGTTAAGGTCGGGACTGCTGGCAGGCGCCATCGCAGGTTGAAGCTTTTCTAAGAGTTCGATCAGCTCGATAGCTTCCGAGGCGAATCCGCTCATACCGCCCATGCCAGGAGAAAATCGGCTCTGAATATTGATAATCCAAGCTTTGCGTGGCATGCTTGCCGGTATGGACATGCTTCTGAAGCTTTGATTCACCTCAACCAGGGATAACAGACGCGATTTGTTCTCGCCAAGTTGCTGGAGTTTTGTTTGAATAGCCGCCAAAACGAGATCGCCCTGGCCGAGCAACTCCGACTTGGGCAATGCGGTTAGAATCATTGCTGCCGAGGCAACGTCCTTGGGTGCGGAATTAAGATCCTGCAGAGAGGCAATGGATTGCTGAATAACTTCCAAACGGTACTCTGGAGATTCCGACGATTGGTCTTCATTAAGTGGCGTCGATAACCACAGTTCTGGCCCAGCGCCTTTCCATTTTCTCGCGATCCTAATTGCAGCGGAACGCGCTTTCGAAACGTCCTCCGCCTTCGAGCTCTCTCTCGCCCAATTCCGCAAAATGTCAGCTAATTTTTGCCGTACGTCAGACTCCAATTCCAGCCGACCGGCTTCGGCATGCTCTTCAAACCAAGTCAATACCGGATGGATGTAGGAATACTGAACATTGAGCCCAAATCGGAAAACGCGATATGTGAGCTTCGAGTCTCCTTTTTCCAACAGTCGAACGAGCAAGTCGCCATAGGTACTTCCTGAATTGCACCCCTGAAGGATCTGAAAAATGACGTAATCCATTGAGTTTGTTCGGGCTGGTTTACCTTCTGCGGGCCCAGAGACAATCGTCACGCCTATGGGCAAACCTGGCAAGAATTCCTCCAATGTGTCGGAAACCAATTTGGAGGTAGTGGGCGAGACTAATGCCTTGATGGCACCCAATGATTGTCCAATCGTGTTTGGGCTGCGATCGGTCCTGAGTTGCTCTAGCCATGCGGAAAGCGATTTACCTTCGTAAACCAACTCCGACGAGTCGCCCGGCTTATTTGAGGTTGCCGTCGAATCAAGATTGATTTCCTGGCGGTTCGAATTCGATCGAATGCGAGCGATGACGGTTTGCCCTTTTATTATTTGGAAATTGTCGTTTTCGACTCGAATAGAATCGCTGGGGCTGGCTAGTGTGACTTCGTACTTACCAGCAAACAACTTGGTGGTCGTCGCACCCGGCTGAAGTGCGAGTTCGCGCTCGACACCACTTTCGGAATGGAGCTTGACTTGCACGTCGGGGATGTCACTCTCGATGACTAACTGCCCCTTTTGAGTTTCCAACACGATCAAGACGCCCGCATAAGCCAACAGTGGCAAGATCACAGCAGCGGCCAGCCATTTTCGAATGCGACTCCCTTTCGAAGCTTGTTTGTCGGTATTTGGTAGAGCCGTACTCGGTGTGGGGATTGCTTGTGGAGACCCTGGCAACGCAGGATAGGGAGTGGCCAATTCTTGCGGCGACTCCATTCCTCGTTTAATAAGCTCACCAAGATCTGCGTTCGCTGAAAAAGGTGTCAGAAGCTGTGCGACGTGAGCTGCACTGGCGGGACGAGCGTCGGGCGATCGCGCGAGCATGGAGCTGACCAGTTTCACCAGTTCGTCAGGCGCATCGTGACGTAGCGTGTCCAGGCTTGGCGCTTCATGATTGGCCAGCATCCGAAGTTTCTCCAGAGGCGAGAGATTGGGAGCAGCAGCCAGTGGAGCGCGACCGCACAGCAAGCGAAAAAGTGTGGCCCCAAGTGCGTAGAGATCGGCGCGGTAATCGACCGCTCCCGATCGTTCGGCTTGTTCGGGAGCCATGTAGTCAAGTGTCCCCATAAGCTGGCCGACGGTGGTCAGCTCCGCCGCCGCTTCATCCCATAGGCTGAGTTGAGCCAATCCAAAGTCCAGGATCTTTGCACGGCCAGCCAGGTCGAGCATGAGATTCGATGGTTTAATGTCGCGATGCACGATACCAGCCGCGTGCGCGTGTGACAGTCCAAGAGCAACTTGCCGAACCAGTTCGCAAGCGTCCGCAATTTTCATCTGTCCCGTCGCGCGAGTTAGCCGGCTGAGGTCCAGTCCGTCGATGTACTCCATCACCAGATAGTGCAAATCGTCACGCTCGCCCGCGTCCGTTGCCAAGACAATTGAAGGATGATTCAAGCTCCCTGCCGCGCGAATCTCGCGCTGAAATCTTGCCGCAGATGGTTGGCCAGGACCAGACGGCAGCGGCACAATTTTTATAGCGACCAACCGTCTCAGTTGCCGATGTCGAGCCAAGTAGACGGTGGCCATGCCGCCACGCCCCAGGGGCTTGATCAATTCATACGCGCCAAATTCGCCGCCGATGGGAACAAAACACTTCGCGGGTGTCGGTTGATCATCGGGAAGATAGCGAACCAGCTCTTTCGCCTCTTCAAACGCCCGTACACAAACGCTCGGTTCAGCTTGCTGGGGTTCGCAATCCTCCTTGTCGGGCTGGGTATTATTTCGCAGCAGTTCGACGATCGTGTCTGGATCGTTTTCCAGACTGAGAATGGTTTGCTCGCACGTCTCGCATTCAGCTACATGCGACTCGATGCGCGAGATTTCTTGGTCATTCAATTCGCCTGAGACATAGTTGCGCAAAAAGTCAGGTGGAAAGCAATCTTGGCTGTTCATAGTAAACGAGCGCTCCGATGTGAAACGTGGAACGAGCTTATTCCACGAAAAGTTCGATTCTGGAGGTCAATCCACTGCGATGACTCTGTAATATAAACGAAACTAGCGCGACACCATTTTTGAGCGACTCAGTGTGAATTCAGCGAGCATGTGTGAATTTGAGGTGAATGGACATGGCAACGCAATCATCGCCAGCAGCCACGCGGTTGAGCTTGTTGATGCGAGCTCGGCAGCGTGACCCAGTGGCATGGCGGGAGTTAGTCGATTTATATGGACCGCTGATGATGCATTGGTGTCGACGATGCGGATTGGACGAACATGCTGCGGCCGATTGCGTGCAAGAGGTTTTTCTCGCCGTGGCAACTTCCATCGGAACTTTTCGCCACGACACCCAAGGAAACACTTTTCGAGGTTGGTTATGGACCGTCGCTCGCAACAAAGTTCGCGACTACCTTCGACGAGTCTCCAAGCAGCCGCAAGCAACCGGTGGCGACGACGGTCAGCAGCGTTTGAGCACCGTCCCGGATGAATCACACCTGCCCGAGGACGAACCCTCCGACGCCAAACAAATTACGCGACTCCTACAGCGCGGGCTCAAGCAAGTGGAAGCCGAATTCGAAGCCAAGTCTTGGCAAGCGTTCGTGCGCACGACAATTGACGGAGTGCCAACATCCGTCGTCGCCAATGAGCTTGGTCTGCCGGCCGCCACTGTTCGCCAATACCGCTCGCGCATTCTCCGGCGCCTCAAGCAACATCTAGGTGACCTGCCGTAATGAACGTGTCGCGCACTTAAATTGCTCAGCAATAGCGACAGCATAGCAAGAGCCTTTGGTCACTGCGCGGCAGACTGCTTGAGTTGGTCGATTTGGCTGCGAAGTTCTGTTAGTTCGGTCCGCATCCCGTGCAGCATCTGGTCTCGCAGTTCTTCGCGCACCTGTCGCACACGTGGCGAAAACCTCGAGTAAAACGCTGCAGTGCTAATGGCTGCGACGATGGCCATAATGATGTATAAGACAGCGAGGGTAACGGACAGAAAGTTGGCGTCGCGGCTCCAAGGATCGGCGTTGCCCAGCCATCCAGAAGCGACTAGTGGAAACATTCCGGCTGCCAGCAGGATAGCGACAATGCTGACTTTCTGGGTAATTTGCAGGTGCCGCTCTGCTTGCGCGAGTTGTGCTTCGAGTCGCATACGATACTCCTGATAGGCTTGTGGGATTGGCTCTTGCTGCAATAGCTGAGCTTGAAAATGAAGTGCTTTGTCGACAGTGCTCATTGATTTTGCTCCTCAATCCAGCGTGCCAGTGCTGAGCGTGCATAATGTAGCCGCGACTTGACCGTTCCAACACGGCAACCGAGTACTGCGGCGATATCCGCAATTGTCATGTCCTCGAGGTACAACAACGTCAACACGCGGCGATGTTCGACTGTTAACTGGCTTAGCCCTTGATGAATGAGTTCCGCAGATTCTGCAATGACAATATTCGACGCGTTGTCAATCGCTGGTGGTTCGACCTGGTCAAGTGGCTCGGCCGGAATCTCGCGACCGATCCGACGCAATTCGGAGACAGCTCGATCGTGAGCGATACGATATAGCCAAACGCGGAACGCTTGCGCGCTCTTCAGACGCGGTAACGACTTGAAGACGTTGAGCCACACTTCCTGTACGACGTCTGCAATGCGTTGGTCGTCGTCCAGTATCCGGCGCACAAAATACCACAATCGCCGATCATAGGCATCGACCAACTGACGAAACGCTTGCCCGTCACCCGCCTGGGCTTTGGCCACCAACAGTGCTTCACCGATTTGATCCAGCGATGTTCCCACGTTCATTCCACCTTACAAATGAAGTCGCTGTATGCGGCGAAAGGTTCAATCCTTCAGGCAATGTCTCTAAGAAATCTCTAGCCTTTGTGCCTACCAGAGTGGATGATCCGTGTCTTGCCCAGACCAATAGAGAGGTTTTGCAGAAACGAGTGGGCGTGAATGCACGAGTAATTCTACCGAGCCAATTTAGTATTTCGGCAGTGAATCCGTAGAATGAAATCGAGGCGGAAAATTCGACTTCGCTGGCTGGCTTCGGTGGGCATACAAAAAAAGGGTGCAAGCGATTGTTCGCTAGCACCCTTTATTGAGTCTTCGACAGTACTGACCAAGAACTTAGATGTTACTTGTCAGCCTTGACGAGTGAGAACTTACCTTTCTTGAACGCGTCTTCGCTGAATAGAGCGTCAACTTTTTCCTTGTCAGCCATCTTTTCGGCTTTGCCTTTGCAGTTGTTGCAGCAGAAGGCAACTTTGGCGCCACCTACTTCGATGCTGGTCGAGTCGTCAAGCTTTCCACCGCTGAATGGGCAAGCTTCTTGCTTGTACTGCTTGGTGGCAACCAACTGCTGGTTAGCCTTGGCAGCATGCTTGTTCTTGTCACCATCGAATGCCTTCAAGCAATTTCCGCAGCAAAGGTAAACCTTGCCTTCTTTCCAGGAAGCTGACTTGCTCTCTTGGGCAGCTCGCGATGGTTGCAGAATGCACTTAATGTTGTCCAGCTTTACGCCTTCAGCCATGGTCAACGTAGCGGTAACGACAACCGTGATTGCCAAAGCGGCGACAGCGATAACTTTCTTCATAACTCGTTTCTCCTATTCAAACGTGAAAAACTGTGTAGACCTTACAAACCGATAGAATGTGCTTTATAGCTACAACGTGTGCGTGGGTCAACAAATCACTGGCGACTTTTCAATTTGTAGCTGGAGTTTTCAAAGTGCTCGCGTCGCCATGTTGGGTGCGGCTCCAATCCAGTCCCACTTGTCCAACGTGATAGTTGTGGCACTGAGTGCATCCATCATTGGCTCCGTCCGGCCGATGGCAGCTTGAGCATTGGCTGAGCTTCATTGGTTCGAACTGATCCGTATGAAAGTGCGAAGATGCGCCGCCACTGGGACTTGCGATCAATTGGATGTTTCTGTCTGCAATTCCGATTGTCGTTTCTTTGAGGGAGTGACAGAATCGGCAGTCGTTGATCGCAGGGATGGTGAGGTGAGGTTCGTGAGTAAATTTTGTAAATGTACGTATGTTTTCAGGACGTGGTTTTACTTGCCAGGGGTTGAGCAGCAAACTCGACTTACTGGTTGGAAGATTATGGCATTGCACGCAAGTTCCGGGAATTTTTTTGGCACAATTCGAATTCTGCAAGACAGATACGATCTGTGTCCACCCGGCAAGAATGGGATCGGCGTGTCCGCGCGGCATATATTGCACGGACATAATATCTGCGTTGAGAAACCATCCTCCTTCGCTGACATGTGTGGCACCGCGGAGTTTTGTAAGCTTCTTTGCTGGCGCTCGCTGAGCAGGCGAGCTGGGCGTTAACAGCGGGTCAGTGATTTGGCTGGCCAGATGAATACTCCGCCAGTTGTTCGATTGAGCTGTGACATTTCCGACACTTGCCAGAGAACCTCGTGATTTGAACCAGTTGGTCATAATCTGTCGAAACAAGTCAGGCGGCAATCCTGCGCATGCATCATTGACCAACTTGACTTCCGGTGCTTGAAGTTGTCTACCGAGTTTTTGTGAGAGTGCGGCGCCGATCCGATTGCGCCATGCGGCTTGGCCATCGCGGGCGGTATCGTCAACTAACCTGCGAACTGCTTTGGCGAGCTCGCGTGTTACTTGCCCGCGCAAGTTGGCAGGAACATCGGCCAGTTTTCCACTTTCGGGCAACTTGGACAAAGCCTGAGTGGCCGCTGGATCACTGCTGAGCAACACGCGGACGGCTGGAGAAAATTCTCCTTCATAACCGAACCGAGCGCCTTCGGGCCAGTCGCCGAGTCCCTCGGTTCGAGTGTCGTTCAGATCAAGGCTGGGGATTTGCAAGATCGTCCAACCATCCACGATTGATGCCTTGATTGGTGCGGCATGGCAATCGGCACAGGCTTTGTCAAAGCCTAGAGTTCGAAAGATCGAACCGATGGCTCCTGTGCGCGAGCTATCTAAATGGCAAGTACGGCAATCGAATTGACGATTCTTTTGTGGGAAATGTTTCGAGCTGTGTGCGCTATGGTTGAACGCCACGTGATTGGGATGAGAAACTGGAAAGTTCTCGAACTCTGGATGGCCACTCGCAAACGAATCGAACTGTTGCTGGTGGCAAGCCTGACAATGCAAGCTGCCTAGGAGCTTAAGGTCTGTCGATCGGCCATGGTGTTCGCGATGGCACTTGGCACAATTCAAATCGAGGTTGTTCCAGTCGATTGGTTGGGACTTGGCTGAAATAAGTAAAGTGTTCGCTGATTGCGGTTGTGCGGAGGAACGCCTGAGGGCAACCAATTGTTCTCGTGGAAGATCGTGAGGACTGCGCAACTTGGCATCAGGTAAATGGCTGGTGTGACAACGCAAGCAAAGTTCGTCTTGCGCAGCCATGATACTGCTGGAAAAGAAATTTCCATGCGAGCTAGGGTGGCAGAGACTGCACCTTTCTGCGACCAGTTTGTTGTTCAGAATCTGCGCATGTTTGGCCGACAGTTCGCCCGGCACGAAAAGGGCCTCGCGGCTTGGAACAGCCATACTAAACAGTAAAGCAGCTCCAATGAGAATGCCCAGGTTCAACGTCCAAAGGCGGCGCGATGCACGCAATGAACGCTTGGGAATACAGTCGGGGAGCGGCTCCGCATGCAGACCCTGTTCCAACGCATCGAGTTCCGCAGGCCGTTTGTCTTGCGAGTTGGGTTGTTCGGCGAGGTGGCGCTCGAGACTTCGCCCGCACCTGCCGTTATCGGTTGGTCCGTGTTGGCACCCCAGACCTAGCTCGATGTAGCCGCAAGTCCATTGGCAATGCGGGTTCCATCGGCGCGCTGACACGTCGCGCGGATTGGTATCGTTATTCACAACACGGCCCCCTGGAATCGCAGCACTAGAACTACATGCACGGCGATCAATAAAACCAAACCCCAGGTTAGAGCAACATGCAATGTGAAGAAAAATCGCAAGCGAGCCTGCAGCACGCTATGGAAATCCAAATCGTCTTTCGATTGGACCAATTCCGATAGTTTTTCGCGGCGCAAGTGACCTGCCTCAGCCAAGTAACGCTCCAGATCGGCCAGCTCACGCTGCAATTGCCGGCGCGTCCAACCTGTCGGCAGCATGCGGTACCACCAACTTCGCCGTTCATGAAAAAACGGCAATAGACGCTGTTGATAATACTCGGCTAAAGTAGCACCTTCATTCAATCGAGCTGACGAGATGGCTAAAGATTGTGCTTCCCTCGCCACTGCAGCTTGCAAGGCGGGAATATCTTCCATGCGATAGTCTCGCTTCACTGCGGATAGTTTTTTGGGAAGGGTTCGGCTGAGTACGATCAACCAAATGCCACCAAAAGACACAAACGCAAAGCAAGCTGCCAGCAGTGTTTCGAACCAACCTCGAATAGGCCAACTAATATGCAGCACAAAAACAATCAAGGCAAAGCTACCCAAATAAGTATGCATTTGCAGCCATAGGGATACTGACCCAATGGGCCACTGAATCAATCGCTTGCGCAAGCTGAGCAGGTACATTCCTGCCGTGGCTGTTAATAATGCCCAACCAGTGAACGCCGAAGTATTGCCCAAGCGATGCCCCAACCACTGAACTACAACCACCGTGGTCAACACGGCGATGCCAGTGATCAACATGAGTAGATTGCGCCGATGGCGAATTTGCCCTAAACGGCTTTTCGCTGATGCCATTGTCGAATCCCCTCCATGTCGCTCATATCCATGCGCACCAGTGCATCGTGTGGACAAGCATTCTGGCAAGCTGGGCGATTCAAGTTGCTGGAGCAAAAGTCACACTTCGATGCCTTCAGAATTGGGAGCCCAGTCTTTTGCTCCACAATCGCTCGACCTTTACAATCAGTCGCTTCCACCATGCGAATATTGTTGTAGGGGCAACTTTCAGCACACGCTTTGCAACCAATACACGTTTGCGGATTGATTTGTACCAGCCCATCTTCTTCGTTCCGATGGATCGCTCCGGTCGGGCACCCGATCATACACACTGGGTCTTCACAGTGCATGCATGACTGGGCAAAAAGCCAGGGACCGTACTGCACGCCCTTGCGTTCAAATAATGGTGTACCACCATGTGTCACAGCACAGGCTTTGACGCAGTCATCGCAGCGTGTACAACGATCCAAGTTGATGACCATCGTTTGCCGGCCGTTCATGATGCGATGGTCGACTAAGAACTCAAGCAAGCCGGTTTCGACATCACGTTCTCCGGTTTGCAAAGGAGCGTCTAACGTAGGTTGGCCAAACTGATATCGCGGAGCTGCGATTGGCTGAGGCAATTCATTTTTACGCGCAAAAGGGAGAACATGTTCGTACACAATGCTCTTGGGAATGCACAGCGCGTCGACATAGCCAATCGCGCGCAGTGAATCTTGGTAAGGCAAGGGTGGTACAGTGGACTGCAAACGCCAATTGTGCGCCAATTCGCGCAGTCCAAAAAACTGACCTTTGCCGAGATAGGCGAGGGTACGATGCCCCGCACCCTGCCGGCGACTCAAACGTGCAAAACCACCTCGCACGATCCACAAACCGGTTACATAATTACCTTCTTCGGCAATCAAGGGCTCAGCCGCAATTCTGGTCGCCGGATCTACGTTGACTTTTCGTCGATAATCGGCGTACCATTCCAGTTCTCCAAAGCTCTCGAGTTTCGCCGCAGTCACGATTTTCGAGAGGTTTTCTTCGGGAATAAATCGAAACAGTTCGGTTTCTCGCAAATGAGTACGCAGCACCTCGCTGCGATATCGTTCGTCCAATAATTTGCGAAATTGTGGGTCTTGTTTGAGTAACTTCAGGCCCTGCCAACGGATTTCTAAAACCAAACATTCTCCGTCCGCAACCGCAGTAAACTCGCGCGGTGAACGGGAAACTGCAGCCATCTCGCCAAACATCTCACCTGGACCGACGACCGACGTCGAATGCCTTGAAATCACACCCGGAAGGTCTTGTAGAAAAACTCGCGTGGCCGCTCCCTCGCCGCGATATCCAACAGCGCTTGGTTCCAATTTCGTAGCCTCACTCGGCGCGTGCTCCTCACGTCGGGACTGGCGTCGATTCTGTTGACCGGACGCATTGTACTTGCGTTTGCGAAACCATTTTAACCACCGCGCCCCAGACCATCTATTGATCTCGCGTGGCTTGCGTTTCTCGTCCGCCAAAGCCAAACTGGAAAGGAAGATCAACACGCGCCCAGCCAGCATCAAATAGGCGCTTCCTCCGTATTGGCCCTCGCGAAAGAGTATGTCACCGTTTTCGAGTCGAAGTAAGCGAGCAT
>CAZVBC010000129.1:0-4374 GCA_964625155.1 uncultured Pirellulaceae bacterium
GTGGTAACGATGTTGACGGCAAATACGATTTCGATCGACAGAGACCTGGTTGGAACAAGCCCATTCATCAACTGCTGGCGGACAATGGTGTATCAATCGTATTCCACGGGCACGATCATTTATTCGTCAAACAGGACCTCGACGGGATAGTCTACCAAGAAGTTCCCCAACCTAGCCATGGACGGGTTGGAAACACTCGTACCGCCGCCGACTACGGATACTTGAGCGGCGAGATTCAGGGAAGCTCGGGTTACGTCCGAGTTCGCGTCGAAGAACAATCGCTTCGCGTCGACTATGTTCGCACCTACTTGCCCACTAACAGTTCCGTTAATCGAAAAAACGGCGAAGTTAGCTTTTCCTATCAAGTGAGATCACGTTGAACCATCACATCGGGCCGAAATCATGAAAGCGTCAGTTTGTTTGCTCTCATTGTTGATTACCGACAGTTTATTACCTTTCGCATTCATCGAGGCAGCGGAACGCCCCAATATCGTATTTATGCTTTCGGACGATCAAGGGTGGAGTGGGTTGTCGGTTTCGATGCATCCTGATGTTCCGGCCTCCAAGAGCGGAATCATTGAAACTCCCAATTTGGAACGATTGGCGGCGCAGGGGATGCGATTTTCGGCGGCCTATGCTCCCGCACCGGTTTGTTCGCCAACTCGCATCAGCCTACAAACTGGCAAGAGCCCAGCGCAGTTGCATTGGACTAAAGCCGCGCCCGCTGAAACTGGCCGAAAGCTCCTAGAGCCTCGCTTGATCAAGAGCATCTCGGCCAATGAGATTACGATCAGCGAAATGCTGCGCACTGCGGGCTACGCGACCGCACACTATGGCAAGTGGCACATCAGCGGTGGCGGTCCAGGTGCTCACGGATACGATGAACACGATGGCGATACCGGCAACGAGCAGGCGTTTAAGTACACCGACCCCAACCCTGTCGACATCTTTGGCATGGCCGAACGTTCCGCCAAATTCATGGAAAAGTGCTCGAAAGCCAACAAGCCTTTCTTTATCCAATTGTCTTGGAACGCATTGCATGCTTCTGAGAATGCTATGAAATCGACGCTTGCCAAGTATCAACAACGGATGACGAGCGAGTCCGACAAGTCGATATCAACAGCCGCGATCAGCGACGATTTGGACAAGGGCGTCGGGCGAGTGCTGGATGCGATCGACCGGCTCGGTTTGGCGAAAAACACGTTTGTGATCTACATGTCCGACAATGGTGCGGGAGGAGGTAGTCGTCGTGGCGCGTTGCGGGGCGGCAAGGGTGGCGTTTGGGAAGGCGGCCTGCGAGTGCCGATGATCGTGTGCGGGCCTGGCGTCTTAGCCAATTCGTGGTGCCATACGCCCGTGGTGGGTTACGATTGGTTTCCCACGTTTTGCGATTTGGCCGGAATTTCGACCAACAGGTTGCCCCGCAACGTGGAAGGTGGCAGTCTTGTATCGTTATTGGCCAGCAACGGACAAGGCGCAGTGAAACGACCTCGTGAAGGACTGTACTTTCACTTCCCGCATTATCAAGGCGAAGGCGGTCCACAGTCGTCTATACAGTTGGGAGGAATGAAACTGATCAAGTTCTACGAAGACAACCGCGTTTCACTTTTCGATCTAACAAAGGACATCAGCGAGCGCAACGATCTGGCCCAATCGATGCCCGAACCTGCCGCTCGTTTGACAAGGCTGCTCGACAACTATCTCACAACTGTAAATGCTCAGCTTCCGATGGCGAATCCAGATTACACCCCAAATCAAGCCAACGAAACGCGTCCCGGTAAACAAAGACTGCGGAGAGGCGGCAGGCAAAGTGGAAACAACAAAGGCAAGAACCGGGCACAGCAGAGTCGGTGAGTGTTTAGTGTGTGTCAAGCACTGCCCACAAGTGAACGTGAGCCGTAAGTAATAGCCGAAATCTTCACGGCCAGCCTACTCTACGTGTTAAGAAGGTCGATCCTTGCTCGTCGAGCTTGTTGGTGGGTGTGTCTTATTTGCATGTTGGTGGCATTTCGTTGGGTGATTTTAAGCGGCATTCTCGCTTAAATGGACCTCAGTGGGTAAATGCAAATTTCGCGTCCATACTGGCTGAAATCACATTATCGCTGTTAAACAATCTGCCTAGTGGGTCGGGACCATTACGGGTCGCTTTGTCGCGCGACACCCAGATTTTGTGAATCGTTGTCATAAAACTGATGCTTTGGACAAGTAACCTACAGAGACAGAAATAGAATTTGAACTTTGATGGAATCAACCATGAGCGCTGCCAGCAGACAACGAGTTAGAATGGTCGTTTCGCGACTAATTGCTACGCTGTATCTAATAGGAGCCGTCATCACGAACGTACATGCACATCCAGGAGGACATGGCCCAAGTGCAAGCGATCCAGCGGCGTCGCGCACCTGGACGCTGGAAACCGAAGGAGCTCATTTGCACGGAACTTTTGTGTCGGTTAATAACGGAGTGGTGAAGATTCTTCGTGACGATGGCGGCTTAGCAACTTTTCCGATCGAGCGTTTGACCGCCAGCGACCGAGCTTGGATCGCCGACCGTCAGGCAGAGACCATGCAGCTCAATACTCGGCGTACTGTTCGTCTGGTCGCTCAGTCCAACCCTCAGCCTCAGTCCAGCGTGCCCGTAGGTGGACATGTCGGAAACCCAACGGCAGTTTATTCGCACTTCAAGCCGTTCGAGGGTTCGATCAAACTCCGCTGGGACAGTGATTATTTTTTTGTCGAATCGAATGGTATACCCGATCATCGAATGATGGTAGGCATCACCGCTTGGCAGCAACAAGTTCCACTGCCACAGCCTTATGCCGGCGCCAACGCGTGGCGAATTCCTTTGCATCCGACGCCAGCTCGCAATCCTATGTCGGCTAAATCGAATTTCTTCCGCGGCGCGATCGCACTGGCGGTCAATGGCGTGCCGATCTTTAATCCGATCAAAAATGATGGCCGTACCGACACTTTGCTAGCCGGAGAACTGGACGAATTTGGTGGTCACTGTGGACGAGCCGACGACTATCATTACCACATCGCACCAGTCCACTTAGAGAATATCGTCGGCAAAGGCAAGCCAATTGCGTACGCACTTGATGGCTATCCCATCTTTGGTTATCAAGAGCCTGGTGCCACCGACTTTGCTCCACTCGATTGGTTGAACGGACACAAAGACGCAGCAGGCAATTACCATTACCACGCCACCAAGACGTATCCCTATCTCAACGGTGGATTCTTTGGAGAAGTAGTCGAGCGAGATGGTCAAGTCAATCCTCAGCCGCGTGCCGAGGGCGTTCGTCCAGCACTTCCGCCGCTGCGGGGAGCAAAAATTACTGCCTATACTCAGACCGAACCAAACACTTATAAACTGACTTACGAAATTCAAGGTCGCTCTGGAACGGTTACTTACACAGTGGCCAAGAACGGATCTGCAAAATTCATGTTCCAAGATCCGCACGGACGTACAACAGCCGAGAATTACACTCCGCGCTTGAGAGGTCCGCGTGAAGCCGAAGGGGCACGCGGTCGACCTCGCGATGACGCCGAGCGAGGAGTTGACCAGCGAGGCGAAGGCAAAGGTCGCCGTCCACCACGCCCCGATGATAATCCATCTCAGTCCAACGACCGACCTGGTCGTGGCAGACCGAGTGGCAATGCGCCGCCTCCTCCGAGAAACGATCGACGCCCACCGCCTCGCAATGGCGATCGCCCACAACTTAACGACACCGTTCGCAATGCAACTTATGAGAACGGTACACGTGGCAGCCAAGCGGAAATCGGCGCTCGAGCTCGCGGTACCACTTCGAACCCGACCAGTACCACCAATCTGATTGTCCGAAGTTCGTCGATCGATTCGCGAGGGTTCCTGTTAAAGGATTGTACATGTGACGGCGGTGGCCAGTCACCAGCAGTAGAATGGACCAGCCTTGCAAGCGCTGAGTATTATGCGATTAGCCTTTGGCACACGGCTCCCGACCAGGAAAAATCTTATTGGCTGGTGTACAACATTCCACGCGATGTCACTGGAATTGCCCAGAACGGAAAGGTTTCTGGCATAATTGGCTTAAACGACAAATGCCGCAACGCTTACGATCCAATGTGCTCCAAGGGGCCAGGGGTTAAAGAGTACCACCTGACTGTTTTCGCATTGGCAGAAGCACTCGAATTGGATCCAAAGCATGCCACACGACAAAATGTGCTAGCTGCGATCAAGAATAAAACTCTGGCAACTGGAACTCTCAACTACAAATACGAACGCGCCGAAAAACAATGAGCATGAAGACACTTCACAATAAACGCTACTCCGACAGTCGCTCGTTCCAAGGCTCTGCTAAATTCTCGTTCCAAGGCTTTGCTACGTTCTCGTTCCAAGGCT
>CAZVBC010000129.1:4474-17199 GCA_964625155.1 uncultured Pirellulaceae bacterium
TTCTCGTTCCAAGGCTTTGCTACGTTCTCGTTCCAAGGCTCCGCGACATTCTCGTTCCAAGGCTCCGCCTTGGAACGTACTGTACTTGACGCTCCGCATCGCGAGCATTTCGAGCCCTGCAGCCAATTAAGCGCGAACTGCAAGCGGTACTTTGCGGGGCAACAGGTTACTAGCCCAAGCACACTATCATGATTAATCTGTGTTCGCGATGATTCGAAGCCAATATGCAAGCAACATTAAAACGAGGCGCGGTAATATTATGTGGTGGCCGATCGAGTCGCATGGGACACGACAAGGCTCGATTGCCTTTCGGTGCGGAACAGATGCTGCAGAGAATGGTCCGCATCGTGAGCCAGATTATTCCACTTGATTCGATCGTTGTCGTCGCTGCTCAAAGTCAAGATTTGCCAGTATTGCCTGATGGCATGCGTATCGTTCGAGATCTTGTGTCGTATCAGGGACCTCTTCAGGGCCTTTCCGTGGGGCTACAAATCATCAGCAATTCAACAGATGCAGTCTATGCAACTAGTTGCGACGTGCCTTTGCTAAAGCCAGAGTTTATCGACGTAATATTTAACCACCTGGCTGATACCGCGATCGCGGTTCCTTTCGACGGCGAGCACTTTCATCCGCTTGCCGCCGTATACCGAACCAGCGTCATGGAAACGATCGAGAAGGTACTTGCTGCGGGAGAACTGCGCCCACGATTGCTGTACGACCGAGTGAAAACATGTCGAGTCAATGTAGAAACTCTGCGATCTGTTGACCCAGATTTACAGAGTCTTATTAATTTGAACCATCCCGCAGATTATCACCATGCACTTCGATTGGCGGGAATTTTGGCTCCACATGAAAAGGACTGAGACCTGAATCGCAGTGATCTACCTGCAACCTCGGCCGTTAGATCGTTCACCCCAAGCTTAGCTTGGGGTGATTCACTGGCTTGAGCACTCAGCAACAGAAGTTAAGCCATTCATTAGAAGATCATATCTATTTGGCAAAACCGGTCGACTTGGCTGGCGAACTGCTCCCCGCGCCGGATGCCTCCGACGACATCTTGGGTCTGGGCGCAATTTCATCGGGAAGCGTAGCAGTGTTACTAGCCCCACACCCAGAAACAGTTAAAAGCGCGAGGCTGCACATCAGCAGTAAGAGTTTCAATTGTCTGCTCCTATTTGGAATTTAAGGCCGTTATTCCGGTACTTGTGAGATGGCTCCATCCGCCATGCCTGACAAATCAAACAGGGCAGTTTCAGTCAAATTCAGCGACAATGTCTTAACGGAACCATCACCCATCGTCACGTTGATAATGTTTCCGGGATGCATGCTACTGAAGCGATAAAGTTTTGAAACATCACCGTTATTGAATGTCTCGTACGTCGCACGCATTCCTTCAGTACACAACGCACCAGTTGCCCAACTGATCGATCGAGCTCGTCCGCGGCGTGGATTGATACTCGTCCATTCGCCCGTGACCTCACCAAACATCAGCGTATTCGACAGACCATCGGTGATTGAGCCAAAACGAGTTTCTGAACGATTGTCAAACACTCCAGCCCACGTTGCCCAGTTGTTTACAACTGCCTTGCCGATTCGACCAGCCACACCAAGATAATTGGTGCGACCAACGGTAGAGACATCAGGTTGAGTTGCCGTACCGCTGGTTACACGTCCAAAACCCGCAGTGCTAAACTGATAAGCGTACACCTCGCCCACAGTATTCGAATAGGCGTTATCGGAAGGACAAAGCAAAATGCTCAGCCGATAATTACCTTCAGTCCAGCAATCCGGATTATTGGTGACTCCCCACCACGCTTCATAACGATAACGCTGGGCGGTTGGAACGGTCGCTAAGTTGAAGCGAGGACGATGATTCTTGGGTTCGAGGTCACGTCGATCTGGGAAGGGAGCATAAACATTGTTCTGTTCCATGAATGGGAGCAAAAAAACTAAGTGACCAACCCAGGTGTTAGCCGATTGCCAATTAGGATCGACGCCAATTGAAACATTGAGATTTCCGGTTGCGTCCGTTGTTCCCAAGTGACCCGGTGGCAGTTTCTTGTAGGTGGATTCAAAATTGTGAGCCGCTAAACCAAGTTGTTTCATATTGTTTTGGCAGCTCATTCGCCGGGCCGCTTCACGAGCCGATTGAACCGCCGGCAACAGCAGACCTACCAACACGCCGATGATTGCGATAACAACCAACAACTCAACAAGAGTGAATCCTATTGGGCAACGTTTTCTACTTCTCATCCGTACAAACATATTTCCCCCAAAAACAATCGAAAAATGTGACAAGATGGATCGAGCTCGCGGAGCTACGGCCCGGATATGCAACAAACGATTTTATGCGGTAACAAAATTGAATTGGCTTCCCAGTATTCTATGGGGTTGCAATCTTTTTCAACCCCATTTTCCTTCAATTTATCGAAAAGTCACTCTGTTTGAGCAAAATGTATTTGGCACTGTGCAAATTGGTCAAATTAATATAGCGTCAACCATTGCGCAGAACCGCATTCTGACTCTAACGACGAATTCTCGGTAACAGCTAAGAATTAGGGTTCGCCCAAACTTGAGAGCGAGGTTCCTACCGAGCCGCCGCTCAATGGACTCAGCAGGAGCTTCGTGCGCTCGCTCCCTAAAATTAAGCAGTAACAAAGCACCCGGAACTAGGCAGCATCCACTCTACTTGCCCCTCCAAAATCAGTAAGGACAGCAGGCACGAACGAGGCTCTAACTGCGTTCAGAATGGCCAGAACGTCGATCGCCTCTTGGACAATTGCACCAACGACAGGAGGCAGAAGTCCTACCGATGCGAATCCCATTCCGCAAATGCTCAGCCCCATTCCTCCAAGGACGCTTTGCAAAATGATTCTGCGCATACGCTGGCCAATGTGCAGCAATTCATCAACGCGAGAAAGTGAACTGTCGAGCACAACAATGTCCGCAGCTTGCGAAGTGATCTCGTTACCACTACCAAACGCGACTCCAATAGTCGCTGCGGCCAATGCTGGCGCATCGTTGATACCGTCTCCCACAAACATTGTTGGGCCGTACACAGACTCTCGCTTCACTAGTGCGACCTTATCTTCCGGGCTCTGGCTGGCATGCAATTCCATGCCACCGACTCGCTCGGCTAAATAGCGAACTTCTTCTTCGCGATCGCCGGAAACTAACAACAGTCGCCGGAAACCATGCTTGGGTCGCAAGTGGCTGATGAAATTTGTACTGTCAGCTCGAATTTCATCGCGCAACCGAATGAGTCC
The DNA here is from genome assembly GCA_964625155.1 of uncultured Pirellulaceae bacterium. Taxonomy (GTDB): domain Bacteria; phylum Planctomycetota; class Planctomycetia; order Pirellulales; family Pirellulaceae; genus Aureliella. The sequence continues at coordinate 7,741 of CAZVBC010000129.1, forward strand.
CGCAAAAGCATCATCGACCACAACCAAGCACTCCATGCCTGCAACATGCGGTGGAACAAGAGCCACTTCATCGGGCAAGCGTTCAGCGATCAACTTGCGACTAGTGATCCACACCTTTCGGCCTTTGACAAAACCCAGCAACCCTTGTCCTGGCAGCTCATCGATCTGGTCTACCGTAACAACTGGAACATGCAGGGAGTCGGCGTAGTTTCGAATGGCCTGGCTAAGCGGGTGTTTTGAGTACTGCTCTAATGACGCGACCAAAGATAATAGCTCGGGTGTTGTCCAACCGCCGCGCAAGAAGACTTCACTTACGGCTGGTTGACCGTAGGTGAGCGTGCCCGTCTTGTCGAACAGCGCCGTATGCACAGTATCCAGCGTCTCTAAAACGGCCGGGTCCTTAACGATGATATTTCGTTTGGCAGCTAACGAGATAGTACCGATGATGGCAATCGGAATCGCCAGCAACAAGGGACAAGGAGTAGCCACCACCAGGACAGCCAAGAAGCGGTCGACTTCCCCGCTGGCCCACCAAGCCACCAGGGCGACGATCAGCGCTAGAGGCGTATAGAGAGCGCCCAAGCGATCTCCCAAGCGGCGAACTGCCGGTCGTTGTTGTGCGGATTCCTGCATGACTTGCATGATCTTGGCATAACGCGAATCGGCTGCGCGGCGAATCACTCGCACTGTCAGGGCTGCCGAACCGTTGAGCGCGCCCGACATCACTGCCGAACCTTTGGATTTGGGAACCCGATAAGGTTCTCCTGAAAGGTACGATTCGTCCATTGATCCATGACCCGCAGTAACAATGCCATCTACTGGACAACTTTCATGCGGGTAAATCGTGATGACATCGTCAGGTACGATCAGCTCCAATTCGACATCGTGCACTCCCGTCTCATCCATGCGATGTGCCACGCGTGGCATTCTCTTTGCCAACGCGTTCAATACGGAAGCCGCGTTATTGACCGCGTGTCCTTCGATGGCTTGCCCGCCCGACAGCATCATGACGACAATGGTTCCTGCCAAGTACTCTCCTAAAGCCAGGGAAGTCAGAATGGAAATGCCCGCCAACAAATCGGCTCCGAATTCACCTCGCCGCAGTTTGTCCAGCAAATCCCAAACCAGCGGAGTCCCGCCGCACACAATCGCTACAATCAAAGGGAGATTAGCCGCTTGAATCTTACCCAGCAGCAATCCATCTTGTCCGAGAATGCGTATTATTGCGTGCAGTGCCAGGAGCAGACCGGCACCTACTAGAATGCGCGTGTGCCAAGTCCATGAGAAGATTGATGCTATACTTGCTGGTGCCATTAGTTGAGTTTCTATTGCAATGAACAACTTGCCCGCGATTTTCATCTGCCTGACGTAGTCGAAACGCGTAAACTGTTCTAACGCACTCGCGCAGTCTACACCAGGGTCGAGTTTCGCTATTCCAATCGATGATTAATTACACCGATCGAAGTATTCATGTCAGATCCAGTTGCAATTAATGCTCCCAATGGCGTAAATCTTGGATTCATCACAGAACAAGACCTCCCATTTGCGATGAGCCTGAGTGCTCAAGCGGGCTGGAACCAAACAGAAGTTGATTGGCGACGAATGTTATCCATCGCAGCCGATGGTTGTCTCATGGCTCGATGGGAAGGACGACCGGCAGGTACCACCGTATGCTGTGACTTTGGCCAAGTGGCTTGGTTGGCCTTGGTACTTGTCGAACAGTCCTTGCGAGGATTAGGAATCGGTCGCAGTTTGGTGCAAACCGGACTAAAGCACGCTTTAGAAATAGGCTGCCAGTCAGTACGCCTGGATGCCACGCCACTTGGCATCCCCGTGTACGAACGACTTGGATTTCAGCCACAATTCGAACTGACACGATGGAGCGGAGTGATCGGCGCATCCTCGGGTTCTCCACAAAAGTACCACATCTGCAAAGAACCAGCAGAACCAATCCTAAAAGACTTGCAGGCCTTAGACCGTCAAGCCACAAGGACCGACCGAACCAAGTTCTTGCGAGAATTGTTCACATACTGCGATCCTTGGATCGCTCGGAACGATGACGGCAAACCTGTATGTTACTTGGTTAATCGTCCTGGGCGTTTGGCAGTTCAATTGGGGCCAGGCTGCGGCGAGCTCCTCGCGATTAGCGAGTTGCTACATGTTGCAGCAGCTTGCCTGCAGGGTCAGCTTGTATTTATCGACATTCCAAACGCACGGAAAGATCTCCAAGAGATCGCTCGTGCCTTTGGGCTCACACCTGTTAGAAGTCTGCTGCGTATGGGTTACGGCATACTAATCAACGAAGAATCGGAAACGTATCACGTCAGTTCCGGTCCCGAACTCGGTTAAGGAATAATCGCGAAATAAGCTCCCAATCTGGAATCGACGATCGTAGCGGAATGCGTCAACCAGATGTCCCGCCCGGCGGAGCCTCAAGTGCACCACATTCCAAGGCGGAGCCTTGGAATGAGATTTTGTGGAGCCTTGGAACGAGATTCTGTGGAGGCTTGGATCGAGCTATTTTTCAGAGCCTTGGGCTAATGGGACCGCCAAAAACGTTTCTTTTGATCAATGATGGCGCTGTCCAACTATGACGAAACGAGCTATTCATTTTGACTGCGACTGCTGGCCAAGAGCGAACGATAACGAGTGCGCAGTTTCCGAATGATGACACCCAAGTAAAAATTGACTACTAACGATAACAAGAAAAAGACTCGGAGAATTCCTTCATCCGTTTTGCGTTTATCTTCTTGTTCTTGTCTGTTTTTTGCATCCTGGCCGTTGTCATCAAATCCTAGGTTTCGTTCTGAATCGCGACCGCTTGCGAACGTGTTCGTAGCAAAAGAATTGCCAGACGACGTATTACTCGCCAACCTTGTTGTTTCCGCTGTCGTGGTCTGGGGGACAGGATATTGCGGTGCAGCTTGAGGCGGCAGAGCGCTTTGAGCATTTACGTTTTGTTGATTGTAACTAGCCAGGGACGGCGATTGCGTATTTGGAAAGACTGAGTTCACGGGCTGCTGTGTGTAAGGATCGACTCCGGGTGCAACCTGATTCTGGACTGAGCCCGCTTGACTATAGTACTGGTTGGCTGGTGACGAATAATTGTACGCAGGGTTGCTGGCAGTCCGCACAGGAGGAGCTGCAAACGTTGATATCGGGCTGTTCGGCAATGGTTGCATTCCAGGCAGAGTTGTGGTTTGGGACTGAGGTAAAGAACCTGCTGCATTCGAATTCTGCATCATCGCCGCACTATTGGCTGGGTAATTCGGCGCGTAATTTGGGCCGCTAGGCAGCGTTCTAGTTTGCATCGAATTCATCGTATTCGAGTTCTGGCTGGCACTGGAATAGCCCGGTGCCGGGTTCATATTACTGGGAGCTGAGCCTGTTCCTGCATACGGTGTAAGCTGATTCGATGGCGAGAGCGAATTTGGCTGTGAATAATTCTGCTGTGAATACTGTCGACTGCGATCTTGCTCTGCTTGGCTGTATAAGCCTCCCGCTGATGAGTTATTTAGCGTTGACGGCTGTTGAGATAACGATGGCGGAATCGTAGGTGGCGTTGTCGGTGCGGCTTGAGAAAGTGCAGGCTTGGGATCATTGCCAAAACGATCTTGCGTGGACAAGTTGCTGGTATTGGGCAAACTGTTGGTCAATGGCGATCGGGCGTCTGATTGAAATCGACTGGTATTGGACTGGGCCAGTAAATTCGGGGTGGGTGCAGGATTGTTTCTAAGAAGGTTGGTTGCCGAGAACCCTGCGGCTTCGGCATCATCTGAGAGCGACGCGCTAGCGTTGAGACTCGTAGGCGCTGTAGCGGTTAGAGAGCTACTGGTGCCACTGATAGTATGCAATTCCGGCTCAACGTCCTTGAACCTGGATGCGTTGAGATTCTCAGGGGGAACGAGCGAACCTTTATCGGGTTGCGACTTTGGCAACTCCGGAGGAAAGAGTTGCTCGAGTTTTTCTAGTGGTGGATCGCGAGGAAGCTGGACGTTGCCGATAACCACCGCCACGCGCGATACTCGGCCTTGCAGCTCGCGAGGAATATCGCTGGTAAATGGCTCGGGGTTTAAACGCCGCTTCTCGACAAGTTCAGGCGAAATCTGAAGAATGTAGGTCAATTGGTTATTTTCCACTTGCCAACCGTAATCTGTTCCTGACGACGGCAAGACAGGAGTTTGACCAATGACGGCCCCCAGCAATATGATTCCGATTCCATTCATGATTCGCACCGCATTGCGACAATCGATCCAAAGAAGTCAATAAAGTACAAGATGATGGTGGGATGCGTAAATAGAAATCATGCGGGCAGGCCAGGGATATCAGCTAAAATCGCGACTTTTTTCGACATTGCCAGCATTGCCCCTAACGACTCGTGGGTGCAACGGGTACCTGGGCGAGATGGGATCGTTGGTACATAGGAAGATAGCGATAATACACTTCCAGGCACAAGCATGACATGGCAGTTGAATAAATACGGCCACCGTATCCTCCCCACAGCTCATCGGGCGTCCAGCTTCCTGGCTGCGGCTGATACGATGGAATCTGCGTCTTCAGCAAATGGGCTTTGAGCGCCTGATTCCACTGACGCCAACTATCATTTTGCAGTTGAAAGAGCGCCAACGTCGCATAATACCAATAGTAAACGTTATCCTGGCCTACACCCGGCAAATTGGACATCAACATCGCTTCGGCTTCGCGCTGTGCAGGCAGTCCAAGTGGCCAATTCATCAAGTACCGACAGGCCAGTCCTTCTGCAGTCATCGTGCTAGTCGCGATTCCATCCGTCGGACGATAGCGAGCCAGTCCACCGTGCTTGCCAGCACTGCAACTGTCAATGAAACGCTGCATTCTCGATTTGGCATCGACATAGCTGGACTCACTTTGCATGGGTAAACCAGAAAGTTCAGCGCTGCGCAGGGCCATTACCTGCCATCCAAATTGACTCAAATCGCCAGGATCACCGGGCCTATAGCGCCATCCGCCACTACGTTTATCTTGGGCACTGAGTGTAAAACGAGTCGCCATCATCAATGGATGCTGTAGTGCTGGATCGTGCGTCATGGCAAACGCTTCCGCCATCGCCAGGGTCGCAATACCGTGACAATACATTTTCGCGTTGGTTACACTGGGCTCGTGACCGATTTGCTTGGGACCAGACAAATCGCCTGACGGCGCCTGTGCGCGCAACAAGAACTCCAAACCGCGGCGCACAACTAATGAATGCTGACCGTCTTTGTGCGTGTGGCCGCCGGCTAAGAATGACAACAGTGCCAACCCTGAAACGCCAGTATCCGCGCGATCACCAGTACCAAAGCGATTTTCACCTAGAGCTCGAGTTTCGGTTCCGGCACCAAACTGTTTGGCGTTCCAGGCACCATCGGGAGATTGAGCCGATGCCAAAAACGTAAGGGCCCTTTCGACAGCCGCTTCGGAATCTGCATCCGCTCCGTAAGGCATGGCTAGTTGAAGCCGATTGGGAGCCTGTCGCATTTGATATTCTACAGGGACCTGAGGATTAGCCGCCGCTTGTCGCGAACTGGCTGAAAACGTGTTCGGAGTTTGCTGCCCACCTGCCGGTCGAAATGGGGCCGCAGGCTCGCGGACCTCAGAGGTTTTTCCATGGCTGCTGGCAACAGACTCCGACGCGATGGCTGTTTCCTTGAGAGTCGTTAACGCTGATTCAACAGCGAGTGCTGGCGGCACAACAGGTAGTGCGACAATCTCTGGGCGCACGCTCGAATCCGCTTGAGATTGTGGCTCTACCGGAACTGGCGACCGATCAGGTTTCGCAGTCGGCTGAACCGGCCGCCTGTCGTCGTTGACATCCTTGATTGAATTTGACTGAGTGAGCTTGGAGTCCTTAACATCCAGTAACGGCGGTAACGTAATTTCATCGGCGAGCGTCGGCGGCGAATCGGCTGAGCTGGCTTTGAGTTCTGACGGATTGGATGCCAAGCCCGTCGCGGTAGCTTCGCCTTCGTCTAATTCCAAGGGAATCAATTCAGGTACAGGCAACTTGTGCGAAGGCACCGGTGCTTCCCAAGGTTGCCATGTTGGAGCAGGCTGGTCTTGATCTGCAGAGTCCGCTTGTGCCAAATCAGCAAACGCATGATCAAGTGTTACGTACACTGCCCTGTCACTTCCGCGCGGGTGTCCTTGAGGGAGGACAAGACGATTACCCATCGCATACATGATTAACCAAACATGCGCCAGAACACTGAGGACGACGCACTTAGTGAGTGGTTTGGTATGCCCCCAGCGAGTCCGGGACAAGATCAACAGCGTAAATGCCAGTACGGCAAAGCCAACTCCCAGGACGATCGCAAACGTGCGGCCGCTCCAGAAGTATGCCCAAGAGGACCAAAAAACTTGGCTTAACCAATTGATCAGTATCATGCGTTATCGCATTAGCGACTGGTTTATTCCTACACCGATAGAAAGATCCGTGATGCCCGCCCGTGCAATCGCATCCAATACCTCTGTTACACGTCCATGAACTGCCTCGCGGTCACCGTTGACAACGACGCCGATACCTGGATACTCGCCACGCACGGCTTTTAATTCTCCAGTAAGCTGATCAGGTGACAAACGCCGTTGATCTAGGAATATATTCCCATCTTTCGTAACGCTGACCTGCTTGCGGAGAGGTGGACTGATCATGGCTCCAGGTGGTGCGACCGCTGGCAGTTTGATTCCGATCTGGCGTTCTGGGTCCGTGAATTTTGTCCCAACCATGAAGAAAATGATCAGCAAAAAAACGACGTCTATCATCGGCGTGAGATTCACACTTGGCAATTCTTCAGAGATCGAAGTCTTCAGTGGCATGGCCTTGGCTCCAATATACTTCTGCTAAGCTGCTCGACTGCGTGAACGACCGCGCGAACGTTGAGTTTCCTGCAGGCCTTCAGCACTGATCAGCTCAACTAATTGCTGGGCAAAGGTATCCATCTCCATGATCAATTTATCAGCCCGTCCAAGAAAGAACGCGTACACGGCGTAAGCTGGAATGGCGACCAACAATCCAGCCGCAGTGGTCAACAACGCTTGGCCAATGCCACCAGCCAGCAACTCAGGGCGCCCCATCGCGTCGGCAGATGCAATCGAATTGAAGGCTTCGATCATCCCGAGAACTGTCCCAAGCAAGCCCAACAGCGGTGTTAGATTGCTGATCGCACTGAATAGACGTAAGTACTTTTTCAATTGATGGGTAACCCGCTCGCCAGCATCCATCACTGCTTGTTCCACTTCGACCGCAGGACGTCCCCATTTCTTTAATGCGGAGGAGAAAATTTGAGCAATCGGGCTGCCGCTGTCGTTGCACAACGACAACGCTTCTTCGCGGTCGAGTTGCTGCTGCTCAAGCTGCTCAATGACTCCACGCACAAAAGGTTTGGGGATGACTCGGTTGCGTCGCAGAAAAATCGCTCGCTCGAAGGCAAATACCATCATGACAAACGAGCACGCCAGAATTGGCAGCATCAGTACACCACCTTGCCGAATAATTCCGATCAGGTCTTTCATCGGAATTGAGGCTGTCTGCAAATCTGTACCGTTCTTGTCGGATTCCGGTGTACTCGTATCACGTGTGGCGAGCTGGGCGACTCCGCTATCAGCCAAACTACTTTCATTCCCACTCACTCCGGCCCGCGATACTTGCGGGTTTGTAGCAATGCGCATATTAGGGAGTTGATTCGCCTGAGAGAACTGAGTTGGAATGGCCCCAGGATTCTGCCCCATCGAATCCTGCGAGATAGCTGTTGCCAGCGACCACGAAACGATAAACAAAACTACTTTTCGGTTCATTTGTAATTTATTCCGCATCCACTAGTTCGATGCCACAAATCGACGTAATTGGGACCATCGAGACGCAACTTGATTTACCTTCTTGTCAGGTACGAGGATCACTCGCCAAAGACCTCAGAGAAAACGCACGTTTCATTGGCCAAGTACCTTAAGACGCTCATTGGCATGCTGGCTTGAATCGCTGTTGGGAAAACGTTGAGTGACTCGTCGATAACACGATATTGCCAATTCACGCTGACCAAGATGCTCATGACACTTCCCCTTTTGTAACTCGGCTAGAGAATCCCAAGGAGCTACTGCTCCATAGCCTTCGATGCGTGAATACTCGACAATTGCCTGCCCATATTGCTTTTGCAACAAATGCGTTTCCCCTAACAACCATTGTGATTTTGCTGCGATTGTGGTGCGCATGGCGATCGGGTCGGCGATCACCACACGCAATTGTTCACGCGCTCGTTCGAATTGTGCGCTCGCAATCGTTGCACGCGCTAGCAGATAACGCAACTCACAGCGCTGATCGAAATCCGGAAAATCTCGCAACGCTTTTTCTGCCTCGCCAATCGCATCATTCGGCTTGCGTTCAGCCAGCCATAACTCGACGCGACGCAGCGACACCACTGCCGCCCAAGTTTGCCTTTCATCGGATCGTAGCCGTTGCTCCAGTCGCTGCAGCGCTAATTCCGCTCGGTCATATTCCTTATTCAACAGCGCGAGCTCAACAGCCAGGAAGTCAGCCACCACAGCTTCATCGTCGCGCAAATACTGGAGATCGATCTCCGCAGCAGCCTGCTGCGCTAGTTGACTTTGCCCCAAATCACTGTGGCACTTTGCAATTTCCAACCAGTGCCGCGCCCGCAATTCAGCCGAAAGACTTTCTACAGGAATCTCGGCGAGTATCTGTAATGCTTGAGGATACTTTCCCTGTTGACGCAATTGGCCAGCTAATCGAACAGAAGCCCGAACGCTATCAGGGCGTGTTTGACCCGACAATTGCCGGTCACGCTGCAAATCGAGCTGAGTCCATATCGATAAACTGAGGCCAACACACGCGATAACCAGCACTTTCAAGGCCTCCTGCCTTGCGCGATTTTCATCGCATCGTTGGTTTCCTGATAATGCAACTTAACAATTGGAGATTGGTTGTAACGGTTTTTCCCGTTATGAATCAAGAGAACTTCCTTGCCAACGCTTTGCCATTTTGCCGTTTTAGTAGCTTGGGTTGGCCACGGAACTTTGGGGAGTGGCTCTAGGTTTTCTTGATTCCCCGCGCACTCGGCGATTTAAATGTACTGATCGATACATCGTTTTGTGCGGAAAGCGCAAAGAGCGCCGCAGGCTCGGCGAGCAGTTTGGATTCAACCGCGATTGTGAACTGCTGTCGGGTTTCATATGGAGCGAGTGACATGCAACGAGCCTCTGTGTTGAACTCAGACTGAATCTGGCGGCCATGCTCAGCATCAATTTTCTCAAGCGTCAAATTCCCAGCGCAGGAGAACAAGAATTGCTTGTGGGATGAGATACTGCGCTGAGTCTGCCGATATGGCGTTGCTGGAATTAGTTAGAGTTGAACCGCGACAATAAGTTTCCAAACGCAGTAAGCGAACCCACAGGTTCTTACACGGATATATGCACGAAATATTGGTTGTGTTA
>CAZVBC010000130.1:0-17120 GCA_964625155.1 uncultured Pirellulaceae bacterium
CCGTCATTTCCAGTCGCAGCCAAGAGCGGGCGTAGGTCCAGTCGTTTTCGGCAGTTGAGACCGAAACGCCAAGCGTCTGGGCGGCTTGGGCGGTCGTCAGACCCGCGAAGAATCGCAACTTGACCAACTCGGCTTTGCGAGGGTGTAGTTCAGCCAGCTTGTTCATGGCTTCGTCGAGAGCCAAGAGGTCGTCGCAAGCTAGTGGCAACACGGCCGGTTCGATTTCCGCAAGTTCTAAACGCTGGAATTCGCCACCACCTTTCAAGCTGCGTTTCTGTCGCGCTCGTTCGATCAGAATTCGTCGCATCGCCTCAGCCGCAGCCGCGAAGAAGTGACGACTATTGTCCCACTGCTGTGGCACTGTTTTGTCGGCGAGTCGCATGTATGCATCATGGACCAAGGCAGTTGCTTGTAGAGTTTGTCCAGGCCGCTCGTGAGCCAATTTGGCTGCCGCCAGTTTTCGCAACTCATCGTAAACCAATGGCAACAGCTTGTCCGCTGCCGACGGATCACCGGATTCGATCTGCGCGAGGATTTGTGTTACGGCGGCCATGAATCATGAATCGCGGGTATTGAGGGGAAAGCCAAGGCATCTCAAGCTACGCTGTCAAACATCCAGCGTCAACGCGGTAGAGACCTCCGTGCGGACACGAACGCAATCGGATTCCTCAAATTATGGATTCGCAGCGTGACGAAGCTCGTTCGCAAATTAGTTGGTAGCAAAATAGCGATGGGGGACGCGCGACCCCTGAGGCTGGCTTTCGTTTCGGGTTGCCGGTATCTCGCTTGCGATTTTTGCGGATAGTTACAATAATCGCGGAAAAATAGTTTATTCTGCGCAGGGATTATAGGAATGAACTCTGTTCAATCGAATTCGCTAAGAGAGAAACTACACTCGATCATTACAACTGCCCAGTTGCCTTACGTACAACGTGTTTCGTTGTGTGAGCAAATTGGAGGTGAAGTTCTTTCTAGTTCCAAGTGTATGGATGCGCCCAATTTTCAAGCGGTTTCGTCAGCCGATTTGAGGCGGATGGCTGAATTGTATGACGAAGTTTTTTTTCAAGGCCGTTTGCTATCATTTGCCAGGACGTTTGGCATCAGCTTTCGCTGGTCGAGTCGCATGACGAGTGCCGGAGGCAAAACGATTCGCACGACTGCCCGCAATCCAGCAACCGGGCAATTGCATGTAACTTACGAAATTGCATTGTCATCCACTTTACTGTTTCAGACCTTCAGTGACCTGCAACGTCCGATTCGAGTTACGGGGATTTCCTGCTCAAATCGCTTGCAAGCAATGCAGCGGATTTTGGAGCATGAGTTGGTGCATTTGTCAGAAATGTTGATTTGGGACGATAGTTGCTGTGCAGCACCTCGCTTTCAAGGAATTGCGCACCGATTGTTCTCGCACAGTGAACATCGACATGAATTGATCACGCAACAAGAGCGAGCGGCTAAGAAATTCAACATTCGTGTGGGTTCAATGGTAACATTCGAATTCGAAGGACGCCCGTATATTGGCAGTGTGAACCGAATTACGCGCCGCGCGACCGTGTTGGTATGTGACTCACGAGGAGAGCTATACCGGGACGGCAAGCGTTACCGAAAATATTACGTCCCTGTGTCGCAGTTGCGACCAGTAGCGTAGTTCAGCGTTGTGGTGTGAAACGGAACGCAGACTCGTTAGGGCACTTGATATACCAAGTGCCTTTGCCACTGCTGTTCGTTGATCCCCGGAAAATCGGTTCTCAAATGTACCCCACGTGACTCTGTTCGACGATAAGCAGCTTCAGTCATCAAGTGGGCGACGGTAAGCATATTTTGCAGTTCCCAGCCCGCTATCGAATCGAACGAATGCGGCAGGACATAGCGGGCGTACGAGCGAATCGCGTGGAGCGCTTCTTCGAGTCGATCGGCCCGACGCTGGACACCGACCAGGCGCCACATGAGACTCTGTAGCGAATTGCGGATGTCGGGAATATCCAGCGATTGGCGAGGAGACGTGTTCCGCAAGTTCTCGATCGGCAGCACGCGATACTCGTGGTTATGCGCAAAAGCTTGAGCTGATGCAGCGCGACCGGTATGCGATCCAAAAACCAATCCCTCTAATAAACTGTTAGACGCTAAACGATTGGCACCGTGGAGACCTGAACTGGTAACCTCGCCTGCTGCCCATAATCCAGGTATCGAAGTTCTTCCCAAATGATCGACTACGACACCCCCAATCATATAGTGAGCTCCTGGACGCACCGGAATCGGATCGCGCGTAATGTCCAAGCCAAACTGATTGCATGCGCGAGCGAAACCGGGAAATTCCTCACGCACTTTATTCGCATCAAGATGTTTGAGCGACAAATAAACACAAGGATGCTGGGTTTTTTCCATCTGCGTGACGATCGATTGACTAACAACGTCACGAGGTGCCAATTCGAGACGAGAGTCATAATCGTTCATAAAACGGAAATCGTGGCAGTCGACCAAATGAGCACCAGCCCCGCGTATTGCTTCGGTAACCAGCGTGCGTGAGCTGCCTGCAATGTACAGAACAGTTGGATGGAATTGCATGAACTCCATGTCGCGCAGCTTTGCGCCAGCTCGGTAGGCCAGCGCATGACCATCGCCGGTTGCCACTCGCGGATTGGTAGACTCGCGATAAACTTGACCGCATCCTCCGGTGCACAAGATGGTTTGTTTGGCCCATAAGAATAAAGGTGATCCATATTCTCGCATCACCAATGCACCGCGCACCTCGCCGTCGCTGGCAAGGAGGTCGATGGTGAAGGTTTTCTCCCAGATCTGTACGTTGGCGCGCTGGCGCGTGCGCGCAATCACAGCTCGCATGACTTCCTTGCCAGTCGCATCGCCAAGCGCGTGGACAATTCTCTGATGGCTGTGACCACCCTCGCGACCCAGCATCAATGCACCTTCGTGACTATCAAATTGCGTTCCCCAGTGGATCAACTCCTCTACATGCTGAGGTGCTTCACGCACGACTAAGTCCACGATCTGCTGGTCGCATAAACTGCCTCCAGCAGTAAGCGTGTCTTTGACGTGATCCTCGAAACGATCGGCCGAATCCCACACGCTGGCAATGCCCCCTTGCGCATAATTGCTGTTACTCTCATAAATCTCATCTTTCGTCACAACCAAGCACTGCAAGCGAGAGTCCACTTCATTCGCGGCTCGTAATCCTGCTAATCCACCGCCGATGACCAACACATCCGTAAAAAAGTGAGGCAATCGCTTTGGATGAAAGTCGATCAGATATCTAGGCGACTGCGGCCCGCTCAGCTCAATATCGCTCAACGTTTTTTGCATTAATGGTGACTTTCGCACTTTGGGAATTCTCGAGCAGCTTTAGATTTCGGGAGTCTTCGATCTGCGTCCGCTAAAACTGAACACTGGCCATGAAATCGGCTGTGGCGAGTACTTGCAACTGAGCAAGGGCAAAGAAAGTGATATGCAAAACGTGTACTCGGCACAATCCACTTCAGGTGCAGTCATTTGTTCACGGCCACCGTCCGCCATCGCCAATCTCACAGTGATTTTCCGATAAATATCTTACCACGAAGGGTTCGCTCAGTTTTTTCACTCTACCGACTTTCCTCCTGACGGTTAAAGTACTCGCCATAGAAAAAACTCGTTATAATCGCCGTTCGGCTTTGGTGGAGAGTGTAAAAGTCAGCGTGAGTAGTGGTCCCCTTATCTTGTCGAGGCCCTCGTGAAAATTTCTATTGCTTCAGTTGTCTTGTTGAATCCAATTGTTTTATGGAGCGTTCTTGGCACTCCAGCATTGTTTGCCGTAGAGCCTCAATTCTCTGCGGAGTTGGTTTTTCCTCTCCATGCCAAACACAACCATGCTCCGGGGATTGTCGAGTATTCGAATGGCGACTTGCTGGTTTCGTGGTATCGAGGATCGGGTGAGCGATCGGCCGATGACGTAGCGGTCTATGGATCGCGACTCGTCAAGGGGCAGTCAGCGTGGAGCCCGGCTTTCCTCATGGCGGATCATCCTCAATTTCCAGACTGTAACACAGCCATGATGATCGATCGGCACGAACGCCTGTGGCTTTTCTGGCCAATCATCCTGGCAAATACATGGGAGTCGTGTATTACCAGGTTCAAAGTCTCAGACGATTTTCTAGCAGCCGGTCCTCCGAAATGGACTCGAGAGGATTCCATTTTCCTAAAGCCAGCAGACTTTCAAGCCGAGGCTTCTGCGGTTTTGGATCAGGTGATTGAAAAATATAAATCTCACATCGATGAAAACCGAGCCAAAGTTTTGGAAGTAGTGCGTCAGCGATTGGGTGAGAAGTTGTACCAGCGTCTCGGTTGGCAGCCAAGATGCAAACCCACGGTCTTGCCAAGTGGCCGAATCCTTTTGCCCCTCTATTCCGATACATTTTCGTGTTCCTTGATGGCAATCAGTGACGACGACGGGGCGACTTGGTATGCCAGCAAGCCATTGATCAGCTTTGGTGGAATACAGCCTGCGGTACTTCGGAAAAATGATGGAACATTAGTAGCCTATATGCGTGAAAACGGCCCCGTAGACAGAATTCGTACATGCGAATCTAAAGACGATGGAATTTCCTGGGGCCCTGTTGGTGCCTGCGAGTTACCGAATCCCGGCGCTGGCGTCGACGGAGTACGGCTCAGCAATGGTCATTGGTTGTTGGTCTACAACGATACCATTGAAGGACGCAATAAATTGGCTGTTTCGATTTCAGATGATGAAGGTCGTACATGGCGTTGGACCCGACACTTAGAATCTACAACTCAGGGCTCCTACCACTATCCGGCTGTGATACAAGGACGGGACGGAACGATTCACGCGGTGTACAGCTACTTCGTTGAAGCTGGAAAAAGCATGAAACATGCAGCATTTAATGAGGCTTGGGTTCAAGCCGGTGACCCTAAATGATTCTCTACCGAAAACTACACGAGTAATTTATCGGTACCTATTCCCTTAGGACCGTGCCGGATCAGTATAGAAAAATTGCCCCAATTGTTTGCAAGCAGTTGAGACAACCGCGTCACACTTAACCCGGTCTCGGCAACAACAGACCGCAATTCCCCGAGACGGGACGCTCTGTTTTCAAAACTAGTGCTTTTGTCGCAGCTTAATTTTAGGGAACGTGAGGGCGTACCTGCTGCTGAGTCAATTCAGAAGCAACTCGGTAGGAACCTCGCTCTCCCCCGAGCCCTCGTTCTTAGCAGTGATAGAGCACTAGCAATTGATTGTATCAATTTGGACGCGAGTGTATTTCTGGCGGTGGCCAGTACGCCGTTTTGAGTTTTTGCGGCGGCGGAACTTTTGGATGTACAACTTTTCACCTTGCTCCATGCCGATAACTTTGGCCACGACTTTAGCACCCGCAACGGACGGCGTTCCTAATTTCAAGCCCTCGTCGCCACCTACCGCCAAGACGTTATCGAATTCGATACTGTCACCGGTCACTGCCGAAAGACGAAAATCGATGTCCAGCTTTTGACCGGGTTCCACTCGATATTGCCGACTACCATCCACAAAAATTGCGTACATATGCCCTTCCAGCCTCAATGGCTCGATACACTGCTTACTTACAAAACAGAGCCAAAACAGTCCTTGCGAAAGTTGAAGGTAAGGATTGTAGTTTCTTTTGTTCCTGTCGTCGAGGGCAATGAACAATCCCCCTACATGGATTTGCAGAAATTCCCACGTTCAGCCGATGCCACGCATGTTTACACTGGTCCGAAAACCTTGGCGAGCGGCAGTGTGCAATGTACACGGTGGCACGCCAAATCTCGCCTTACAAGCCAATTGCATCTTGAAACAGATTTGGGGCCGTCCCCAACGTTATTTCCATTCCTTCAAAAAGATGTTTTTGAACTGCACTACCATCGGCGGACCAACGTGAATTTGAAAAGCGAGCACTCCTTTTGTTGCAGCTTTTTCAACTTGATTATCAATCACTTCGGACATTAAATGGCCGTTGATGTAATGGCTTAACACGTTTCCTTTGGCGACAATCTTGTAATGATTCCAGTCTTCAACCTTGATGTGCTTGGCTAAGTCATCACTTTCCGCGAATTTGACAGGGTGTTTCTTACCGTCCGCAGAAACCGTGGTCCGTTGGCCACGTTCGGCCATGGTGCCTCTGCCTTTTTCCTCATAATTAATTCCAGAATACCGAGGCGGCTTTCCATCTTTACTGGTGTCGATATCGGCCTGGTATCCCCCCACAATAATTTTTTCAGCATCGATCAGCTTGCTACGATACTGGATACCGGAATTGTTGCCGACCATCTTGTAATCGAGCTCAAGTTCAAAGTCGGCGACTTCGCCATCCTGCCAAACTAAGAACGTATTGAATTTCAATGGTACGTTTCCGACGGTACCCGTAATGCAACCATCTTTGACGCTCCAAAGCTCGGGATTCCCCTTCCAGCCGGTCAGGTCCTTGCCATTAAACAGTGATTTGGCACCGTCCACAGCTTGAACGGAAGCGGTCATCCACAACGCGACGCTTAATACGAACAAACAACAGCGAGCGGACATAAGTGTCTCCAAAGGTTCAGTTACTATCGCTATTCAAAAATCCAATTCGAACATGGACATTATCATCGAATAATGTTCAAGGTCTAGTACTGTCGAAAGTTGGTTGACGCACAGTCTAACAGACGAATTCTACAGCTTCTTTCGGCAAATTATGTTGGTCATCTTGGCTTGTGATCGCGTCTGAACGTGCACATTAAAGCTGTGGCGTCCGGTACAAGACGCGACCTGCTACTCGGATCTCAGTGTCGACCAGATAAGGACGAATTCCGTCGACATCCACTTCTACACCAAGACCGGGCTCATCTGGAGCACGAACAAAGCCGCTGGAATCGCGATTGAGTTTTGATTTCGTAATCGCCACTGCCAGTGACTTGAGCTCTGTTGGAAACTCGCAAATCTTGTCGGCCTCATTACCTGCGTAAGGTTGAAGTGACGCAGACAGAGCCAGATTTGAAGTGAAGGTGTGATTTACATATGTCACGCCCTGACTCGTCGCGTAGTCGGCAACATCTTTGGCGGTGGTGATTCCGCCGATTCGCCCAGCATCGATTTGTACGTACTTCAACCCCGCTAGATCGATCATGTGTTTGGCCATGTGGTAATTGTGGCAACCTTCTCCACCTGCCAGACCCACCGGAGCGCTGGTTTGGGAAAGCAACTTGTATTCACTTAATGCTCCCGACACAAACGGTTCTTCCAGCCAAGTCGCTTTGGTTTCTCGCAAAGCATCCAGTCGGCGACGAGCTGCAACGACGTCGGTGTTCCAAACCGTACCTGCATCAACCAAGAGAATCCCCTCGCTTCCTAATCCTTCTCGCGCAGCATGCAACTGTTCAACATCCAACGCTAAATCGCCAGCACCAAACGGGCCCCAACCGAACTTCGCAGCTTGAAATCCCTCTTGGCGAATGTGCCGCGCCTTGACGAGAGTCTCTTGAGCTGTATCACCAAATAAGACCGATGCATATGGAGTCTTAGCGTAAGACTGGCGGTATCCAAGCAATTTCCACACCGGCTCTTGCTTGTACCTTCCCAACAAATCCCACAGCGCAATATCGATACCCGATAGCGTATGATCGGCTTGTAACAGATCGAGGCAGTTGGTGCGCACCAAATTGTTGATACGCCGAATATCTGCGACGTCGTTTAAAGGCTGCCCCAAAACTGAGGCTTGCACAGGTTTGCAAGCACTGTGGGACATCGGACAAACGAGACTGGCGATTGAGACGAGCGGTGCTGCTTCGCATTCTCCCCAACCTTCGTAACCGCCACCCCGGATGCGTACCAGCAATGCGTCTTGACTTCCATCTCCAATATCTAGAATCTCTGGCATGGCTAGGTAGAAAAAGTCGATGGATTCAATATGCATATCGCAGTCACAGTCAATAAAGGGTCGACAGAATAACGGTATGTAGTCGAAACACGGATAGTGATATTTATTCAGTTGTACGGCATGACGCACTTCATAGTTGATGAATCGTTGAGAGGGGCATGATACACTATTTGTGTCTCAACAAATCCAGGGGAGAAGCTCGATGCTCAGCGTTCTAGGAAACGGTTCGCGTCTGTGTGATGGCACAACTCGTCGGGAACTAATGCGTGTAGGTGGTCTTTCACTTTTTGGAGGACTCACGTTAACAAATCTGTTGCGCGCTGAGACTGGCCAACAATTAACGCACCAACGCCGCGTGCGCTCGGTCGTGCTGTTCAACCTGCTGGGTGGTCCCAGCCATATGGATATGTTTGATCTAAAACCCTCAGCTCCGGCCGAGGTGCGCGGCGAATTCCAGCCGATATCCACCTCATTATCCGGCGTTCAGATTTGTGAACACCTTCCGAACATTGCCAAGTTGATGCACAAGGCGTGTTTGATACGCACGATTTCGCATAATTACAATTCTCACGACCCGCTGGCCATCATGACTGGCTTCACGGATGCAAATCCCAAAATGCAAGCTCAGAAAACGGATCCGCCAGATATAGGTGCGATTTGCCAGTACATGGGGCTGGGAACTGCCGAGATCCCCGGTGCTGTTTGCCTGCCCTGTTTTCCTGGATCAGGACAAAACGGTTATCGGCGCGGCGGTCCTTATGGAGGTTTTTTGGGTAGCCAATACGATCCTTTGTTTTCTTTATGTGACCCAAAATTCGATCGTGAACCGAAACAGATTTACTACGATCCGGTCATGCCGATCGGCGAACCGTTTTTGCCAGGATTGGATTACCAACCCGAGATGACCGTCGATCGCTTCAGTGGTCGGCGCAACCTGCTACAAAAACTCGACGATACCTTTCGTAGCGCGACGCGTTCCGGGGTTTTGGATCGGCTGGAGGGCTTTCAGCAGCGGGCGTATGCCATGTTAACTTCCAGCAAGACTCGCGATGCGTTTGATCTATCGCGGGAACCGGCCAGTGTTCGCGAGGCGTACGGTCGCAATCTGTACGGCTCAAGCATGATCGTCGCGCGGCGATTGGTCGAAATTGGGGTTCCTTTCATCAGCGTGCATCAAGAGATTTTCCGACACTACGGCCACGCTTACGACATGCACGAGAATAACTTTTCGATGTTGAAAAACCATAACTTACCGGTGTTAGACAAGATCTATCCGGCGTTTATCAACGACCTCGAATCTCGTGGACTGCTCGACTCAACACTTGTAATCGTGATGGGTGAAATGGGGCGTTCGCCCAAAGTAAACGGGCGAGCTGGCCGAGACCATTGGCCACAATGCGGTTTTAGCTTACTGACTGGAGGAGGCATCAAGGCTGGAATGGTGTTTGGTTCTACAGACAAATATGCCGCTTACCCAGCCGCAGATCCAGTGCATCCATCGGCATTGGTCGCCACGATTTACCATTTGCTGGGTATCGATCCTCACATGATTGTACATGACCATGTAGGTCGGCCTTACCCAATCGCTCGTGGTGGTAATCCAATCGAGGCTATCTTGGCTTAACGGCCGAGCAGAAGTCAAACGCTGCGCAGCGCTTCAATCGGGTCCATGCGAGCGGCTTGTCGAGCGGGATAAATTCCCGATAAAACTCCGACGAACAGTGCTACTGCGGCAGCGGCAATAATCGACCATGGCGTCACGATCGTCTCCATGCCGGACAGATAGGCCACCAATCGCGGAGCTCCTAATCCCAGGCATAATCCGATTCCGGTTCCCAGCAACGAAAGGGTTGTCGTCTCGACCAAAAATTGCAACACAATATCTGATTGCTTGGCTCCCAAAGCGCGTCGAATTCCAATTTCTCGGGTCCGTTCGCTGACACTGGCTAGCATAATATTCATGATCCCAATTCCACCAACCAGGAGAGATATGGCCGCTGTTGCTCCCAACACGAAATTGAAGATGCGCTGACTAGCCTGCGCCTGTTCGAGCAGGTCGAGCGGAATAGTAATCAGGAAATCTTGTTTCGGATGATATTTAGATAATAAACCTTGTAGGGCCGCAGCCGTCGCTTTAACGTCGTCTTTCGATTGCACCTCGATGGTCACTTGGCTCAACTCCAATCGCTCGCGTTTGAAGCTCCCTTGTTCGCGTTTTTCCAAAACATCGCCGATTCGACTGCGATCGGTTGTTAACGGAATGACGACATCTCGATTGAGATCCTGTGCGGCCAGACTCGATCCAACTCCAGCCGATGGTGTCCGGTATTTCAAAACCCCGACGACGCGAAAGAACTGTTCATTGCCAATTTGCAATGATTTGCCTAAGGGGGACAGACCTCGAAATACTTCTAACGCGACTGATTCACCGATGACGCATACATTGCGGACACCATCCATGTCCGCCGGTTCCAAGAACCTTCCACGAGCAATTTCCAAGCGGTTTGTTTGAAAATAACTTGGATGAACGCCCACTAATCGCACGTCCATTACTCCCTGACCATAACGAGCTTCTTCGGGAAACTCTCTCAGTGGCGTGACGCGCACAACATATGCAAGCGTTTCGCGGATTCGTCGCAAGTCGTAATAGGTAAGCCCATAGCGAATTTCGAACGATCGGAAGTTAATTGGCTGAGAATCGGCAGCCGGCTTGGCACTGCGAGCGATTACGTTGTTGATACCCAACGAAGCAATTTGACGTTGTGATTCCTGGCTGGCTCCTTCAGCCACCGCCAGCATGACGATGACACTAGCCACGCCAAATACCAACCCTAAAATTGTCAGGAAGGAACGGAGTTTATGCATCATCACGCTGCGAATCGACATGCGTACCATGCCTGCCCAACGCACCAGGAGTCGATTGGACATCAACCGTTTCCTTTTTTGGGCGTGGCAGCGGGCGTCGAACGTTTGGCATTGGCCTCGCGTTCAGCAGCGGCAAAATCTGCTGTACCACGTTGGTACGCGTCCAAGGCAACTTTGTCACCTGGATTTAATCCCTCCACAATTTCAAAAAATGAATGGGTAATGCGCCCGATCTTTACGGATCGTCGCTCGTATTTCGATCCCACCTCCACGTAGCAATATGTCTGTTGAAAGTGTTCGGTCACCGCTCCCACCGGGACGGCGACGATGTCAGTGTATGTACCTACCATGATTTCAACTTCGGCAGTCATGCCAGGTTTGAGTGCCAAGTTTGCTGGAATGTCTTCAATGATCACCAATGCATCGTAGTTTTTAGTATTTGAGTAACTGCTAGCTGCCAATTCGGCCACGAAAGTGACTTTGCCCTTTAGTTTGATATCTGAAAAGGCATCCAAGCGGATTGACGCAGTCTGCTCTATTTTGACACGATTGACCACCGATTCGTGAATATTGACCCGCACTTGCATATTGGCCATGTCGGGCAAGTAGAAAATATCTTGTTGTTGGCGCACGGATGCTCCTTCACGAATTCGGTCCTCAGGACCGTACCAAGGTTGGTTAGCATAGGCGACCGTACCGTCCTGAGGTGCCAACAACGTGCTCTTTGCCAGCACGTTGTCCAAATCCTTTAGTTCTTTTTCGTGAAGCGAAACCGCATTTTGAGCGCTAGAGATGGCTGACTCCGCTTTCTGTTTTTCAGCATCCGCAGTCGTCTTAGCTCGATTGAGTTTGCGTTTAGCTTCCTTGGCTTTTGCGTCAAACTCTGTCAATTTGCGCTTGTGATCGTATTTCTCTAACACTCGTAACTTTTGCTGATCTCGATCCACTGCAAACTTGTAACTACTCTCCCTAAGTTTGAATTCGCTGAGCTGCTCTGGTGAACGGTAACCTTTTTTTACTAAGACCTCGATATTCCGACGATCGTCGTTAACTTTCTCCAATTGTGCTTGTCCTTCAGCAATCAATCGCTCGAGTTCGGTTTTCTCAGCGACGAAATCCCCGTCCCGATATTTTTCTAGATCCAACTCCGCAAGTTTCAATTCCAATTCCGCTGTCGCAATATCGCTCTCACCTTTGTTGAGCTGGACTGCCAGCTCCTGTTTGGTTTGTGCGAGTTTCCCGTGTGCTTCATTCAAAGCCACTTTCTTTTGAGCAATTTGCTGGTCAATCTTGTCAGCCTCCAACTTGGCGACTAGTTCTCCTTTTTTGACGAATGTACCTTCGGCGACCAGCTTGATAATCTTGTTTTCCCAACCTGGAAGTTCGCAACGACCGTGGACTGTGTTCTTGCTTTCGAGAGTTCCACGTTCGACTACGGTGTCATCGACAGTGCGGCGCTGGACCGAGTAACTTCCTGCCTCGGACGTTTTTGCTTCGTTTGGGCTCATCTGACCAAACGCAAGTATCGAGCCGATGGCCGCCACGGCGATCAAGGCGGCGAACATGATTGTTTTGATCACGACACCTAGCACGCGTTTGAGCCAGGAAGGTCGGGAACCCCTATCTTGATTCGACCACGCCGATGGGCGATCGATTGGGGCTAAAGAAGTTGGTTCCTGTGACACCGGACTCATCGAATGGACCCTGTTGCAATGGCTGCGCAATTCTGATTGTTGGATATTCCCCAACCGTCGCATCCATGCCGGTCTTCAAATCCTCATGGTTCGCAGAGTCGCTGGCGTTTGTGCTTGAT
This sequence comes from uncultured Pirellulaceae bacterium, assembly GCA_964625155.1. GTDB lineage: Bacteria > Planctomycetota > Planctomycetia > Pirellulales > Pirellulaceae > Aureliella. The sequence goes on from CAZVBC010000130.1 coordinate 12,553, forward strand.
GGAGTTTCCTGACCGCCACCGACAGCCACTGTGGAACTCGAATGGACAGACAATCCCAATTCGGGCGGCGGAAAATAATCTTCGCTGAATACCATCCCCGCCAATCCGTTTAACGAATCGGACTCATTGAACCAGACACCATTATCATCTAAGTAGAGCAGTTCCATAAACACGTACAAACGGATTTTTGCGATTTTCGTATCGATCCAGTTGGAAATTAGGTTGTTTTTGGCATTTAGTTGGCCTTGCAATGCTTGCAGCAAGTCGCGCGTCAGGTTGGTACTGGATTGTGTGGCGGTGCGCAGTGCAATTTGGGCTTCGTCAACTTGTCGAGTAGCCGCTACCAACTGTTGGCGTGAAATTTGAAAATTCAACCTACGCAGGTTCAGGTCTCGCAGTGCAGATCGCACTTCGTTGGCGATGCGATCTTTGCCAGAGACAAACTCACGCGCAGACTGTTGGTAGGCAATCTGACTGGCGCGATAGATATTGCGTTCGTTCAATCGATTCAAAGGCCCGTCAAATTGCACGCCAACGCGATACGAGTTCGCAGATGAATCAAAGCGAAACGCATTGTCTTTGCTAGGGTCCGTCCCCAACGCAACTTGTCCACTGACATTCAATTCACTTTGCAACAGATCAGCGGCGACTTCGATTTTGCGAAACGCATCGGTAACTTGCGCCAAACGATTCATTTGATCGAGGCGATTGTGCTGAGCGAAGTTAATCGCCGCTCGCTCGTCGACTTGAACTGCCTCAACAGAAATCAGGAACAGCCTGATTTGGGTCTGTGCAATCGTCAGTTCGGCAATTTCTTCTCGCAGGTCGCGACCGATAGCCTGCCGAATCGCTTCCCACGTTAGTTCCGCGTCACTTTTTTCTGCTATCGCAGTCGAATCGCCTTGTCCAGGAGCAGGCACAACGTTTTTAGCGCCACCCTTGGGATCGTAAGCTTGGATTCGCCCCAGCAATTTGTCGTCCGATTCGTCGCGTCGATCAAAAGTGGTCTGCAATTCTTGCATACGACCTTCAATACGCGCGACTAATGAATGTTGCTGTTCCAAGTCGAATTTGTCATCCTCGTTGTTTACGTTCGCACGTGCCTGCTCGATTTGACCTTTAAGTTGCTTGAATTCATCGAGGATCTCCGGGAATACTTTCAGCACTTCGCTGTGAAGCAGGCGATATTTGTCGAATGCGTCCAACAAAACCTGTCGATCAGCAAACTGTGGTGGTAGATATTGCAACAGACTCAGGTAGAGTCCCTGAGTTTGCTGTTCCAATTCGATCAAGCGGTAGTCTTGGAGTGTAAATGGTTGCAGCATGGACTCGTCGATCTTCAAGGGCGTCCAAGCTGGTAATCCGAGAAGAAATTTGAACTGATCGAGCGACGAAGCTAAGCCTTGTTGGGCAGCCAATAACGATAGACGACCATTTTGGTAGTCTTGGAAAACTTGGTCCACTTGGATCTGGGCCACCATTTTCAACGACAGCAGTTCCTGATGCTCGACCAAATTCAAACGCAGACTTTCGAGATTTGCCTCGGCATTGCGTATCGATTGAACTTGGGATAACAACCTCAGATAACTACTCGATACATCCAAATAGAATAGTCTTCGAAATCTGGCAAATTCCCGAACTTCGTACATTAGATTTCGCTCAGCCTGGGTCAAGTTTTCTAAACGCACATGCCGAAATGCACCTCTCAACAGTGGCTGAGTAAATGTACTGACAATCTGCCCACTTGCACCTGAGGAACCATTAGGTCCAAAGTCCCAAAAGAATGAGTTCAATATGTTAGTGGCGAATTGACCACCGCCAGCCAGACGCCGACCGAATCCAAGGCGGTCGGTTACTTGTAACAAACGGTCGTTTGCTAGGTCTTCGCCAGTCGCCGTATACTGTGTACCCACGCCACCAAACCACTGTGTAGCAAACTCAAATTGATTTCCAGTCAATTGGAGTCCGGTTAAATAAACTGCCTCGTAACGAGTTTGGTAATCTCTAGAATGCAATAGAGCTAGATCCATCGCCAGCGGCTGACTCAGTAGTATCTCTCCCTGCTGGTCACGAGGAAGGTGGGTTAGCCACTGAGGGCATTCAATATCCTTAACCTGTGGAATCTTCAACCAGTAATGGTCATTGCGATGTCCGTCGGGGCAAAACATCAGCGGTTCCGCAGCCGGATCGTCGGGCGGTCTAGGCGCGCAGTCGAGATCATGAGTCAGTTGCATGCGCGAGCCAGTGGGCGGTTCGATTGCCCGAGTCGGCACACACCAGCGTGCATCGGTCAATCGCGAACGAACCAAATGATATGCATCTTCATCAGCCAATTCGGTGTAACGTGAACGAGTGCAACCGCCCGCAGCGTAGACCAAAACGATTACTATTAGAAGCCACTTCGGAGCCATTGCCGCTAACTCTCGCTTTGTCAAAGTTTCTGCAACAGCTTCGTGCATCGTCCTGAATTCCCGAAGTCCAACACGGTGGCTATACAAACAACGCTCGACCACTGGGTGCTAGCATTTCGCTTCTGAGTTCTAAGAAAGTGCCCATGCGCCGATTACATGCAATGTCTTCGGATTCAGATGTTGGTTACCAAAAGGGGTATTAACGGATATATTGTTTGCTCGGCATCTGACGATCGTCCGGATTAGGCAAACTCCGGTCGATTAATTGAATTGAACTCCATAAAATTCTGGATGGTGTAGCATATGGCTGAAACTGTTTTTTCAAGAATTTTACGTAAAGAAATTCCTGCTCGCCTAGTTCATGAAGATGACCATTGCATCGCATTTCACGACGTGGCTCCGCAAGCGCCCACGCATATTTTAGTGATTCCTCGGAAGCCGATCGAATCGCTCGCCAACAGCCAAGATAGCGATCAAGAATTGCTGGGACACTTGCTGCGAGTGACAAGCAAGCTTGCTGCGTCGCAGGGCATTGCCGATGACGGCTATCGCGTGGTAATCAACTGCGGTCCCAATGGCGGTCAGAGCGTTGATCACTTGCACATTCATCTGCTCGGCGGTCGAACTCTACACTGGCCGCCAGGCTAAACGTGGGCTGTTCAAAATCTGATATGAACGTGAGTTTTGATGCGTAGTTTAGTTCCGCGTGAATCGGCCCGATAGGGACAAAATGTCGGTAGATTAAGCAGAAGCCATAGTGCGGCAAGATGGCGTGGTATGTAGCACCGACTAGGCCACCGCGAGACGTTTTGGGTTGTCGCCCAGCATATTATCCTCGGCCGATGCGAAACGGTTCGATATCGATGCGCGGCGGTTTACCTTCAATGAGATCGGCGACAACGACCGCCGTTGCACAGGATAGATGTAAACCTGAACGGAAATGACCTGCCGCCAAAAAAAGATTCTCGGTCCCCGGCACTTGGCCGATATAGGGAAGCCCGTCGTACGAGCCTGGCCGTAACCCAGCCCAAGTACGCTCGATTTTTTCGGGCTGTAAAGCGGGCACAAGACCACTGGCCCACGTTTGGAGTTGACTCAATATCTCCTCGGTGGTTTCAATGCGGTAACCAACCTCTTCTTCACTGCTTCCAGCCAATACTCGACCGTCATCTCGGGGCACCAAATAACGAGGACCTTCATTAATAACACTGCGCAGGAATTTCTTTTCTAATTGAAATAGGATCATCTGCCCTCGTACAGGCATGATGCCGCTGTGAAACTGCAACTGTTCTAAATGCTGGCGAGCCCATGCGCCAGAGCAGATACAGACCTGATCGGCTACGATCGGGATTTTGGACGCTCCGATGGCTGTTGCGCGGCGATTGGAATCGATCGCGATCGTTGCCAAAGGGTAGTTTTCCCAAAAGTCGACCCCCATTTGCCGGCAGGCTTGAGCCAGCGCTTGTAAATGGCGAGGATTTCGCAATTGGCATTCGTCCGGTAAATACCACGCGCTGCGAACTGAACCAGAATCTAACAAGTGTGAAAGCTCAGGTTCGTAGGTGCGCAAATCGGGAGCGGTCAGTCGCACAAACGGGATACCGTGCTCACGCCACCAGTTCTCTTGGGCCGCGAGTGTGGCTGCTTCAGCGGCCGACCTAGCCAGGTAAATTCCACCACAGCGTCGAAACCCAGTATCGATGGAAGTCTGAATCAGTAATTGTTCGGCCCATTGTGCGTGCAATTTATGGCTCAGCGATCGTAGTTGTTCGAGCGGGTCTACGATAGACTGTTTGGCAGCGGAAGGAAGAATTCCCGCACCTGCCCAGGAAGCCCCACGTCCGAACAGGCTTTGATCGATAATCGTCACACGCTTGCCTCGCGTTGCCAATTCATAAGCGACTGACAATCCAATCACCCCAGCTCCGATGACTAGGACCGCCTGTAAGTCCATTTTTGACGCTGAAGTTGATCGATTTTCGCTGTGGCGAGTGGAAATGACTGTTTCCTGGGGCTGTTCAGAAGGCAAATTCGAGTAAACTGGGGGTGGACTTTTCATAATTCATTTGGCAAAAAATGTCCGCGGAGCCAGTCGTTTGCGGTTTGTCAAATTAGCAAGGCGTTTCTATGGTGGGCTGGCAACATGGCAAAAGTCAC
>CAZVBC010000131.1:0-17031 GCA_964625155.1 uncultured Pirellulaceae bacterium
TTCTGTTAGTACTTGGATTTCGGGTTTGCACGAAAATTTACTTTGCAGCTACGCAGAGATTTTTTAGTGAGCTGATATTGCGAACGCTGGGAAATCGGCAAGAACTCGGTTTGCCTGCTGATTTGGTTTATGCATTTCTCAATATTTTTCGGAGAGCTGGTTTATGAACTGCCTATATGTAAAGCGCCAATTTGTGCGTCGGCCAGCGTTCACGTTGGTCGAGTTGTTAGTGGTAATCGCCATTATCGGAGTCTTGGTGGGTCTTTTGCTGCCAGCGGTTCAGTCCGCACGTGAAGCGGCGCGCCGCATGCAATGTACAAACAACCTTAAACAAATGTCGTTGGCTCTGCACAATCACGAGTCATCCAAGAAGACCTTTCCGGCTGGAGACTTAATTCTCAGTTTTCCCAACACGAGCCGTGGCAGTAACTGGTTTATTCAGATCCTGCCTTATATGGAAGCGGGAAATGTGTTGACGTCGATTGGCTATGACTTTAATCCTCCAGCGACTCCTCCGGGGTCGATTTGGGCTTACACTCAGTTTGATAGAGTCGTCAATGGAGTTGGCATTGGGTTTTCAACTGTATTGCCGTTTGCGCGATGTCCTTCGAATTCCAGTCCCAATTGGGCTCGTGATTATTTTGCTGTTCAGGGATCTACGGACCGTAGATATGGCAATTACATCAGCCGAGGATTCTTGCACGACGACGGCGTCATGGGGACATACCGCAGCCGAAAGTTCGGAGATATCCCGGATGGGACATCCAGCACGGCAGTGATCGGCGAGAACTTCATTGCCGTTGTTACTGGTGCAATTGCAAATGCCAACAATAACGGCTTGACGACGCATAATAACACTCCGTCTGCTCCAGAAGGCTATGCAGCGTGGTGGTGGGGAGCCGGAAACTCGACGATCCCCGACAATCCCGCAAATCCGACGCGCGGAGTATTGACCATGAACACCCCCATCAACAATCCTCTGTTCTTGCTGGGAGCGGCGAATCACAATGTTTTGGCACGTGCTCACGACCATCCTTTCTCAAGTCGCCATACCGGTGGAGCCAACTTTGGATTTGCGGACGGGCATGTTCAGTTCTTAAGTGCCAATGTAGATCTGTTGGCATATCAGGAACTTGGTTCGCGCAATAGCGGTGGCGTTTCAAAGCTTGAAGAATAGCTTTGGCTTTACAAACCTACAAGTTCCCGCAACACGCGAGAACTGCGTTCCATAGAATACAGATTCGATACATCTCTAGCCTTCCGGTTTGAAAGCCCTGAACATGAACTCGTTTTCCCGAACGTATCTCATGAGCGTTCTTTGGTTGTCGATGATGGTTGTCGGATGTGGCCCCAAATTGCAACCTGCTGGCGGCAAAGTCTTAGTTGATGGCGTGCCTGTTAAATCCGGTGGCACGATCATGTTTTGCCCAACTCAGCCCGGCAGACCTGCAGTGGGGACAATTGGCGAAGACGGCGGCTTTACTTTATCGTTTGAAGAGGAAGGAGATGGTCTACCAATCGGTGAATACAAAGTCGTAATCGTCGCCGACATTTGGAAGGAATCCAAAGCCAGTGAAAGGCAAAGGGCAGCAGAAGAAGCTGCCATGAAAAAAACGGGGGCTACGGAGCAAGCGAGTTTTGCTAGCAGTGGCGAATTGATCCACGTCGTGCCACCAATTTACAACGACCTGAAGACGACACCCTTGACTCAGAAAGTAGAAAACTCCAGCCAGCCTCAACAATTTGTTTATGACTTGCCGGCAAAGAAAAAATAGCTCTTTACGATTCCAAGCGACGTAGCTGCGCAAAGTGCTGGTCGCCTTACTGCCATCTTACTCGCTTGCCTACGACGCTGCGTAAGGTCGTTGGTAAGTCAGTTTGTCGCCAGGTCTACAGAATTTCCGTTCCAGTCGGTTTGAATGCTGGTGAATCGCAGCTTTTGGGAAAGCAAACGGCGCATCTGCGCCGCGACCAAGTGGATGCGATGATTCTTGGGGTACAGTTTTACGATTTGGGCTGGTTCCTGGACGAGATGCTTTCGCCAGAAATTTGCCTGAACGGCTAGAAAGTTCGTTTTCCAGAGTACGCTTTCTCTAGCACTTTGAATTTGTTTTTGCCGACGACTGAATTCATCGCGTTTGATCGCGTTCTGAATGATAGCAATCGATTCGTGAGGTCGATACATATCGATAGGAATGAAACTATCCTTTGGGAAAAGCTGCCCCGCCGACTGACCACCGGAATAGAAAGGCAAACTCCATCCCAAGAATGCGTCGGGGAGCTTCTCGCTGACAAAGTTGTCGGCGTGGTCGTTCTCAAGCACAATGTGATAGCGGTAGGGTAATATTGCCTCGGATTTGTCGGAGATTTCCCGTATGCCGCGACCAAACACTTCGATTTGATCACCCAAAGATTGCTTAAGCTGAGCCACGAACCGCAATCGTTGGCAATGATCCGGTGTAACGGTCTTGTTGCTACAGATGACGCTGAGCATCTTCGGCTTACCGGGTGCCTGCAGCGCGATGAGATCCTCAAAGGTCATGGCTCGCGGATTCTCTTTGGTCGGATAGAGTCCAAAGTGCCAGTGCTGAAATTCAGAAGCCAGAATCTTCCTAGAATGACACAACGATTGGTGGCTGGTCCACACGTATCCAAATTGGGAGGTAAACCGCGATCGATATTGCCGCACCGATGCCGGTTCGCCTGTGACCAACATCGTATTTGAAGGAGAACAGAACTGATGTTTGGGTTGTTGCAAGTTGTCAATCACAACCCAGCCGTCGACCGGTAATCCATCGGGTTCGAACAGGAATTTAATATCACTCCATACGCCGTTTCCGCCGAAGGACTGTCTGGCTACACAGCTTTCAGGAAACGAAGCTGAAATAAGTATGCGCTTCATACAAGTCACATCGCTTTCGTGAAACCGCTACTGCTATTGATAGCATCACCTAATGAAACACAGCGATGCTGAGGCGAGCGGCAGATGAGAAACTACTCCGAACGAGTACTCAGGCTGCTCGCCATAGGACGTAATAGTTTGCAATGAAGCGCTGATGCAACCCCAGTAAATGTGGAGCGGACGGCGCGGGCCTGAGCTTCAAACCGCTTCTAGCGAAATCTTGCCGAGAGTTTTGCGGTTTTTATGTATTCTCAGCGAATCGATGCGATTGGATCAGTGACCTTTTGATAGGCAGGGACACTTCAAGGCGTCGATTCCCGTGAGGGTTCCTGGCGTGTTACGATTGGTACGTAACCGATCTCCAAGCCCTCGGGCGGCTTTACGATCATCGCCGGATCCAGGTCGGCCAGTTGACCGCGTTCTGGCGGAGCGAGATAGTTGCGGTCCTTGCTCCAATGACGGTGCAAGAGTTCCACTCGCTGCTGAATAGCTTCGCGTTCGGCGTCAGTCATATCGGCGTTGAGCAGCGCAGGTTGATCGGCAAAGCGATACCAGTAGTAAGTGATAACGCTGCCATCGCCTGGATAAGCTTTGAAGGGGCCGGCTTTCGGGCCGGGCGTCTTCCAACAACTGTCGGCCTCTTCAGGAGTGACGTAAGTCTTCGGCGGACCATTACGTTTGCGATCGAAACGAACGTCAGCCAAGCCGGTCTCAGCAGGAATTTCTGAGGCAGGCACGGGAGTCCACTCGTCTTTTTGGCGGTCATTTTTACCCAGTCGAAAGTACTCAGGCAGTACAACCAAGTGCCGCTCGTGCGATTGGTCATGCTTCACCCACTGCGAATTCCACTTGTAACCAAAAGTGTGTTTGTCCCGAGCGAATGGAGTTGCAAATGAAGTCCAGGCAATGGGGACTCTGTCGTCTCTTGTAGTTCCATCAGAATAAATTCTCCATGTCGCACCGCCGCGACCGGGAAACTCGTGCAGCGCGGCTCCAAGTGTGTTGATCGCACCGCTGGCCACCGGCCCACCGTCGAACCATGTTTGCACTTCGTCCCACAACGCCTGCTTGTTGTAGGAAGTAATTCGATGCACTAATTCCGAATCACCTTGTGGGTCGCTGGGGAATTGCGTTGGCGTGACTCGTGCGTAGGTCACGCCCATTGAATCAGTCGCCTGAACGCTGGGAATGTGCTGAGTCTCCATTTGCAACGCACGGTTCGGATTTGACGGCCGCGAATCGAGCAAATGGCCAGCAAAACGCGGCTCGCGTACGGCGTTGCGAGACCAGAAGTACGGCGTAAAGAAAGTAACCGGTCCTTTGAAATTGCCCGCGTTGAGGAACAGCGTCCAACAATGATTGCCAGTCGGGATGTTCTGGCCTTCAGTTTTCGTCTTAGCTTGCGTCAGCGGCAGTGGCAAATAGCCATAACCGAACCATTCGCCGCGCGTCCCTTGCTTGAGGTTTAGTCCATCCGGAGGCCAGATGATCCAAGGGCTCAATTGAGCAACAGCATACTTGCCATTTGGCTTCGCCCAATCGCGTCCCTTGCCAGCTCCTGGTCCATTGGCCCACTCGACAAAGTTCGGTGCGACGCCTCCCATGATGAACTTGGGTGTCTCGGTCGCGTACTCCGTATCGCGCCACCAACCGAGCCCACCTTCGATGTCCGAGTACCCTTTCTCAAGCGGTTTATCAATCGGCTGCGCGAACATCCAAGTTCCCGGCAACCCCGACTGGAACCGCTGCCCAGGATATTGTTTCAGCAGTGGCCAAGCGGCGATGTACATCGAGAAACCAGCATTAAAAGTCTCCGGCACTTTCTCATTCGGCACCAGCAAGTAGCCTGCCATCTCTCCCGATTTCTGTTCTGCCCTAAGATCGCAATAACCTTCGAAGAGCACAGTAACAGCGACCAGCAAGCTCACAGTATTTCTCATAGTTGATCCGTATTCTCAAAATTTCGCGCCACAGCCTGCACCAATCGCGCAGGTCTGATGAACTTCCTTAGAATCCATAAGCGGCGGGAAGAAACATACCGAACAGCGTGCGCTCCACCGCTAAAAACAATTGCGGTAGTGCGCAAGCACTCCGGTGTCATGGTAATTTCCCAATCGCCGCTCGCCTGAGCGGACATAGCGGATTCGTTCAGTCGCAAAAGTAGTTTAACAAAACATACGTGAATCGTTGGTTCTTTAGTAGCTTGTTATCACAAAAGATTCCAACGGAACGCCAGTAAACCTGACACACAGGCTCCAGCATATATAAACATGTGCGGGTAGAATGATCTGCTTATACCGAGTTTGCAAATAATGTCCGCCAGTTAGTGTGTGGAGTGGTCAAGCAATATGATAGTTTTCGTTTTTATTTGCTTTGGAGTCGCCCTTTTTCTCGGCCCTTCCTCATCTCATGCTGATGATACTGGCCGTTCACAGTTCTTGATTGGCTATACACTGGGGCGTAATGATCTACCGGACGGACAATTCGCTAATTGGGTCACCAATCGAGCTTGGGTGGTGAGCGCGGATGGATCGGGACAACGCGAATTGGCCACCGATTTAGTCCGCAAGCCTTACACATGGACTCAATTTGCAGGCTGGTCGCCCGATGGAAAGCAGGCGATTATCGGAGTCCACTGGGAGAGTCCTGAGAATGCTGCTTGGGAACGCAAACATAAAACGTTTCGCATGACCGAAGGGTGGTTGTCGGATGCTTGTTTGGTCGACATAGTTCAAGGAACGGTCAATAATTTGACCGCTATCGAACGAGTTAGCATCTACAATACGGGGTTGTTCTTTCTAACTGGAGGCCAGGGGTTTGGGTTCACGCCGCTGGTCGAAGGAATTTCCAAGCCCTTTGTCATGGATCGCGATGGACGCAACAAACGCGATGTATCGGGGCAGGGCAAAGGTTTTTCCTATGGCTACTCCGCTTCCCCTAGTGGCCAGCGAATCAGTTACCATGAAAACTACCAACTGGTGATCTCGAACTTGGACGGCAGTCAAAAAATTCGGATCGAGACTGGCAAACCATTCAATTTCGCGCCGCAGTGGTCTCCGGACGGACAGTGGTTGTTGTTCGTTTCAGGCGAGCACTATGATTGTCACCCGCATGTGATCAAATACGATGGTACTGGCCTGCGCAAGCTCGCCGATCGAGGTGGCTACCGTGGTGTGGTTGAGCGTTTAAAATATCCAGATTTCCATAGTGAGAGCAGCGACTTGCCGGTATGGTCGCGAGACGGCCAATGGGTCTACTACACTGCCAAAGTCGCGGACTGCATTGAACTGATGCGAGTATCGATCGACGGCCAAGTCCAACAGCTCACTCATTCAACGCCAAACACACGTCACTATCATCCGGCCGTCTCCCCCGACGATCAATGGATCTTGTTTGGGTCCGACCGTAACGGCAGCATGCAACTGTACGTTGCTCGAAACAATGGTCGTGAAGCTCAACCGATTACGCACGTACCCGACGGACACTGTGCGATGCATGGTTATTGGCAACCGGTCGCACGCGACGTACACTGACCGAACTTGAGCAATTGCTCGTCTGATCCTGCGTTGATGTTGGTTGCATGCAATTGATTTCATTGCTTCCGGCAACCCGTGGAACAAAACCGAGACTCATCTCACGCCCGTACACCGGAGAAAGCACGGCTTTCAAGATGCCAACTACCAACGTGCGCTGGATGGTGTTCGCGCTTGCAGCGGGCGCTTCCTTTTTGCTGTATCTGCATCGTTATAGTTGGAACCTAGTCGGACCCGAGCTGACCAAACAGTTCTCTCTGACTAACTTGCAGGCTGGCATGGTTTTTTCGTTGTTCTACTACAGTTATGCGACATTACAAATTCCCAGTGGCATCGCCATCGATCGGTTTGGCCCACACAAATTTCTGGCCTTCATTTCCGCAGCATGGTCGCTGGCGCTGGTTGCAATCGCCCAGTCTTCCAGTTTCATTGTTTTAGTGTGCATGCGATTGTTGTTTGGTGCGACACAAGCCGGATGCTACCCTGCGCTGACTCAGGTGACGCGTCAGTGGTTCCCCTTTCGTCAACGAACGCTGGTACAGGGCTGGGTAGCGACCACGTTTGGTCGCGCAGGGGGCGCCATGTCGTCAATCATCTTGGGAACGCTGCTCATGGGTTATTGCGAACTCACTTGGCAGTCTGCGGTCGCAGTATTGGGAGTGGTGGGATTAGGTTTCAGCGTCCTATTCCTTTGGCTGTTCCGCAATACACCCCAAGACCATCCTTGGTCAAACGCAGCGGAAATAGATCTGATTCGCAATAGTGAAGAAAACGATCGAGCCAATCTCGTTGTCTCGGCGGAGATGAAACATTTGCCAGTCGGAGTGGCGATGCGCAGTTCTAGCATACGTTTTTTTACGATGCAGCAGTTCTTAGACGCGGGATCTGACGTTGCGTTTGTATGGTTGATTGGCGCGTACTTTCTCGACGTACATCAACTGGATTTCAAAGCGATCGGATTGCTCACGAGCATGCCGTTGTGGGGCGGTGCGTTAGGTGGCATCGCTGGAGGTTGGTTGAATGATTGGTTGATCCGCAACACTCGAAATCGACGTTGGTCGCGCAGCGCGGTCGGTTTTATCGGTAAAGCGATTGGCTGCGTATTGCTGGGGTTGGTCGCCATGCAAACATCGCCCACGTCCGTAGCAGTCTGCCTGTTTGCCGCCAAGTTCTTTAGCGATTGGAGCCAGCCGACGACCTGGGGCGCTTGCACTGATTTAGGTGGTCGCTTCAGCGCTACCGTATTCAGTATTGTGAATACGGCCGGTACGATTGGTGGCATTGCCATGCCTTTAATTTTCGGCTGGCTGCTCGATCGATTTACTAGTCACCAAAACACTGGTAACGATTTAGTTAGCACAACCAATTGGAACCCACTTTTCCTGTTGATGGCCGCAATGTACCTTGGTTCTGGAATCTGTTGGTTGTTGGTAGATTGTACAAAGTCACTGGAAACAGGAAACTCTTAGAACTTAACTTAAGTTCTGCGTAGCAAAAAAGTTCAATGATGCACTGGTTACAGGGCTCTGCCCAGTAACCAGTTGTCCCCCAGGCTCCGCCTCGTGAGTATTCAAATCTTCCGCAGCCAATCAAGTGTAACAGTAGTTCGCGAGCGACAGTGGTTATTCGTCAGCGGTCCCGGGAGCTAGGCGGCGGACGGGTTTGTTGGTAACTCGTAAAACTGGGACCGTGGTGGGGCCGCCATGAAAAGTCCGCCCGGTGTCGAGGTAGTGGTCGTACACAAAGACACCGTGCTTGGCATTACCCGCCCTCAAGCAACGCAGAATTGATGGATTATTACATTCTGGACATTGCACTCGAAGTCCATAATTGTCCAGCAGTGCATGGACCATCTTGGCAAATCGCTGGTTCTCTTCCAGCGAGCCAAACGACCAACCCTGGAACTGAGCCAGCCGCGCTTCGATGCAGCGTCGGATTTGTAATTGATGAGCGTTAATTTCTTGTTCGAGTAAACCAAGTTGCTCGGTTGCGCGTTCGATCGTGGCATTGGGCAGCGTCATACGACGGCGCAATCCGCCATAAACTCGTTCAGCGATCAACTGAATGGCTTGTAAGTACAGTTTGCGCTCGGCGGGGCTGATCTGTTCCGTCGACTCCTGCAATACGACTTCCAGCAGCGCGATAGGGTCGCCAAAGTGCATAACCGGTCCAAACAACAGAACGCGGCTGGTAGGATTATCCGATTGATTCCGGCGTGAATTGCTGGACGGTTCCGCCAGCATGGGTTGTCGCTGCTGCCATGCTAATTGCACCAATCGCTCGTGGCGTTTTTGCTCTTGAGCGGACAGGATGACTTGGTCCATGCGATATTGAATACCGAACACGGCCCCTTGTGCCCCTTGCGCGCGAAGCCAAGCGACGGCGGAAGTCGCGCCTAACAACTCGCAACTATGTGGCAAAAGTTGCTCGAGAAAGGACTGCAACGGAAGGTCGCTATCGATCAACTTCGCCAATTTTTTGACTTGGCCGACGAATGGTCCGGTCGCTTGCTGGTCGAGTCCCTGAACAGCGTGTTGTATGTTAACTAAGCTCATGCGCGCCTGCGACCTTGCTATTGGGCTTTGTCCAAGAATGGCAGTTTCGATGCAATGAGTTAAGCGAAGTTCCGGCCACAGTCCCAACGGCACCCTTTTTAACTTCGCACTTTGGTGCCGTGAACCACTCTTCTTTTTGTCGAATCCAGCCACAAAGTCGGTTGAAATACCAACTGTCCAAGTAAGCCCAAGGCGTTTTGCAGTTCTGGACACTCAAGTTTATCAGCGACTCGCGAGCGTACATGCGTGTCCGTTTTAGTTTAGATGGTTTGAGGAAAAATCGATTGTCGTGGCAAGGCAACTTTCACCAGCGACCGGAATTTCTTTGCCGATTTTTCCGAATGTACAGTTTTCGACGGCCACAACCGATGTTTATACTGTACGTACAAACATGGTATGTTGTCGAGTCCCTGGTCGATAAAAACAAAGTTGGTCAGTAGTCGAGAATATGTCTGTTTTGTGGGAACTTTACAGATTGCGAGCTAATCGAAGGGCCAATTAGAGCAGTCGGCTGCAGGTGCACTGTTCCCTTCGATTGGTATAACCGGCAACGGCTTCAGTGCGATCTGCTAGAAGTTTCGTAACCGGCAAGATGCCCGGCTTGAAGAAGTGGCATCTCAGCTTACCGTCAAGTTTCAACTTTATTCCGTATGAGGCACGTGCGGTGCATGTTGCCGCGACGGTCCGTTCGGTTGTGCGAAGTGAAAAGGGACCTATGTCAACCACACCCTCCCCAGAAACTGTCGAGCAAACCAAGCAACAGATTCGTGGTTTGATCAATGAAATCTCCGAGCTTTCGCGGTCCGATCGCACAGCGGACGAGTACTACCCTGCTGTTTTGCAGCGGATCGTCGACGCGTTGGCTGCGGTTGGCGGCGCCGTTTGGTTGATTGATCCAGAAGGCGCATTGCGATTAAGTTACCAGATCAATGTCAGTCAAAACTTGTTGCAATCGGACAGCGAGGATGCTCTCAAGCATGCCAAGTTGTTAACTCGATTGTTTTCTCGCGGGCAATCGGAATTGGTGCCTGCCAATTCGATGATTGGTAACGATCAGGCGGAAGGAAACCCCACGCGATTTTTGCTGGTGGTGGCCCCATTGCGGACTGCCAAGCAGCAAGCTGGTTTGATCGAGATATTTCAACGACCAGATTCCGCCCCCAATATCCAACGCGGTTATTTGCGATTTTTAGATCAGATGGCTGGTTTGATGGGTGAGTGGCTCAAGGGTCACGCACTGCGTCAAGTTTCAGATCGCCAGGAGATGTGGCAGCAGGCGGATCATTTTGCTCGGCTAGTGCATGATAACCTCGATTTGCGTGATACGGCTTACACGATTGCCAATGAAGGTCGAGAGCTGATCGAATGCGATCGTGTCAGCGTGGCGATCAAGAAGGGTGGCAAATGCAAGGTGATTTCGATCAGCGGACAGGACTCGATTGAAAACCGGTCTAATATCGTCTCAGCACTCAATACTCTGGCCTCGCGAGTGGTCGCTGCGGGTGATCCGCTGTGGTACGACGGTTCAGTCGATGACTTGCCGCCTCAGTTGGAAGAAGCAGTCGAAGAGTACGTGGACCTATCGCACGGGCGTACGATCACGGTATTGCCGATTCGACGTCCTGAGCATGTTGTAGAAGGAGACGTGCACTCCAAAAAGACCGTCCAACGTGAGGATCTGACAGCTCGCGAGATCATTGGTGCATTGATCATCGAGCAGATTGAAACGCAGGTACCGATGGAGGTACTGCGATCACGCACGGACTTGGTCTACGAGCACGCGGCTCGAGCGCTGAACAATTCACTCAGTCACAACAACCTTTTCTTGATGCCTGTCTGGCGAGCGCTCGGCCGAGCGACCTGGTTTTTCCGGGGGAGTGCTTTGCCAAAGACAATAGCGGTGATTTCTTTGATCACGATCGGCCTATTGGCGTTGTTCTTGGTAAAAATCAATCTGGACTTGGAGGCCAACGGAACGTTGCAACCGATCCTGCAGCGCCAAGTGTTCGCGCATGTGGACGGCGAAGTAGAGACCGTTTTTGTTGACCATGGAGATACGGTCAAAGCAGGTGATCCACTGGTCAAGCTGCGCAATCGTGATCTAGATATCAGCATCAAAGATCTCGAAGGCAAACGTGACGAGACTGCAAAGCAGTTGGCAACCACACGCTCGCGAATTGGAGGCCAGGACCCTGTCGAGCGCATTCGATTGCAAGCTGAGGTTCGGCAATTGACCGTTCAATTGGAGACGATTCAAGAGCAATTGGGTCTGCTGACGGAGAAGAGCAAGCAGTTATTGCGTACCAGTCCGATCGATGGCGTGGTTATGACCTGGGATGTGGAAAAGAACCTGCGTGCTCGGCCGGTTGCTACTGGCCAGCTATTGTTGACGGTGGCTGATCCACACGGTGATTTTGAAATTGAATTACTCATGCCCGAAAAGCGGATGAAGTACTTGGACGAAGCGGTCCAGCGGGCAGGGGGCAAGCCGCTGGAAGTTGAGTACATCTTAGCCACCGACCCATCATTCAAACATAAAGGGACTTTGTTACCGGATGCGATTCATGCCCGAGCCGAACTGGATCCCGACGACGGCCCGGTTTGCAAGTTGCGAGTCCGACCGGAGACCATGGAGGGAATTAGTCGACGACCGGGTGCCAAGGTAATTGGCGACGTAGTTGCTGGCAGGCGTTCAGCAGCTTTTGTCTGGTTTCACGAAGTTGTCGAATGGGTGCAAGCCAATTTGATTTTCTAAAGTCCCGTGGGCGATTTGGCTTGCCAGTTGAGACCTGACTGGCACAGCATTAATTCACATCAGAATCTAAAGTTGGGGAGTTTCAAAGATGAACCATAAGCTCGTTGCAGCACTATGTATGGCTACGTGCTCGCTGGTGGCCTCTGGTTGGAGTTGTGCTCAAGAATCGGCGGCGAAAAACCTTCCGAGTGGTTCACCGACAGCGGATATTGTCATCGAGCAAGCAAAAATAAAATGCGTGCACAAGTTGACCATCGCCGCTCAAACTGATGGATTGATTAAAGAGATGCTGGTCGAAGAAGGCGCGATTGTAAAAAAAGGAGACGTGCTGTTGACAATCGACGATCGCCTGCCCATGGCGGAATTGAACGTAGCCAAAAAGGAATTGGAAGCGGCCCGAATCCAAGCGGATCAACAAGCTCATATCCAATATGCCCAAAAGGCGGCTGAATTGGCCGAATATGAGTATTCTGAACTGAAGAAACTCTTTGAGCAGAAGCGAGCGGTTTCCTATTTCGAAACTCGCAAAAAGTTGTTGGAGTTCGAACGAGCCTCGGCCAGTGAGGAAGTTGCTCAAGTTGATCATGCCAAAGACCAAGCTTCAGCGGCGATTGCCCAGGAAAAGTTGGACGCGGCGAAAGTGCAACTAGATCTGCGCAAAGTCGTGGCGCCTTTCGATGGAGTGATCGTCGAGCGCATGCGCAGCCAAGGTGAGTGGTTAAAAGCAGGCGAGCCGGCACTCAAGCTGTTTCATATGGATGAAATGAAGGTTGAAGGACGTGTACCCATTACTGGTCGTTCAATCCAACAGTTGCATAACGCTGCGATGCGAGTGCGGATTTCGATCGGAGTGAATCGAGAAATAACGATCGACACGCGGATTGAGTTTGTCAATTACGAAATCGAATTAGGTGAATGCCGCGTATGGGGCAAGGTTCCGAACCAAAAGATCGGTAACTCATGGGTCTTGCGAGATGGGATGGAAGGTACCGTCGAAATCAATTTGGAAACCGACGTACCGTCAATCGGGCAAAATCAGTGAGTTGTTCGCCCTGACAAGCAACGCTTAAACGAACTTCTGAAATAGCACACAACTTGGTCAATGTATCGGGCAAAGTAACATGACGACGATGGCAGACAGTCTGGTTAACAGTGCGATGCGGCCGCTGAAACTGCGCCGTCGCCCGGACCTGATTGTCAAGCGACATAAATACCATGGTCGCAGTTACTGGGTAGTCAAAGAGCCCGTGGGCTTGAACTACTTTCGGTTCCACGATGAAGAGTATGCTATTTTGGGCATGCTTGATGGTCGGACAAGTTTACAGGAAATCAAGGACAACTTTCAAAAGCAGTTTGCGCCGCAGCGCATCACGCTGCAAGACTTACAACAATTCGTTGGCATGTTGCATCGAAGCGGCTTGGTAATTTCTTGTTCCAGTGGTCAAGGACGCCAGTTGCGCCGACGTGGCGATACCAAGAAACGAAAAGAACTGTTAGGCAAGCTTTCGAATGTTTTTGCTTTACGTTTTCGTGGAATCGATCCTGAGCGATTATTGAACTTCTTGATACCCTTCACGTGGTGGTTATTTACCCCTGCCTGTTTGATTGTCTTTTTGATGTTCGGCCTGAGCGCTTTGACTCTGGTGGCAATGAACTTTGCCGAATTCAGGGCCAAATTGCCAACGTTTGAACAATTCTTTGCCGCCAGCAACTGGATCTATTTGGGTATCACGATGGCGGTGGTCAAGATTCTGCACGAATTTGGCCACGGACTCAGTTGTAAGAAATTTGGTGGCGAATGCCACGAGATGGGATTGATGCTGTTGGTATTTACACCCTGCTTGTACTGCAACGTTTCAGATTCATGGATGTTGCCTAACAAATGGCAGAGAGTTTTTATCGGTGCGGCAGGAATGTACGTCGAATTGATATTGGCATCGATCGCTACATTTCTGTGGTGGTACAGCGAACCGGGACTGCTCAATTTTCTGAGCCTGTCCGTGATGTTTATTTGTTCAGTCAGCACGGTTGTATTTAATGGTAATCCCTTGCTGCGCTTTGACGGATACTACATTTTGATGGACATTTTGGAGATCCCCAATCTGCGTCAAAAGAGTACGGAGATTCTCAAGCGCTGGTTTCAGCAGTACTGCCTCGGATTGGAATTACAAGACAACCCGTTCTTGCCACGCAAGCATAAATTGTGGTTTGCGGTGTACACGATAGCCGCCGTTATCTACCGCTGGGTGGTCGTGTTTTCAATCATCATTTTTTTGAATCAGATTTTTAAACCATATGGTTTGCAAGCACTCGGTAGATTGATGGCGATTTCGGGCATCGTGGGGATGTTCGCCCAGCCACTTTGGCAATCGATCAAGTTTCTTCGTACTCCTGGGAGAGCCAGCAAGATGAAGCGCAAGAATATGTCTTACTCGTTGGTCGTGGCTGCGGCGATTCTTGGCTTCATTGCCTTTGTGCCGATGCCTTTTCACGTCGATTGTGCCGTCGAGATCCAACCGCACGATGCTTCACAAGTATTTGCGTTGGTTCCGGGCAAGTTAGTCAAGTGGCACAAGCGCCCGGGGTCAGAAGTTGCTCCGAATGACTTAATTGCCGAACTTGATAACTTGGATGTTCGGTACGAATACGCTAAGTATGAAGGTGAGCTGGAGATTGCCCTTGAGCGACTGAAAGTTCTTGGATCTCAAAAAAATGACGACCCAGAAGCTCGAGCGTTGTTTCAGACTCAAGGAGATATTGTCGCTTCGGCTAGAGCCAAACTCGCCGAGTCTGCGAAACGACGAGCCCTGTTGGAGGTGCGCAGTGTAGGACCAGGTGTGATCATCCCGGTTGCCAGCAAGCAGATGCCTAAGCAAGCGGATGACGAACTGCAGTTGCCAGGGTGGACTGGTAATCCCTTTGACGAGAAAAACCAATCTGCCTTCTTTTCCGAATCTGATCCACTTTGCTTAGTTGGCGACCCACGACACATGGAAGCTATTCTGGTCGTCGACCAAAGCGATATTGACTTAGTAAAGGTCGAACATGAGGTCGATATAAAAATAGATTCCGCGCGGCTGGAAACTTTTTCTGGTCGTGTTCGTCAAATCTCTGAAATGGAAATGAAATCGACTCCTGAGAGTTTGGCAAGCCAAACGGGAGGGAGCTTGGATACCGAGATGGATGCATCGGGAAAATTACGTCCGATCAGTACGTCGTACCAAGCCAGAGTTCCACTGGAGAATGTCGAAGTACCTTTGCGTGCTGGATATCGCGGCCAAGCCAAAATATATGTTGGCTGGAAATCCTGGGGATGGCGAGTCATGAGATTTCTGATTCGTACCTTCCGCTTTGAATTTTGATGAGTCTGAAGATTCTGATCGAGTCGCCCGCGCTGCGTGTGCCCGAAAAGAATCCGTGGTCCGTATTGAATCGTTCAACCGAACGAGTTCAGCACGGTTGAGTGTAGGGAGTGTTTCACGTGTCGCAATATAAAGGAGCGAGTGATGGCGATCGATGACGAAAATCTAGATGGTGAAGGTCAGCGTGGCCGACAACAAGCAAACCAACAAATTCAAGTGCAAGTCAATGACGATGGCGCCATGGCTTGTTATGCCAACTTCTGTCGAGTTACCGGTTCGCCCGAAGAGCTGATTGTAGACTTCGGATTGAATCCGCAACCAGTTGGAGTTCCCAAAGACCCGATTCATGTCAAACAGCGGGTAATAATGAACTTCTTTACTGCCAAACGATTACTGGCTGCATTGCAGATGTCCGTCCAGCGTCACGAAGCTGTGTTTGGCGTATTGGAGACCGATATTCAAAAAAGATTGAGAATCCAACAAAACGCATAACAGCGTTGGAATAGGCTGAGGTAATTTCCAAATCTATCCACAGCCGTTTGTGAACAACCGGTCGCCAACTCGGTGACAGGTTCAAAGTGTGTGGGGAAAACCCGGAGCGTGGTCGAGAATTCTTGACCACGCTCTTTTTGTTTATCGAGAAGTTCTGGAAGTGCTGGCCGGGTAAAAAAGTGACTATTCACTGGTGCCGATGCACTCAGGGAGCCGTGACTTTCTTTCTTTGTGCATCCCAGAACGCAATGGCTGAGCGGATAAATGGCTCTGCCGCTGAAGAAGTTTTCTGGTCCAACTGGGCGATCTTGTTCGCCGTATCTTGCAACCAATTCTGAAACATCTCGACAGCACTTTGGCTAACTCTCGGTTGTTCGCCGACAACGAAATAATAGGGAGCGGTTGAAGCAATGCGGTACGTATGCTCGACTTCAGTAACCACGCGAATTACCATCCAACCACTTTCCTTGACGACTTGTGCAGGGATCTTGCCTCCTTGGCGCGCATACTCATCTAATCTCGCTTGATACAACGTCTGGCCGTTGAAAATCACGTCAAGGTACTCTACCGGATCGGAAACCGTTAACGTTAGGCCAATGCTCAGATCGAGATTCCCCTGTTCTGCAATCTCAAATACATGCCCTGGTGGGTAGCCATTAACCATAGCGCGAAGAAGTGGACCGCTGGTAACAAATGACCTTCCATCGCGCACCGCCTGCCACCAACGTTGCGGATCCGGAGTCTGGTCAACGAACGCATAAACTCGGTTGTAACCAAGTGGAGACGAATTCTTTCCAAAACCGCTGCCCGCTGACGGTGGAATTCGCAGACCTGCGTCAAGCACTTGCCAGTAAAGATACTCAACCAACCTGCCGGCCCCCCTTGCTCCGCGAAATCTTGGTGGGTCGGGATTGAACATATCGTTCGTTGGTACATCGTTCTTGCCATCCCAAGTCAGATGATTGGACAATATTTGGATCGAATCGATTTTCCCTGTCGACAGCCATAGTGGCACATCGCGCGCCCACAGTTTCTGTAATTCCACATGGGTTTTCGGTTCCGCTTTAGCCATCTGCAACAAACGGGTCGAAGGAACCCAATCTGGCACTTCAGCCGGAGGGGACCAGTGATGCATTAGCAATCCACTACCGGGACGATCGTCGAAATAACTATCACTGCTCAGCCACGGCTGCTGCACGGTTGCGTCAGGTTGTTTCTTTTGTGGCGAAGATGGATCGCGGTTCTTTTTCTTTGTGGGTGTAGCTGATTGTCCGCCGCTACGACTGGAGATCGCAACCAAGTCGAGATCTTCGGCCGGCATCCAGCGGATGGTTTCCCCAGGGGTGGAGAATGCCAGCAGGTCTCCACCGTACCACCCTTCTTTTTGAAGATTTGCGTGACGAGGTAATCGAACAACGTCGGCCCCCTGCCC
>CAZVBC010000132.1:0-16813 GCA_964625155.1 uncultured Pirellulaceae bacterium
TTCAGAACCTTCCATGATCGCGACCACGGAATTTGTTGTTCCAAGGTCAATTCCAATAATTTTTTCGCCTTGAGCCATGATGGTCTCTCCTGTGTATGGATGGATGGGATGCGACCAGTCGCCATGCAAACCGACGTCCTGCCGCAACATTTCTTGACAAGTGCCCTCGTTCGGCAGCGATCACAAATAACTGTCATCCAGCCCCTGCCAAGGGTGTTGTTTTGCCGTTGAGCAACCCGCGTGCCAAACATTGCTTGCTTCCCGCATCCCCACCGAGTCGCCGCGTCACGTTATGATTAAAGCGGTTATCGAGGTTAGCACAGTTCTGATTGAAGGTGCGGAGTTTGATAATCTGCCAAATTAGTTCGTCAAATAACGCTCGATTTTTGTGACTTGCCAAATTGACAGCCATTAGATTTTATGGCTATTTTTGTGCGCGCAGTTTCTGTTGGAGTATGACCGTAACCTGATTCGAATCGTCGAGGGTACGACGTCGCACTCTGTGTGGTCCCCGGCATCTGCCACTTGGCTTTATTCAAATACGGAAAAGCGATGGAAGGCATCGAATTATGAAGCGAACGACTAAAAGCAACTCACGAACGGCAGAACCCAAGAATCGATCAAGTGCCCCAGCGAATTTGAGCCAAATCGACGAGCGTCTGCTCAGTTTGCTAGCCGACAGAATCCACGCCGTACGCCAACTTGCTCAGGAGAACACTAAGTCCGATTTGGTTGAACAGGTTTGGAGGCAACAAGAAGAAGCTTGCCGTAGTACTGCTCACGCGGCGAAACAGTTTGGTGTGGACGAAGGGCCGCTCAGCGACTGGCTCAAGCATACTATCAGCTTGTGCTTTCACGAAGCGCATGTACACACTCCGATCGCATATTTAGGACCGATTTACAGCTACAGCTATTTGGCGGCCGTCAAGCACTTCGGGTTGGCTGCGACGTTGGTACCGGTTGCCACCATCTCGGCTGTCTTTGATGAGATATCTCGCGGTCAGGCTGCATTTGGAGTTGTTCCAATCGAAAACAGTACAGATGGTCGTGTCGTGGATACTCTGGGGATGTTCGCTCGCATGCCCGCGCAGATTTGCGGCGAAGTACTACTTCCCATTCACCACTGCTTGTTGGCTCGCTGTCCACGTGGTGAGATTACGGAAATCTACAGCAAACCACAAGCTATGTCGCAATGCCGTACCTGGCTCAGCCAACACGTTCCTGACGCTCGTTTGATTGAAATCTCATCGACGGCGGCCGCCGCTCGTTTGGCAGCCGACAAACCTGGAGCTGCGGCCGTGGCCAGTCGCGAAGCTGGAATTCACCATGGATTGGAAATTGTTGACGAAAACATCGAAGACAACTCCAACAACGTGACTCGATTTGCGGTGATCGGCAACGCCGAACGAAGTAAGACCGGAGCGGACAAGACATCTGTAATGTTCCAACTCAAGCACCAACCCGGTGCGCTTGCTCAGGCGATGGTGATCTTTCAAAAGGCCAAAATCAACTTAACATGGATCGAGTCCTTCCCACTGGTTAATCATCCACACGAGTATTTGTTCTTCGTGGAGCTGGATGGTCACAAACAATCGAAAAACGTAACGTCGGCGCTCACGCAACTTGGCAAACAAACATTGAGAATGGAGGTACTCGGTTCGTACCCTAAAGCCAGCTCGTGACAGTACGAGCGATCATCGCGCTGCGACGTAAGATTTATCGTCTTTCGTAACGACTGATTTGCTTCTCAAGGATTTGCCGTTCACGATCATTCAACGTTAAAGCCCTGGCTGAGTCGATGAGCTCAGCTGATTTCTGTTCCTGGCCTCGTTCCAGTTCCATCGCTGCCAGCTCGACACTTGCCATGGCGCGAACATGCGCCGAAAACCGCTGGTTAGACAATATTTCTTGAAGTGCCTGCAGTCCCTCGTTTTCTTGCCCACCCTCAATGTAATGTCGGGCAAGCTGCAATAGAGCTTTGCCTGCGTAAGTCAAGTTGATATTCGAACTTTTGGGGCCGTTGGGTGGAAAGAATTTGGGGACTGCCTGCCAATACTCGGTGCGATGCTCTTTAGGACTAAGCAATGCCAGGGCAAATTGCTCTTCAACCGTCGATTGCTGTACGACAACAAACTCCTCATCAGTCTCCAGAAGTGGCGGAACACTAAAGTACATGGCCAAACTTGCGCCACCCCATAATGTCAACAGCGCCACTCCAGCGACACCCATGTAAATTCGCAGCCGCCGACGAGCTTGCTTTCGTTCGTCAGCGATTTGAGCTTGCAACTGCAACGAAATGGGCGAAGGACCAACAGCGGCAATTGCCACGCCGGGAAACGCGATTGTTTGGTCGGGCCAGCATGCACCCAGATCCGTATTCCGAGCATCGCGCAGCGCTTGCAACACATCGTCGGGATTGCCGTACCGATCGCTGGGTTGCTTGCTCAAGAGTTTGTGAACGATCACACACAGTGAATCGGGAATGTCTTGGCGGAGCGATTTCAGTTGCGGGGGAGCATTTTGAACGTGTTGCATGGCTAGGGCTAAGGGAGTTTCACCTCGAAATGGAGGCTCTCCGGCGAGCACGTGAAACAGCGTCACGCCCAACGAATACAAATCGCTGCGTCCATCCACATTCCCTTCCTGCAATTGCTCGGGACTCATATACATCGGAGTCCCCAAAGTCGTGCCGGCACGCGTTAGCTGAGGGTCATCCTGCAGCATAAGTCTGGCTAAACCAAAATCGGCGACCTTCACTTCACCGTCACTGGTCAGCAGCATGTTGTCGGGCTTGATGTCCCGGTGGACAATGCCGCTGCTGCTCGATTTCTTCAGCGCTGCGAGGACCTGCAACAATACGCTTAAGGCGTGCCTCACATCCAAGCGGCCATGCTCCTGCAGATATTGCCGCAACGAGATTCCGGGGACATATTCTTGGGCTATGTAACGAATGGGCCCATCCTGGCCAACGTCGTATACCTGCACAATATTGGGGTGGACCAACGATGCGGCCGCACGCGCTTCTTGGAGAAATCGCTGCAAGTGAACTTCGTCGGACGCCAGCGCTGGCTTGAGTACTTTGATTGCCGCCGGACGCCGCAAGGTACCGTGGATGGCAAAGTAAACTTCCGCCATTCCACCGCTCCCCAGTTTTCGCTCGATCGTATATGGACCTATACGATCACCAATGCGTACAGCGAATTCTTGAGAATTGTCGATATTGTTTTCATTTCCCATGGATATGACTATATCAGGCTGCCATCACTTTTCCAGATTCCCGGCCGTTCTATGGGCAGTGTCCGCATCGCTTTCGACAAATAATCCCATCGGCAATCGCTAGCGCTTGGCACGAGACACCAAAAGTCGCTGAGATGAAAAAAGTCGCTGAGATGAAAAGATAACATGCACGCGAATCCGTTGGTTCGCTCTCCATTTTCTCACTTCAATTCGCGTCAAGCGATGATCGCTTCTACGACGTTTCCAGGTCCACCATTAAGAATCGTCTCGCCACGTCCGTTGCGTTTGAATTGCAAACGATTAGCGTCCAACCCCATCAGATGCAGAACTGTGGCAAGGTAGTCATGATGATGTACAACATTCTCGGTCGCATGCAATCCCCATTCATCCGTGGCCCCGTGAACATAGCCCGCTTTCACACCCCCACCAGCCAACCAAATACTAAAGCCATCGGTGTTATGATCGCGTCCCGGTTTGGCGTTAGTTCCGCGCGTCTGGATCACCGGCAACCGTCCCATTTCGCCGCCCCAAAAAACCAATGTGCTGTCCAGCATTCCGCGAGCTTTTAAATCGGATACCAGTGCCGCGCTGGGTTTGTCGGTCGACGAGCATTTGCGTATTAGATTTGCATTGATATTCTCGTGCATGTCCCAAGAATAATCCCAGATTTGGACAAAACGAACTCCGCGTTCAACAAGGCGCCGAGCAATAATGCAAGCTTCCGCGAGCGGACGAGTGGCAGGATTGTCGATGCCGTAAAGTTGATGTATGGACTTGGATTCCTGATCAATATCTAACGCAGTAGTTGCTGCGGTCTGCATCTTTGCGGCCAACTGATAACTGGCGATTCTAGCTTGCAAATCGTGTTCGCCTGGTCGCGCCGCCAAGTGCCGCTCGTTCAATCGCTCCAGCAATGCCAGTTGTCGAGCTTGAGGCTCACCACGCAGTTGCTGCGGTGGATTCAAGTTCATAATCCGAGGCTCTTGCTCGCGAATATGGGTTCCTTGATAGACCGACGGAAGCAAACCGCTATCCCAAAACGGTGAACCAGGAGGATTCTTGCGCAATACCAACGCGACAAAGGCTGGCAGGTCTCGAGATTCGCTACCCAAGCCATAGGTGACCCAGCTTCCCAGCGCTGGGCGGCCAGCAATGCCCGTACCGGTATCCATTGCTCGCATACCAGCCACATGATTGCGAATGCCCTTCAGGTTCATCGAGCGTACAAGGCAGATCTCATCCGCAATCTCGGCCGTATGCGGTATCAACTCCGACAATTCCATACCACATGCGCCGTGTTTGCGAAACTTAAAAGGACTCCCCATGACTGTGCGAGTTGCACCACCAGTGTTGTCGAACTTGATCTCACCGCCGGCAAACAACTGGCCGTCATATTTGTTCAACAATGGCTTGGGGTCGAACATGTCGATATGGCTCGGACCGCCACCCATAAAGATGGAAATCATCGCATGGGCGCGCGGTTCAAAATGAGCCTGTTTGGGCAGCGTGTCATAAACGACCGGCTCCAAAACTGGTTTCTCATGCACCACTTTAGCGCTAGACTCAGCAGCCCGTAATCCATCTGTGTGCAATAACTCCAACAACCCGAGCGTCCCCAGGTGAAGCGCATTGCATCCCAGAAAATGCCGCCGAGATCGACAAAAATCACGACTCATGATCCCCACCAATTCGTTTTCATGTGATATCAAAACGATTTAACTAATCAACATACAAGAACTGATTCGCACCTAATAACGCTTGACACAGACTGGCCAGTGCCGCATCGGCAATCGCCGGCGCAGGGTGGTCGACCACTAGCCCAATTTCACTGTTGTCTGAAGCTGGACCAGCCGCAAACGACAACGATTGTTCTTCAAGATAGCTCGCCATATCTTGCAAATCCTCCTCGGCAGGTGAGGAAGCAAACGCCAACTGCCAAGCCATCGCCGCGAGCTGGCGTGCGTCCGCAGAATCAGTAACATTCGCTTTAACGCGAGCCGCCAGCGCTTGCGATTGTTCTACGACAAAAGCACTATTGAGCAGCAGCAATGACTGCGGGGCCACAGTGCTGGTCGATCTTGCTTCGCAATTGGGCTCCATAATTGGCGCATCGAATACTGACAATTGATATGCCGGCGCGGTGCGTCTCTGTTCAACGTACACGCTCCGTCGGTTTTCAATTCCGTCGCGTGACCGGGGAGTTGTACCGACTATTACCTGTGCATTCTCGTCCTCACTAACGAGCACCGGAGAACCAAACTGGTGCAAGTTCAATTGTCCGCTAACCAGCAAAATTGAATCACGAATTGCTTCTGCTTCAAGCCTTCTAACGTTGGCTCGCCAATAAAGAGTATTCGCGGCATCGATTTGCTCTGCAGCGACACTACGAAGAGACGATTGTTTGTAAGTAACCGATGTCATGATCAGTTTGTGCATCACCTTGAGATCCCACCCGCTGGCCATGAACTTGCTCGCCAACCAATCCAACAACTCTGGATGGGTAGGCAGGTTTCCTTGGCGACCAAAATTCCCCGGAGTACTAACGATACCGACACCAAAGTGATGCATCCAAAACCGGTTCATCAAGACGCGCGCCACCAACGGATGCTGGCCGCTGGTTAAGTGCCTCGCCAACGCCAATCGCCTTCCACTGGTCTTTAGTGATTCACTGCGTGGAGCGATGTCGACTTTAAATTGATGTGCCAACACATGTAAATCCCCGGGCACAACTTCCTTACCGAGGTTTTCGTAACTGCCACGTACAAAAATCTTCGTCATGGGAAGTGGTTGGGAAGGATTCTCGAACAATGCTCGCACCGACCCAATTTTAGGCTTAAGAGCATTGAGTTGATCGAGTCGCTCCTTATGGCTCTTCACGGCCGCTTCAAACTCTTTAACTTTTTCTGGATGTCGTTGGATAAAAAGATTGAGCTGCTGTTCTGTGGCAGCGATCTTTAGATACGGATGATCAAACAGAAACTTTTGCTGCTCGTCGCTGAGCACAGCCCCCGATTTTTGTTGGCGACTGGCCTGCCATACTAGAGCGCTGCGTTTGGCAAATTCACGTTCTGTGGGAGCAATTGCTTCCAACTCTTTTTCCAAAGTCCATGCTTGGAACACATCCAGCTTTGCTTGATACTCTCGCACTGCGTCAGCGATTTTTCGGTCGACCTCAGCGATACATTCGGCCTGCTCGGCTGTTTGCAAAGATACTTCGCGACGCTTGGGTTCTAACCAACTCGCCACGTTCAACCCAGGCTCAAATACCGCGCGCAATCGGTAAAAGTCTTCTTGTAAAATCGGATCGTAGCGGTGATCGTGGCATTCAGCGCACCCGACAGTCATGCCCATCAAGGCACTCGTAACGATCTTGATGGTTTCAGTTACGACTGCATTCTGCGCCAGCCGCTGATCCATGTTCCGACTCCCGGTTCCATCAGGAGCCATCCGCAGAAACCCAGTTGCTGTCAGCTTGTTAATGTCGCCACTGGAAAGCGGGCCAGGGGTTGGATAACCAATCAATTCATCACCCGCCAATTGCTCTTGAATGAATTGATCAAACGGCTTGTTCTCGTTGAACGATTCGATCACATAATCTCGATAACGCCATGCAGATACCCGCTGTGTGTCGTCATCATTGTAGCCCTCACTATCAGCATACCCGACTGCGTCCAACCAATGTCGCCCCCAACGCTCGCCATATCGTGTCGACTGCAACAGCCGATCAATCAGGCGCTCCCACGCCATCGGGGCGGTATCATTTACGAACGCACTGACTTCTTCAAAAGTGGGTGGCAAGCCGATTAAGTCCAAGTAAGCACGTCGGACCAATGTCTGTCGGTCGGCTTCCTGCGATGCCTCAAGCCCCTTCTGTCGCAGCTTGGCAATTATAAAGGCGTCGATCGGATGACTGGCGTCGTCGGGAGGTGGCAAACATTGAATCGGCTGAAAGGCCCACCATTGACGTTCCTCTTCGGTAATAGAAAGTGCTGCTCCGGACGTATCATTAGGTTCAGGCCGCGCGAGCGGAGCGCCCAATTCAATCCAGCGCCGAATCGTTTCGATCTCTTGATCACTCAATCGCTTGGACTTGCGAGGCATCTCGCCTTTTTCGATCAGGTCTAGCAAATCACTTTGCTGCGGCACACCAGGCGCAATGGCCGGCCCCGAATCACCACCTTCGATCAACCCTTTTCTCAGTCTCAGATCCAGCCCACCTTCCTTCACACCATCCTCTCCATGGCATTGAAAACAATGAGCCTTCAGAATTGGACGAACGTCACGTTCAAAAACTAACTCTGGCGCTGCATTCGCCACTTGAACGTTGATTAAGACCGTCAAGATGAGAACACGAAGGAACCACTTGATTCCTGCACCGCCCAATAGTGCCATCAATTTATCTTCAGTTTTCATCCGGCGACTCAACATGATTTGCGTAAGGTGGGAGGGTATGTGGCAAGCTTATACATTAGTATTAATTGGACAGCACAACATTCGATCAGCCGGTACGGGTTTGCGTCCACTTTTAGCCGCGAAATCAATTGCAACCGAGTGCTAACGCTTTCCTCCTCGGCCCGCCAATCGCCTTTCCTTTCCCCTTTATCTATTCTGGCACTATCCAATTTACCAAGATATCTCAAAAGTGTCGGTGAGTATTGTTGAAAGTGAAGTGCTGCAAAGCAAGGTTTTTCGATTCGTCCGAATTACATATCGTACGGACGTCAATGCTGCCCTCCAGCACGCAAGACCCAGCTTGTTACTCATTCCCTGCGTACACGATCAATCGTAATAGATTCCTGAGACAATTTCACCTACATATATAGCCTCGACATCCCAAATGTTTCGCCGCAGTCATCCCTTGTAACCGTGGAAGAAATTCGACCATTACACAATGCAAACTTCGCTCACGTCGAAATCAGGAACTCCAGACCAATGTGGCAATCTCGGGACGTCTTATTTCGGAATTCGCCACAACGTCGCACGAAATGATAACATGACGCAACCAGTATTGCGTGTATACCTCAATGCCAGAACCTGTTGGCGCGCTTACTGCGCTTGAAAACTTGTGGTCGCTCATCAAACTCTAATTCCAACCACGCTGTATCGGCAAACGCAGTATCTCGGTCCACAAGCACGCTTTGTTCTCCTTCCCCAGAGACTTGACGATTGAGAAAATTGATGATCAGCAACGCATCCAGCGGGGTTACGAATCGATCCCCTGATGAATCGAAATAAGTATTGGGAAATGGGGTGAGCTGTACGGCGACGGTTAATAGCCCAACGCGATCATGAAATCGACCGACATTCAGTTCATTGATGATCAGCAGGACGTCCAGCGGTTCGACGGAACCATTGGCGTTGACGTCGAGTGGATTGGCCGGATTCTGCCAATCGGCTGGTCCACTGAGCAGCAGTCTGGCGGTTCCCTGATCCAGCCTGCGCACGAAATTGCCAGAATCAACCTGGGTGCCGCTGATCTTCCAGCCACTGCCAATATTCACTGAGTCGCCGAAGTCGGATAGAACCGTCAGTGAATTCCCTGCGCCGACCAGCGCTACAACCTCTGCCGCGTCGAGCGTGAGTTGATTGGGACCAGCGCCCGCAATGTCGATCGACTCGATTCCGGTAAGTTGTTGGTTGGGCAGAGTTACAAGATTGAGATGTTGAGCACTACCGATAATCTTGAGCGAATCGTGTCCGGGGCCGCCGTGGATAACAAACGGTATGGTGATGTCCAGTTCGATAGAATCGTCGCCGCCAAGCCCAAGAATTGCCAGTTGCGTCGAGCTCGTGCGTGCAACAGTGGTCGTTTGATTATTGAAATCAACGGACAGGTTATTTCCGGCGGAGGTAGCGATAATTTTGTCGGCAGAGATCGGATTGCGGCCACCGCTGTCACGCCCTCGTACTACCAGCGCTCGAGGATCGTTTGTGCGGTGAAACGCACCGACGAAATACTGGTCATTGTTCGATTCGTCGGACTCTTCGATGGCGCGTCCAAAATCTGCGACGGCGAGCACAAAGGCTGTATCGAGATTTCCAATCAGGTCTCCAATTACGGGCTGGTTTACGGAAATCGTGTGACTGCCCGGAGTTCGGTCGAGCGGATTGGTGATTACAATGCGAGTCCCTACTTCAATCGCCGCAGGATGAATTGTAGGCTGGCCAGAGTTGAAAAACGCAATTTCAAACTGGGGCATTGCCGAACCGCTGATCGAATAGGAAACGCTCAACTCGGTTGGTGCCGAGTTTGTCGTGGAAAATCGATCGACGGATATATCCGACCCGACTGCGGTGGTGACACTAGCCGTATTGTTGGGCGAGTTGGGATCCGGCTCATTGCCTTGGATGGTCGCAGTGTTATTAATCAGTCCGATGCTGTTGACGGTAACTTTGATCGTTACCACAACTTCGGCACCGGCATCAAGCGCACCGAGGTTGCACGATACTGTTTGCTGAGCAAAGTCACATACGCCGCGCGATGACGTGCCGGAAAGATAAGTTGTCGTCGCAGGCAAGCTGTCGTTCAAGAAAACATCGTAGGCCGTCGACTGGCCATTGTTCTTGGCACGCAACGTATATGTCAGTTCGCCTCCAACCGGAACTGGATTCGCGCTGGTGCTGACCGTCACCGCCAAATCTTTGGGTACGCCCAACTCATTCAATTTCAGAAACGTTTCATGAGACAACTCATCGTCATCGGATTGGGAATGCACTCCATCGGCGCTGCCGTTCTTGGACTCAAGAAAGTAGTAACGAATATTTGACCAATCTTCGTAACCGTGTAGCGCTTCATCTGGACTTGCAGGCGTGTTGCCGAACAGGCGATTGATGTCGCGTGCAACCTGTTTGGCACCCGGCAACGGATCGACAAAGTCGTTGTCACGGTTCCAGTCCACGGGGCCGTTCTCTACAACTGCGGTTGCTGGTACAGGACCGACTCGAACCAAGTGACCTGGATGCCCTCCGATGCCCACTTGTTCAATTAAATTGGATTCGTTCAGCGAAGGAAATGTCTGGTCGGAGTAGTTTAACGACCATGAATTCATGGTGGCTGCGTTAGGTGTTTGCCAGGTGTAGTTCATGACGCTATGGTAGTTGGGCTTGAACAAGATATGATCGCCACCACCGTGACGAAGAGCCAGCGTGTGTCCCAATTCGTGCATAAATGTGCCAAGCTGCTGCTGCAGAGTTCCTCCCCGCGGATTCCAACGCCCCAATGTAATTACAAAGTCGTTGCCTCCGAAAAACGGAATCTCGTGGTCTTCAGGAAGTTCACCTCTACCAGATACTCCGTTCACGTTGTTTTGATCCGCAAACAGGGCGTAACGATAGGCTAGACGTTTGGCAGCCAAGATCTGATCGGAATTCGGGCCGCCGCGTTCATCGGGCGTAGCCCCGACCGCAGGGTTGCCGAAAAACTGAGTCTTGATCGGGTCGAACTCCGGCCAATAGCCATCGCTGACAACTTGGTTCGGCACGTTGGTGTCGCTCAAAATCGCGTGCAGCGTTATGCCGTTCTTGCTATCTGGGTTTCGCACAAGCGCATTGGGCGCATTGGCAAACCCATCGTTCTGGCCAGCCCTGCCGGTTGCAACGATATTGAGATCGGCTTGGCTAGGTTGAGCTAGTCCAGGTCCGCCAGCGGCCTCAAGCATCGTATCGACTTCGACAAAAAGGTCTTTATGATTTGGATCAGCACCGGGCAAGAACAGCGCCGTCACATGATCGTTGACACCATCTTCGTTCAAGTCAAATGTGCCGCGTTCCCAAGGTGACACGATGCCGTCGCCATTGTGATCTTTATTCTGCGTTTCCCACGCATCCGCCAAAGCGTCCCCGTCGGTGTCGATCATGGAAAACTCGGACGTATTACCGTCCGGATCGGTAACTGTTGCTGAGAGAAAGCGTGAGGCAGGGTTGCTCAGCACGTCCACGGAACCGTTACCATGTTTGTTCGTCGTCAGTTCTACGGTAAATAGATGTGTCTTACCCTCACCGAAACCCGACGGATCGGGAAGTTCATTGGAATAGACGTCGAGCAAATATTTTGTATCCGCAGCACTGTTGAGCGTCCAGGTTGTCGTATTATTTGCCTTGCCGAACTGCACGCCAGTTACTACCGGGTAATCTTGCAATTCGTTTGCCCCCTTATCATCATCGCCAAACCCATTGATCGTTATTCCGTCATTGCCCAAGTCGATACCGCGACCGGCGTTGTCGTAGATTGAGTTGACGCGAACGCTGTTTTTTGTACCAGCCGTAATCTCAATCCCGTGCCCACTCTGCCCGAGCAAATGCCCGTTATCGTGAATGGAATTGCAGGTGACTGCGTTCTCATTGGCCTGGTCCCCTTCAATTCTTATACCTTGACTACGGTTGCCGGCAATCACATTGGAAGGAGTTTCCACTGCATTACACAGTGCGATCGAGTTTGAGGTCAAGCCGATGCGATTCATGCTCCCCTGGTTGATCCAGATTCCATGTCCCGTGTTGTGCAATGGAGCGTTTAGTGGATCCGGTCCTATCGATCCCTGAAAGTTCGTTCCGATCAGATTGCTTTCGATGATGTTGCTTTGTGCATTAACGCCTTCCAGCCGTATGCCGTGCTGGTTCGCCGATATCAGGTTGCCTTGTCCCGCGCTGTCGCCTCCAATGCGATTGCTGGGTGAATTGGAGGCAAATACGCCGCTGGCCGAATTGCCGAGTCGCGCCGTTCCGGCCGCGTCGGTTCCGATGTAATTGCCGCGAATGCGATTGCTCTTGGCATCGGGACCATCGATAAACACACCGTGCTGGGTATTGCCGGAAATTACGTTTCGCTCGCCTGAGGTCGCACCACCGATCAGATTGTTGGCGGCGTGTTCAGCGATGCGAATTCCGCTCGCCAGGTTGTTCGGAGCTTGACCGTTCGGTAGCGCAGCTTTGCCTTCAATGTCGGTACCGATGTAATTGCCGATGACTTTGTTATCGTGAGCCGGAAACAGGGCAACCCCGCTGATGCGAATACCATCGGCGTTGTTCCCAGAGATGATATTGCGTTCGCGCGCTGTCGAACCGCCGATTTGGTTACCGGCTGAGTCGCTTCCCAAAGAAACGCCGCCGAGTAAATTGGGCAGCCTCTGTTTGCCACTGGCATCGGTGCCGATCAAATTGCCAGCGACTACATTATTGGCGGCACCAATGCCAGCGATGACGACTCCGAGCTGCGAATTACCAGAAATCAAGTTGCCAAAAAAGTCCGTGGAATTCGGCGGCGAACCGCCCAAACGATTATTACCGGTATCGAGAATGCGAACGCCTATTTGGTTGGGCACTGGTGATGTACCCGCCGAGTTGGTGCCAATTCGATTGCCGAGCACAATGTTATTGGCTGCGGTTCCAGGTACTTCCAAAGTATCTACCAGAAAGACGCCTTCCTGGCCGTTGCCAGAAATCACGTTGCCAACCGCTCCGCCGACCACGTTGTCCGAGGCGTCGGCGATTCTGACGCCGGTAGTATTAGCCAAGGGAGAATTGCCACTGGCATCGGTGCCAATCAAATTGCCAGCGACTACGTTATTGGCGGCAGCGATGCCAGCGATGACGACTCCGAACTGCGAATTGCCAGAAATCAAGTTGCCAAAAAAGTCCGTTGAATTCGGCGGCGAACCGCCCACACGATTATTACCCGCATCGAGAATGCGAACGCCTATTTGGTTGGGCAATGGTGATGTACCCGCCGAGTTGGTGCCAATTCGATTGCCGAGCACAACGTTGTTGGTTGCGGTTCCAGATACTTCCAAAGTATCTACCAGAAAAACACCTTCTTGGCCGTTACCAGAGATTACATTTCCGACCGCTCCGCCGACGACGTTTTCCGAGGCGTCGGCAATTCTGATTCCGGTCGCATTGGACAACGGGGCAGTGCCTTGCGCGTTGACTCCGATGTAGTTCCCCAAGATTCGATTGCTGGTGGCAGTCGATCCGAGAATGGCCATTCCGCTTTGATGGTTACCCGAAATCAAGTTCCATTTATCGGGTTCAACACCGCCCAGTAGGTTGAGCGGCGAACGATCGATCGTGATACCATCCAAGAGATTTCTCGAAATCGATGCGCCAACTAAGTCGGTGCCGATAAAGTTGCATTCTACTTGATTGGCACCAGCTCCAGAAATGAAGATTCCGGAACCATTAAACCGATTGATGGCCAGTCCTCGGACTGTGCTGTTTCCCGCCGTAATTTGCAAACCGTGGCTCCCCGTTCCCGCATTCGAACCATCCAACTGAATTTGCAGTTTTGTGTTCAGCCCACCATTGGTCTGCGTATTGCATGACGCCCCAGGCTGGGTTGTCCCATCGATCACCACCGGATCGGTGATAGCCGGCAGAGCAGATGTGGGAACAACCGTGTGCGGGCCTTCGCCTGCCAAGCAAAACATGATCGTGTCCGACCCGGAAAACGAATTTGCATCTAAGATGGCTTGTCGCAGCGATCCTGAACCAGCGTTGTTGGTATGCGTAACTCCGAACACGCCTCCATTGGTGGCGATCGGCTGACTGGTAGCGCAAGAAAACTCCGAAGTTGCACCGGTTGGGCCCGTGGCGGTGGCAGTAATAACTTGGCCGGGCAAAACGAGGCTGCCTTCAAAGGTAAATGTTCCCAGCCCGGCGGAGTTGGTGGTGACATTGTCTTTTACTCCGACGCGCGATTGGCCTTCACCGTAACGCGACGGGTCAGCATCTTGGCTAGTAAACAACTCAATTCGGTAGCGCGTGTTTGGTTTGCTGGAGATCGATCCGAAAATCTCCCGGCGACCATCGCTGCGAACGACAGGCGCAACGAATGGAGCGTTTTGATATTCGTTGGGACCCGGGTCTTGATCCAGTTCATCGTTGGGAGTCAAGCCATTGCCACCCAAGTCGATACCCAACAGGCCGTTCGCAAAAATCTTGTTTCCCAAAATCGAATTCCCGGCCGAGGCATCGCCGGTAACGCGAACTCCATCGCCCCCGTTGGCGGCGATGATATTCGATGGCAGCTCCGGTTCGCCGGTTACTTGGCCGCCGACATAATTATTCGAAGAGTTCTCGATGAAGACTCCTTCCAATCGATTGGCGAGCGGATTGTCTCTTCCCGGTAAACTGCCCGTCGAATCAGTTCCAATGAAATTCCCGCCGATAATCGCGCCCAGAGTCCCTGTACCAGTAGATCCGGGCCCCTGAATGTGAATTCCGCGGACGTTATTCGCGATCGTGTTTCCACCGGGCGTCGATGAGGCTGGACTCGGTACACCGATGCGATTGATAGTCGCATCAACGATGTGTACACCGACTTTGGCTTGGCTTGGCCAAGGTATGGTTCCCGATTTATCGACGCCGATCAAGTTGCTGAGCACTTGATTCTGCGTCGCCGTGTTTCCTTCGATACGAATGCCGTCTTCGATGGCAGCGATAACATTACCAGGAAAATTCGCGTTCGAAGGCAGACCTGCGAATACATCGCCGATCCGGTTTTTGCCAGCGTTAAACAGATGAACACCATGCAAAGTGTTTGGCAAAGCGGCCAGCCCTTCCTTGTCGGTCCCAATGAAATTGCCGGCCACGACATTGTCGTTTGCCTGGTCACCTTGGATGCGCACGCCATGCAGAGCATTTGCGCTAATGACGTTGCGTACAAAACTGGTACCCGATGATTCGCCGATCCGGTTTCGTTTGGCGTTCAGAATGAGAATCCCCGAGCCACCGTTGGGAATGCCGGAAACTCCATCTTTGTCGGTGCCAATGTAGTTTCCTTTGATCACGTTATTCTCGGCTCCAGCGAGTGCGATGATGATGCCATCGGAATCGTTGCCGGAAATGATATTCCGCGCACCGGGTGAATCGCCGCCGACGACATTATTCGCAGAAGTCGAATCGATATGGACGCCGCGAAACTTGTTGCCGAAATCCAATTCGCCGGTCGCATCTACACCGATGTAGTTTCCGAGTATTACATGGTTCGACGCCGGATTGGCGGCGTTGCCGAAGATGGTCACGCCGTCACCGCCGTTGCCAGAGATTATGTTGCGATCGGGAGCCGATGTGCCGCCGATCGTGATGTTACTGGCTCGCTCAATAAAGATGCCGTCCGACTTGTTACCTAAGCGCGCCGTCCCGGTGGCGTTGACGCCAATCTTATTGCCTTTGACAATCCCTCCGGAGGCATTTGGATTGGCGAATTGAATCCCGTATCCGAAGTCAGTGCCACGCGCATTTGAGCCAGCGATAACATTGTTGGTGATCATCGCGCCAGGTGCGTCGTTAATGAGGATTCCCTTGCCATTGCCGAAGTCATCGCTATTGCCGGACTGGCCGTCCGGATCGGAAATAGTTCCATCGAAATTTGTCCCGATAAAATTCCCTGTCACAACGGTTCCTGTAGCACCAATGCCACCAATTGAAATTCCAAATTTACTGGCGGCCACGACATTTCCTTCGATCAACGTATTGGGTGCGAATGCTACGGAAATGCCATTCTCTGTCATTGCTTGAGCAACATTTCCAGCCGCGTTGGTGCCGATGTAATTGCCTCGCACAATGTTGCCGGATGAACTTTCTCCCGGGAACTGAGTTATAGAAATGCCGCCACCGTAATTTGCAATAACGTTGCGTTCCGACACAGACGATCCGCCGATGACATTGTTGTTACCGGTGATCGATATTGCTCCGCCAGTGAACGGTGCCGACGATCCGCCATTGGTCGCCAAACCAAAAGTGTTTCCGACAATGATGTTGTTGTCGCTGCTTATACCGATACCGCCCTGATTAAAAATAAATCCACGAATGGTGGAACCACTGCTCGATACACTGCTGGTTTTGGACAAGTTAATCGTGCTGCCACGCAGTTCGACGGTTCCAGCGGGCTGACTACTGCCGTCTAACAACACCGGACCGATAAAAAAAGCAAATCCCGAAATGTCGATCGTCGGAATCCCAGGCCCAGGAATTGCAAACTGAATTGTATCGAAGCCAGGATTTACGTTCGCAGAGGAGATTGCTGCGTTCAAAGTGCAAATGCCGCTGGCCGGAACAGGAGGGTCCGCGTTTGGACTCAATGCTGTATCACAAATGGCCGGAACTTCGCCACTGTCCGGCGTATTGGCAGTCGAGTTGACCACGAAGACAGCTAGAAGAGTCCGTTCCTCCAGTTGTTCAATGAATAATCGCCTTCGTGCCTGACGCTGAATCGACCTAAGACGCCTGGCCACCGATCGCTTTCGATTCATTTTGATGCCTCGTCAGACGTAATGCCATAGCCAACAAAGCCAGTTGAAATCCGCCGCTTATTGTACTTTAACCCTGCTTAGAAACCGCAATAATTGCTGAGTTCCCGGGCAAAGTACTTGGCTTTGGATTGGTCGCGCGAGCATTCGATACATTTCGAGAACAAGCTGGCCGGCCACCAACTGAGCGAAGGGACACCCTTGACGCACGATGGGCAATTCCTAAACTACATTTTTCACCAACTGCTGCGGCTGTGGCGAAACTGGCAGACGCGCTAGGTTGAGGGCCTAGTGGGAGCAATCCCTTGGTGGTTCAAATCCACTCAGCCGCA
>CAZVBC010000133.1:0-16767 GCA_964625155.1 uncultured Pirellulaceae bacterium
CCTGACTCGCAAATCGACAGGGTGCCCCCCCATCATCACTTCCATACGACCGTCTTGCGGCAACCGTCGTTCCGCGATATCGAGGTTGGCCATCACCTTGATGCGCGTGGTAATCGCAAAAGCCAAATG
Source organism: uncultured Pirellulaceae bacterium (assembly GCA_964625155.1). Classification (GTDB taxonomy): domain Bacteria; phylum Planctomycetota; class Planctomycetia; order Pirellulales; family Pirellulaceae; genus Aureliella. The sequence goes on from CAZVBC010000133.1 coordinate 130, forward strand.
CCGGGGAGGCGGCACCATTTCGAACAATACACCTTCCGCCTTGATGCGGATGCGGAATTCGTCTTCAAAGGGTTCAAAGTGAATATCGCTGGCATGGTCTTTGATGGCCAGCAACAAAACCATATTGAGCAGTTTGCGCACCGGTGCGCTATCGGCTAGCGCTTCAGCGTCACTCAGGTTGAAAGCACCGTCTTTTAACATCGACTTGGAGGCCGTGATCAGTTCCTCGTTGGCCGCCAAGTCTGAAACAATGCGTTCAAACGTTTCAAGTTCGGATGAATAATATTTGTTGATCGCGGCCTGAATATCCCGTTCCGTGGCGATCACCATGCGAATATCAAACCCCAGAAACGTTCGCAATTCATCTTGAATTCTAAGGTTTTGTGGATCGCAAGTAGCCACCGTCATCGTCGACCCATCGAACTGGACCGGGATCACGCGATACATCTGAGCCATCGTCTCTGTCATCATGCGCAGCAATTCAGGCGCCAGTTGCAATTCGCCAAGCTGAGCGACCTGCATGTTGAGCTGTTCGGCCAGAGCTTGCGCAATCTGCTCGTCCGTAACCAACCCCATGTCTTCCGCGATTCGCCCCAGTAAAGCACCGGGGCGCTGTTGTTGTTCTTCAAGAAGTTGTGCAAGCTGTTCGTCCGTGATAAAGCCTAAATCGACTAGCACTTGGCCGATGCGTCGAGCAGACATGTAAAGCCTCTTGGAATGTGGATCAGAAACAGACTACTGCAGTTGCAAATCGAACCACCGCGCGATCAATGGCCGCCCTCTTCATCCTCGACTTCTGGTCCGGTATCAACACCACGCTTTGCATTCACGATGCGTTTGGCAAGATCATCGGGTCGATGGCTCTTGGCCAATACGTCCTCGACAGTACACTTGCCATCTCGCCAGACGTTAAACAGTGCATCGTCCATCAATTGCATGCCGAATTTTGCGCCGGTTTGGATCGCTGAATTGATACGGAAAGTCTTGTTCTCACGAATTAGATTCGCAATACCGGGAGTCACCACCAGCACTTCGTAACAAGCCAATCGGCCTCCTCCGATCTTAGGCAACAACGCTTGAGCCACGACGCCGATCAAGGATGTGCTGAGCTGAGTACGAATCTGATCCTGCAGATTTCCAGGGAAGGCATCGATGATGCGGTTGACTGTGCCTTGAGCACTGTTGGTGTGCAACGTCCCGAAAACCACGTGCCCAGTTTCGGCAGCGCTGATCGCCGCTTGGATCGTCTCCAAGTCGCGCAACTCACCAACCAATATGACGTCCGGATCTTGTCGCAAAGCGCGTCGAATCGCCTCAGAAAACGTCGGCACGTCCACGCCAACCTCGCGCTGGTTTATTGTCGATTTCTTGTGGTCGTGGTAGAACTCGATCGGATCTTCAATGGTAATAATGTGGTGGTCGTGCGATTCGTTCAAATAATTGATCAAACTGGCCAGCGTGGTACTTTTGCCCGATCCCGTTGGGCCAGTCACCAGCACCAAGCCGCGCGGACGCTGGACCATCGCCAAGACCGCGTCGTTCAACCCGAGTTGCTCTGGGGTCAATTTGTCATTGGGAATCTGCCGCAACACCATGGAGATATTGCCGCGCTGCTTGAAAATGGATACACGAAATCGAGCCAGTTCGCCGAATGCAAACCCAAAGTCCGAGCCACCTTTCTCCTGCAGTTCTCGCTGACAACGCTCGGGCGCGATACTCTTCATCAACGCCATGGAATCGTCGGGCTCCAGCACCTTTGTTTCCAATTTGCGCATGCGTCCATGCAGCCGAAAGACCGGTGGTTGTCCAACCACGATATGAATATCGCTCGCCCCCTGCTTTACTGCTGCCGATAGCAGTTTATCGATCAATACGGTTGCCATTTTCTATAACTCTTCCTAGCTAGCTGACCCAAACCCCAACACCACCAAGAACCACCATTTTGTGCGACCTACTTTGTCGCTGGAGCGTTTAGCAATTCGCCAAAAACGATCTTAAGAGCATCGGCATCCTGCTCTGTCTTTTTCGCTGAACGATAGACTTCCTCCATCGTGCTGACTCCTTTGAGAACCTTTCTGACGCCATCACAATAGAGTGTGGTCATGCCTTGCCGAATCGCCTCTCGACAGATGTCGATGGTCGACGCATTCGCAAACATCAACTCACGCACCTTACTGTTCACCACCATCAACTCATAAATTCCGATGCGTCCTTTGAATCCTTTCTTCTGGCAATAACTGCATCCCTTGCCACGTGCAAACGATGCCTTATCAGCAACTTCGGGGGGTATGCCGGCGTCTGTCAAAATGGCTTCTGTGAGCTTAACGTTTTGTTTGCATCGTTTGCAAATTACCCGAACCAGACGCTGCCCCAAAACTGCAATCACGCTGCTTGCCACCAAATAGCCGGGTACGCCCATGTCAACCATGCGAGTCACAGCGCTGGGCGCATCGTTCGTGTGTAGTGTACTGAAAACTAAGTGTCCAGTTAATGAAGCCTGAATTCCCATGCTTGCAGTTTCCGTATCACGCATTTCCCCCACCAGGATGATATTGGGAGCTTGGCGTAGCATGGCGCGAATAATGCGTGCAAAGTCGAGTCCGATGTTATGCCGCACTTCAACTTGATTGATCCCCGGAAGGTAGTATTCGACGGGATCCTCTGCGGTGATGATTTTTCGATCGGGACGATTTAGCGCATTCAGCGCGGCGTACAGCGTCGTCGTCTTGCCCGAACCTGTCGGGCCGGTGACCAGCATGATCCCATTGGGACGCTTGATCATCTGAGAAAAAATGCGAAAGTCTCTTTCCCCCAACCCTAATTGTCGAATGCCGACTTTGATGTTGTCTTTATCCAACAATCGCATCACGCAAGATTGCCCGTGATTGGTGGGGATCACGCTAACTCGCAAATCAAGTTCTTTTTCCCCAACCGTCACCTTGATTCGACCGTCTTGAGGGCGCCGGCGTTCCGCAATGTCCATTTTTGCAAGAATCTTGATGCGCGAGAGAATTGCGCCCAGCAACCGCCTGGGGGGGCTATCACGTTCGACCAGAATGCCGTCGATGCGATATCGAATCCGCACTCGGTCTTCAAAGGGTTCGACATGGATGTCCGATGCTCGCAACTGAACAGCTTCGGAGATCATCAGCCCCACAAGCCTGACCACAGGCGCGCTGTTTTCGTCCGTCAACTGACTATCGCTGGAACTGGTGTCGTCTTCTGTAGCGGTGAAGTCGATTTGTGTATCGGTAAACTCTTGCAGCACCGAATCGGCAGACTCACCTTCTGTTTGCCCGTAATACCGATTGATAGCTTCCGTAATCGATTCGCGTGGAGCAAGTGCGGTATCAATCTTCTTGTTCAGGATAAACCGCAACTTCTCGATCGTTTCCAAGTCCGTCGGATCGCACATGAGGATTTTTAATGTATCGTCATCATGTTGCATTGGCAGGATGTGGTTTTCTCGAGCAACCGATTCGGGCACAAGCTGGATAACGCTATCGTCGATGCGCGTGAACATGAGGTCCACGTATTCCAACTTGTAAAACTTGGCCATCGTACGATACACGTCTTCAGCCGTGCAGTAACCTAAAATAACTAGGCAATCACCTACCTTCTTGTCTTGATCGCGAGCCATTGCGGTGGCTTCAGAAAGCTGGTCCAAGCCGACCTTACCATCCGCCATCAGAATGTCGGTGTAATCGCGCATCGGTTGGTTCATGGAAGTTTGCTCCACACTGTTTTTGGGGGCAGATGCTATTCAGCCAAAATTCACGGACGCATTGGTGCGGGCACGATGGAACCGATCCACGTTGCGATCTATCATCTTGCTACGGTTGGCTGCGTTTTCAAGGTTAGGTACGGCGACAGGTTCGGAAAAGATTTCATCACCATTATCTTGACTGGTCCAGCCGCAGGATGTCAATCAACGAAATCGCTCTAATCGTGCTAATTTCCGGTTGGTTTTCTGTGAGACAAAATTTTTTTGGCCAGCGCTAACTTTCTTTCCCCCCTTTCGCTCCCGAGCTGCCTGAGCGGAAGTGGTGTACCAAAACTACAACGAAAGTTGGATGGCCAGGGCTGATTTCTAGGAAAGTCTAAATAACAGGCCGTTCAAACCAAAAACAACCGCATCCATAATTTTGAGAAATGGCAAAAGTGTGGTCGGGATTGTCGAGCAATCCCTGTCGCCAATCATCCGGCAATAACGACCACATTTTTAGATTCAATTCTCCAAGTTCTCGTTCAATCATTTTCGGGTCATAGATGCGATGCGCATTAAATTGGATTCGAGGCCTGCCGATAGGCACAACAATGACTAACGAGCCACCCGGCGCCAGAACACGTTGTAATTCTGCAAGCGCCTTACAATCTCCCAGCGGATCTAGTACATCGCCATAACGCCCCAAGCCAATATGCTCAATCGTATGCATGCAAGACAGCGAGGGAATACTCTGGTCAGCAAAGCGTAACCGGCACAGGTCTGCTTGCCCGCAAACGAGGTTGGACAGATGAATATCTGCCGGGCGATAGTCATAAAATTCGACTGGCACAAAGGCGGAAAGCAGGGTTGAAAAGTAGGTGTAGGAACTGATGTCGATATGTCGGAGCGGACGCAACTGGGCAATTACACGTGCAGCCCAAGCGGTGTGATAAACATAATGTGCATCAAACGGAAGCTGAGCTGTTTTGTCATCCAATCTGGGCCACGCATCACGCCACTGAACGGTCAGCTCCGGTCGCAGGGCTTGGTTGTGGCTGCGAAATGAACGGAATTGTCTGTAGAATCGCCACCGTTTGTAGACCTTGTGTACGATCTTCATTGGCTTGTATCGGTTCGCTTTAAAGGTTTCAATGATTGGCTTGGTACCCTGAGGGGTCAATATAAAACTGGCACAAATAGGTGGCAGTCCGGTTTCGCTTTCATCTTCGATGAGTACGATTGGTGCGACGGAACGAATCCCCGGTGCGCATCTGAGTTTGGCAACTGGGGCTGGTTCATGTGGCCGCGTTCACGCGGAATTAGTGAATACACTTACATTGGCGCTTACACTCTAAGACGGTTGATATGGAAGCTGGGATAGTTGGACTACCAAATGTTGGCAAGAGTACACTGTTCAACGCGCTCACTTGTTCACAAGGTGCGCAGGCTGCAAATTATCCATTTTGCACCATTGAACCCAACGAGGGAATTGTTTCCGTACCCGATGCGCGTCTAGGGAGAATTACGAAACACATTCAGACTCAAAAAGTCATCCCCGCGATGCTGAAATTGGTGGATATCGCGGGAATCGTCAAGGGGGCCAGTGAGGGGCAAGGGCTGGGCAACAAATTCCTTAGCCACATTCGCGAGGTCGATGCGATTCTCCAAGTTGTGCGTTGCTTTGAAGATCCTGATGTAATTCACGTCGGGGGCAAAGTGGATCCTGTCTCCGACATGGAAACCATCGAAACGGAGTTGATGCTCGCAGATATTCAAACGCTCGAGAATGCACTTCCCAAAGCGCAGCGCAGTGCAAAGAGTGGTGATAAAGAGGCCAAGCTCCGAGCTTCGGTGATCGAGAAACTCATGGCCCATTTAGCTAAGGATTTGCCGATTCGACAACTAACGCTGCCAGATACCGAAGCCAAATCGGTTTCCAGTTTCGGATTAATGACGGCTAAGCCCATTCTCTATATCGCCAATGTTGACGAAGGAGATTTGTTAGGGCAAGGAAAGTTGGTGCAGGCGGCGCGAGATTTTGCGGTCCGGGCTGGTGCCCGAGTCGTCCCTGTTTGTGCCAAATTAGAAGCAGAAATTGCCGAGCTGGATGAACCGGATCGTTCCGAGATGCTCGCTGGTGTCGGGCTCACCGAGCCCGCCTTGGCGGCCGTTGCAAGAGAGACTTACTCCACGCTGGGCCTGCAAAGCTACTTTACCGCAGGAGAAAAAGAAGTACGCGCATGGACAATTCCGATCGGTGCTACGGCTCCTCAAGCTGCTGGAGTGATTCACACCGATTTTGAACGTGGATTTATTCGAGCCGAAGTCTATTCGCTGGACGATCTTGAATCCTACAAATCGGAAAAAGAGATTCGCCTGGCTGGCAAGTTACGAACTGAAGGCAAGGCCTACGTCATGCAAGACGGAGATATCTGCCACTTCCTCTTCAATGTTTAAACCAATTAGCTCGCAGGATTTTCCGGCAAGGGAGGTTGCCAACCAGGCTTCACAATTGGCGAAAAACTATTCAGCAATTCCGCACCGCGTTGAATGTCCGATGCGAACTCGGGTTCGTGCGCTAGGTTCTTGGTTTCGCGAGAATCTGATGAATGATCATACAATTCGCGAGCTTCCGTTTCACCGGTTTGCCAATTGCGCCACTCGGTATAGCGAAACCGCTCGCTGCGGACGGAATAGCCCATCGCGGTCGGCGCTTTGGAAGGCTCGCGGTCATAGTAAGCGGGCCTTGGATGTTGAGTTAGTGCCCCAGGCTTGCCAGTGAAACCATTTCGGTCTAGCGCGTTTGAAAAACTGATGCCCGCGACTGACTGCGGTTTTGGCAGCCCGCATAATTCGGCTAGAGTTGGATATAGATCCAGCAACTCCACAATCGCCCGAGTACGACGGCCAGCTCCCGAAGCACGCGGATCAGCAACAATCAGTGGCACGCGAGCATCCAATTCAAAATTCGATGTCTTGGCCCACAGCGTATGTTCACCCAAATGATATCCATGGTCCGACCACAAGACGACAATCGTATTATTCGCTAACCCTAAGCGGTCCAACGCATCCAGCACTTTACCAAGTTGTGCGTCAAAGTATGAAATGTTGGCCAGGTAGCCATGGCGAATTTCACGAGCGGATTCTGGGCTCAGTACTTGTGGATTGGCTCCGAGCATTTCCCGACTATCGTGCCAAGCGATTCGAGGAGCATCGAGCGGCCAGTGCGCTGCGTCGGCCAATGGCACTTCATCTCGTCGATACATGTCCCAATATCGCTTGGGAGCGTTAAACGGGGAATGTGGTTTCCAAAAACCGACTGCCAGAAAAAAAGGTTGTGATTGTTGTTTCAACTGCTGCAATGCCGCAGTCGCCAGTTGTGCAACTCGCCCATCAAAATAGGCTCCGTCCGGAAGGTCGCGCTGTTCACATTTTGGATGCACTGCATAGTTCTTGGGTAACGAGCCTGCAAACTGCGGAACATCCGATCCATGATTGGCAAAGTGCATCACCGCTGGAACATTCCAAGACGCGGGATCACCTTCAATCGACTGTCGAAAGTTGTGATAGATCTTGCCGATATTCTGTGTAAAGTACCCGTGCTGCATAAAAAATTGCGGCAATGTGACAACGTCGGGGACGCGCGAACGAAAATGTGTTGGCAGATCCCAGATCCGTAGTGCGTCCGGGCGCATGCCCGTCATGATCGATGCTCGCGAGGGATTGCACACCGCCTGCTGGCAATAAGCTCGCTCAAATAAGACGCCTCGCGCCGCAAGACGGTCGACGTTGGGCGATTTGACCAATGAATGGCCATAGCAACCCAAATCATTTCGCAGATCATCAGCCGCGATAAATAGAACATTGGGCCGAGTTGCGTTTGACTGCGCACTAGCCCCTGGCAACCAACCTGTGTACCACCAAGCGAACAAACACATCGCGCAACTCAACGCAATCGATTTCATTTCCAATATCCTAAAGACCATTTGGGGTGAATTTGACACATGGGCTTGGCTGGTGTTTCCAAGGCAAGTAAGTGTCTGAGGGGAGCCGATGTTTACTGAAGTTAACCCGCAAGAGGTCGCAGGCCAACTCCACCAGCAAATTAAATTGAGTCAAGCGATGGCAATTCTACGGATTCTAACGGTAGCCTTAGCGACCGTGATGTGCATTTCCGCAACTGCTTCAGCTCAGTTGTTAAAGGACGGACCGTTCCGTCGGATGTTTACGAAACCTCCAGCCGACGAGGCGGCAGACAAGAAAACCCCCGCGCCGCAAACGAATCGCGCCCCAGCCAAGATGCCTGAGTATCCGCGTACCACTCAGCGCTCCAGCAACTCTCCAACTGAACGGCACGGCACGGCACCCCAATCTTCGCGGCACGAAGCTCCCTCGCTCGCCCCACAGCTCCCACTGCGAAGCGATTCGGCGCTACGCGTGCCAACGCCGGCTCCGACTAAACCACTGCCAGCCATTCAACCTTATTATCGTCAGAATGAACAAACACCGACCAATCAGCGACTGGCCGACGAACGCAAGGTAGCCAATGACCAACTGCGGATGTTTGGGGCCATCGTTCAACAACGCGATCACGCGGGTCCGATCATGGTGCTCAACGCTCCAGAAGCGAGCGATGCATATCGGGCGGGATTGCGTCGAGGTGATGAACTCGTGTCGGTCGGTGGTATTGAATTGGAGGATCTGGTCGCCATCGAAGGAATCGAGGGCCTGTTCAAACCCGGCGATCAAGTATCTGTGGTCGTCCAACGCAACCGCAAAGAACAAAAAATAAATCTGGTTTACCGCCCCAACGATGTTGAGCGCGAACTGGCGAATCAACCGGAGAGTGCATTGTCGATCAGCGACGCGGATGCGTCCACACAAAATGAAGAGGCGAAACAGGTTCACGTCGCACCGCGCGAACAGATGCGTTCTTTGTTCGGTTCGGCCGATGCTTCAGCACAGTCGTCGAGAAACGCAAGCTCAGTAAATGCGGATTCCCAGGCCAACCATCAACTGCTAATCGACTCGATTCAACAGTTACGCGATTTGGTTCAGGAGCAAGAGGCCGAGATCCAACGATTGGAGAACGAGCTGCGCAAATTCCGAAATAGTTCGTTACCCGTTCGCCGTCGTTAATTTCGGCCTGCACAAACTGGTTTTCAATCGGTCGAGTGATCTATGTTTGTTGGATGCCACGTGCCGAAATAGGCCGCGATCCATTGGCTGAGTATGCGCATGACCTGGGCTGCTAAAACTTGCGCAAACATATTCCCTGTAAGCCGCAGTCGTTTAACCGTTAGCCGCAGCAGGCTCATTACGTCCGAGTACGCCTGCCGCTAACCGTTAAACGATTCGGGGGCAAGCTAGGATGCATGGACACCACGTCTTCTTGCCGCACTATGGCTTCGGGGCACGAGATTGGCTCTCGGCTGGTGGATCTACAGAGTACTGGCTTTAGCTTTTTACAGCTTCGACTAAGAAATCCATTGCCAGATTTGGGCTCGATAAAACAGGTACCGAGACCGCGCCAGGCTGCAAGCTCATGGCCACACGCGCCATCGAAGCTTGAGCCAGCACGATAACGTCTACGTGCGGTGCCAATTCTAAGATGGACTGAAATATCAGGGCATCGTGTTTTTGGATGTCACCTTTTGAAACGGCCTCGAAAGCACCTGCGCACAATTTCGCTGTGATATTGATCTGTTTGCCGATCAAAGACCCTCGTCTTTCAATAAGCTGGGAAGTCGGCTGCAAAGTAGTCGGCAGTGTGGCGAGCACACCGATCTTTGTGCCCAACTCGACCGCCCGGTCCGCCATGGGTTGGTCGACTCGCATTACAGGGATACTGCAAAATGGAGCGGCAGCTTCAACTGCGGCTCCAATCGACGAGCAAGTCACTAACACAAATTCTGCTCCAGCCTCCTCAGCACAGGCAATTTGATGCGCCACACGTTTGGCAATTGCAGGCGTCAGCTCACCTTGCTCGATGACATCCTTGATCAAGCTGTCGTCGGCTATGTTGAAGACTTCTATGTTCGGCAAACGATCTTGAAAGAGCTGCTTGAAAGTAGGTACCAGTGCTGCTGTTGTGTGAACGATACCCAACTTGCGTATTGCCATATCAATTCCTCTGAATTCATCGGAAAACTGCTGACTGTATCAAGAATATAGCGGGCCGATCGCCGTAGTTGAGCATTGAACCAAGTGGCGTAGGTCTAAGCTAGTATCCCAGCCAAATCATCCCGGATCGCCGCAAAAACTTGCGCCCAATCACCCTGCACTGTTTGGCGATACAATCGTACGCTGGGATACCAAGGGCTGTCGGCTCGATTGAGCAACCAGCGCCAATCAGGCATGCAGTTCAGTGCAATCCAAGTGGGAACACCCAAGGCTCCGGCTAAATGGGCAATCGAAGTGTCGCTGGTGACAATCAAATCTAAATGTCGCATGATGGCAGCGGTATCCATAAAAGCCCCGCTGGTCTGATCGAGATTCGGATCGAGAACAGTAACGGGCCTTGCACCCTGCCAAGCGCCAAGCTGTTCGGTACCAAAACCACTTTGCAAGCTGATCAGTTCAACGCGTGGAAGGGAAGCCAATGTTTCGAAGTGTTTCAGCGGAATGCTGCGAAACATGTCTGCTTGATGATCGGGATTACCCTGCCAAGCGATACCAACTCGAAAGATGTTGGAATTCTTTGGAAATCTGTTTGACCAGTAGCGCATAAGGTTTTCGGCGGGGAAAACATAAGGTACATGTTTTGGGATCGAATCCGCGTTGACTCTCATCAAATCGGCGGCGTCGAGTAGGGAGCATTGATAATCCACTGGGCGTTCGAATGGTAGGCTGTTCGGAAACATGGGACCCAATGTTGTGGAATTGCGCAGCAGAGCCACCAACGCTGGCTGGCAATAAACCGTGGTATTTGCCCCTTGCTCGCGCAACACTTGAGCGAATCGTACAAAATGGAGTGTGTCCCCCAGCCCTTGTTCAGCGGTCAAGAGAATTGATTTACCGCGTAAGTCGCTACCATCCCAAACCGGTGCGGGCACCTTTGGACGATGCAAGTCGCCAACTCGCCAGCGCCAGCGATACTCGGCCCAACCTTCCTCGAATCGGCCTTGCAACAAGTAGATGACCCCCAAGTTCCGATGGAGTTCGGCCTCGTTAGGGTTGATCCGCAAAGCGAGTTCATAGAACTTCAATCCGCGCTCTAAATTGCCGCTCCAGACGTGTAATGTCCCCCGATTCTTGAACGCATTGAGGTAATCTGGTTGCAGATCAATCGCTTTTTGAAAGCACGCATCCGCTTCGTCTATCCGTTGCAAGTAGCGCAGTGAGTTTCCCATGTTATTCAGCGCGACGGGGAACTTAGGCTGGATTTGCAGCGCTCTTTTGTAGGCGTCGATTGCTTGGGAGAATTGTCGTTGGTCATGCAACGTCATGCCCAGAAAACACCAGGCGTTGGCGTTGGTGGGAGCTTGCGCGATAACTTGCCGGTAGATTTGTTCGGCGTCAGCATAACGGCGCTGTTGCTGGATTGTCCAACCGCGCTGTAATTCTTGTTGAATGTTGGTGTTCATACAGCTTGATGATAAAAAAACCTCAGGCCGATTTATTGTCAAATTGGCCTGAGGTTCGTGTGAATTGGAGATTCAGAAGTACTCTTTGATGTGTCCCTAGTCGAGAAAACCAACTAAGTCTTGGCTACGACTGGGCTGTTGCAACTTGCGTACTGCCTTCGCTTCAATCTGGCGAATGCGTTCGCGCGTCACTTTGAAAATATGCCCAACTTCTTCGAGGGTATAACTGTAACCGTCTCCCAGTCCATACCGCAGTTTGATAATCTCGCGTTCGCGATAACTGAGCGTCTTGAGCACATGATTGATGCGGTCTCGCAGCATTTCTTGGCCAGCGCCGATGGCAGGACTTTCCGCAGTTCCATCCGGCAGCAGATCTCCGAATTGGCTGTCTTCGCTATTACCAACCGGGCGATCAAGACTAATTGGATAGCGGCTCATCGCCAACACTCGTCGAGCTTCCTCGATCGTCGTTTCAGCTCGTCGAGCGGTTTCTTCCAAAGTTGGTTCGCGTCCCAGTTCCTGCAAAAGCTGGCGCGATACATTGCGCACTCGCGACATAGTTTCGACCATGTGAACTGGAATACGAATAGTTCGGCTCTGGTCGGCAACGGCCCGCGTAATGGCTTGACGAATCCACCAAGTTGCGTACGTACAGAATTTGAAACCGCGTCGATACTCGAATTTATCAACGGCGCGCATCAAACCTGCATTACCTTCCTGAATCAAGTCGAGAAAGCTCAAACCACGATTGCGGTACTTCTTGGCGATCGAAACCACCAATCGCAAATTACCTTCCGAGAGTTGCTTCTTCGCTCGCTGGTACTCCGTAAATACTTCTTGCACCATGCGCACGCGATTGCGCAAGCTGGCAGGAGTCTCTTGGGTAGCGATCAAGATCTGGCGATACTCTTGCAACAGTTCGTTACGCTGTGCAGCAGAAACGCGATCTCCCGCAAGACGATCGATTTCCCTGCGCAATTCGTCAACTCGACGACTCAGTTTAGCCAGGTCGTCGATTCGCGGCTCCAGTCGCTGAGTGCGCAACCCTAGTTCTTCGACCAAACGAACCGCCTTGCGGCGACGCCGGGCCAATGAACTCCAAGCCTCCTTTCGCCGCTCATGGGGACTCGAGTTACTCAGTGCAATGCGATAGTCGCGGCGATTACGCTTTAGTAAAACATCCAGCGTCCGCAAGTTATGCGGCAACCTACCTAGAATTTGGTCTTTTTCCAAATGGTCGGTAACTGAAACTTGGACAGTGCGATCAAACGGCAATTCGCTGGTTTCGACTCGCCGCAAGATTTTGTAAGCAAACTGCATTACATAATCGCACTCTAACAACTTGGTACGAAAACGGCGCCGAGTCACTTCGATGGACTTTGCCAAACGAATTTCTTCGGCTCGTGTCAGCAGAGGGATTTCGCCCATCTGCGTCAAATACATGCGTACTGGATCATCGGACCAAGTTTCTACTTCCTCCTCGACCGCCGCTAGCAATTCTTCATCGCTCTCGAGCTGAACCTCACCTTCGGGTGCCAGTCCATCATCGTCCGCCAGCGGCAGCGAATCGGCACTATCTTCGTCATCTAATGAAAGCTTTTGGTAACTCTCCAGCTCATCTTCCGCGCTACGCGGGGTATCGTCATCAAATTCATCCAGCAGTACGTCGAACAAGGCCTTACTCCTCTTTTGCCAAAGTGACTTGGGCTGTGTCAGCGGGCAATTGCTTCAAGGTGGTTGCTTGAATGATTAACACAGAATTCTACCACTCACTATGAACCAAACTGCGAATCAAAATTCAAAAAGTAAAAGGTTGCGATTAGGTAAAAAATAGGACCTGACAAGGCTTTCCATCAAACACTCCTAAATTGTCGCGGCTGAGCCTGCGAACTATGCGAATCACGCTGGGAGGGATGGGGGAAGTTAACTTGCAGTGTCGCCCATTGGCTGTCACAATCAATCGCGACGGCAGAACATGCCGATTAACATAGATCCTTCGAATGCGCGATCGAATTGTCCGCTGCCAGCGTAATCAACTTCAGATTTAATTCCATACAAGAACCTCCTGGTTGACAATCCTTTCCGGCGCATTGGCAGTCGGAAGTAATTTTAACTACACTATTGAGCCGGTCCAGTCGCATTTTTTTCGTCTGCGGCCAATATCATCGCGATCTTGCCTGGGCCTATCACCAAAAAATCGAAGAACGTTCGATGAATTACCTGCTGAACTGCCCTTGTGGCAAAGAAATAATCGTAACTCGTAGCCAAGCTGGCCAAGATGTGACTTGCGAATGTGGGAATAAGTTGTCAGTTCCCACGCTTCGCGGACTCAACCAGCTCCGAACAGCGGACAATTTGGCCGAATCTCGACCCACCGCCACCACTCTGCAAACCGCCGAATCCACATGGAAGGGCTGGCGCGGAATCCTCGTTAGTTTGATGTCCGCCTTGTTCGTCATCTCCATCGGTTACGCCGGCTGGAACCTCTATAACTGGTTGCAAATCGATAAGGATTACACAGAAGAGTACGTACGCTCTGGGGAACGTGAGATTGTTGATCAGATGGATTTGCAAAAACTGAACGACACCTACTACCAATTCACGAAAATGGGAACTGGCGAAAAATCGCCTCCTTTATTCTACCTCGTCCAGCAGGCTGCGCGGGATTGCGAAAGCGCTATGCTTTACGGGTCATGCATTGCTGCCGTGTCATTGGCCGCCACCGCGTCCTTGGTACTCTTTGGCTCACCCCGAAAACCACCGCAAAATCGTTAGTCGCACATGAACTTGTCTATCAATTCTGTCACCCCACCAGCGAACCCAAGTTCTGACGAAGCTTTCGAGCGGGCTCGCGATACCATGTTGGCCCAGATGATTTGGATTCGCCAATATACTTTGCAGTTGATCGAATCTGTTCCTAACGAGCTGTGGTTTGTGACTCCAGACACATCACCGAGTCATTTGGCTTGGCAAGTTGGACATCTGGCTGTCGCCCAGTATGGACTAATGCTTTTTCGACAAAGAGGACGAGCCGCCGGAGATATGGACATTATGCCTGGATGGTTGCGCAAGCAATTCGGACGGGGAAGCGTTCCCGGCAACATTGATCAAACTGTTGCTCAGCCGGAGCAATTGTTGGACTTTTTGCACAGAATTCACCAACAGGCCTGTTCCGAAGTGGCAACCCTGCCACCTTCAATACTCGCCGAGCCAACTGAAATGCCCTATGCTTCCTATCCAAACAAGCTCGGTGCCCTACTCTTCTGTCCGCTCCATGAATCGATCCACGCCGGACAAATAGGAGTTCTGCGAAGAATGCACAACCTAGATCCAATCCGATAAAGTGTGGTATACACCTGGAGAGCGTGTGGTAAACACCTGGAGAGAAGGCGATGATCGTCGAGCTGTGCGTTTGGTTTTGCACAGTTGCAGACAATTGCAGTCAATAAACTGTCGAACGCGTTAGTAATTGTCGAGCACGTCGTTGCAGCAAACGCTTGGGGAAATTGTGCATGCTACGTAAACTGAGATGGCTGTTGTTTTTTTTGCTCGTATTGGTCGTCGTCATCATCGCGATGCAGAACTTGGATTCTGTCAAAGTCCACGTCTTGGTCTATCAGTTTGACGCGACATTGGCGACTCTGTTGGTGTGCGCCATGGCCAGCGGTTTTATCTTTGGGTTGAGTTTTCGAGCGATGTGGCGAGTTACTTCATGGTCGCGGGCCAAGATATCCAAGCCGAGTCCTGTGGCAGAGCGTAGTGACGGAAGCTAACAACCTTTAGAATGTGTGGAATTGATTATTGCCAATTTCTGCGGTTGCGTTCCACCATTTAATATCCCATGCAATTTGTTGCCATCGACTTTGAAACGGCGAATCACCGCCCCGATAGTGCTTGTCAATTGGCAGCGGTAGTGGTGCACGAAGGGAACATCGTTGAACGAAAGGCTTGGCTGATCCGGCCGCCACGAATGTTCTTTTCGGCAAGGAACGTGGAGATTCACGGAATCCGTCCTGAACACGTTGCTGATCAACCTACGCTGGCTGAGATATGGACGCAATTACACTCACTCGTCGATGGACAAGTTTTGCTGGCCCACAATGCCCGGTTCGATATCGGCGTATTGGTGGCCAGCCTCCTCGCACATGATGTTGCGTGTCCCAACCTTGAATTCAGTTGCACGCGCATGTTGGCGCGTCGAGCTTGGCCAGGTCAAGCGAGCTATGGATTGAAACCACTGGGAAACTGGTTAGGAATCGACTTCCGTCATCACGACGCGCTAGAAGACGCGGTATGTTGTGCAAGAATCGCACTGGCAGTTGCCGAAATGACTGGTGCCACATCATTACTCGAAATGGAAAGCACCTTACGTGTGACGCGTGGGCAATATCGGCTGGGGCACGTGAGCGGTCCGCGAATCATTGGACGAACTCGCAAAGATGGTCATCAATCATACGCTGTGCGAGTGTCTGATCGCTGGGGATTTCCAACTAAACAAGCGATGGCAAGACAGAGTTGCATTGATCGTGAAACTATCGCCCGAGCTTCGATAGATCAACTTCCATTAGCTGACAAACGCATTATGTTGCTAGGGACACTCCGCGGCATGGACTGGAATCAATCGGCGGCATTTGTCGAGTCGCTGGGAGGAATCTGTCAAAAAGATGCATCGAGCGAAACAAACTACATTATTGTTTGTGGCGGTGCGGACCGCGAGCGAGCTCACCAAATCCTCAGCGAACTCGGCGCAAGCGTCGGGCAGAATACTGCTGCGCCTTCAACAGAAATTCGCATTCTTAGCGAGCGACAATTCCTAGCACTCTTACCCGCTGGTAAGGCTGCGGTTCGATGGTAGTTCAACGACTCAATTGACGTCGACGATTATGGAGTGATGAACGGATAATCCGGCAACCCGGTTCTTAAATGACTTTGGCCGAATGTAAAAATTGGTCGAGTCAGCTTCCTGAGAGTGCCACACTGGTTACAATCATCGGCGACTTTTGCGCACACGCGTTAGCGTCCGGTTTCTGCTGACGCGTTTATGGTAACTACTCAACAACCAAGTGCACGAGGCAAGTTCATTCTATAGATCTTGCAAGACAACTGACTAATGCGCAAATCCGTTGCACCTGGTTTTTGAGTCTTTACGTTTATCCTGCGAATTTTTGGAATGCAAACGACAACAGGTTCTCCAAGAACATTACACCGACAATTAACAATCAGTGTCTTTATTTTTGATAGAAAGTAAAATCGATGGGACAGATAGGATCGATTATCGCCGACGCATGTTCGCCGGGAATCCGCTGCGCACGACGGTTGGTTCAAGGAATTCCCGAGAATCGATTT
>CAZVBC010000134.1:0-16662 GCA_964625155.1 uncultured Pirellulaceae bacterium
TGGGCCAAAAAGGCGTTGGCCGTCAACTTTGAAAGTTCACTGCTCCACAGATTTGTCGTGAGGATACGATCGTGTGGAATCCAACGCCCGTAGATATCTGCGAGTCGCTGGACAGCCGCTGAAGATTCCCCTCCAATTAACACTCGATCTGGCGAAATCAAATCTTCGATCGCAGTTCCTTCGGCGAGGAATTCCGGATTGCTCAGCACATCAAACGAACAACCATTTCCGGCGCTTTGCAAGATCCGTTTGACTGCCTCAGCCGTGCGCACGGGCAACGTCGACTTTTCGACGACGATCTTGTGTCCTTGAGAAACCTCAGCGATCTGCCGCGCGCATTTCTCAATAAACTCGAGATTGGCGGCGCGACCAGCACCGATGCCGAAGGTTTTTGTAGGTGTATTTACGGCGATAAAGATCATGTTCGAATCGCGAATCGCTTCGTTGACGCGCGTCGAGAAGGTCAGATTCCTCCCTCGTGCTTCGCGCACTACTTCATCCAAGCCGGGTTCGTATACCGGTAGATTGTCAGAATTCCAAGAGTCGATTCGAGCTTGATTCAGGTCAACTACATGTACGGGAATCTCTGGGCACTGTTTGGCGATCATCGCCATAGTCGGCCCACCTACATAGCCAGCTCCGATGCAGCAAATGCGCGTCATACTTATTCACTCAATTTCTGCTTGCAAATCAACACGGAAGAATTCACGAACACCGGGCACACCGTTGTAAATGCTGTTGCCCAACGTACGAGCATACACGGATGGCGCCCCTTTGGCAGCCTGCTTAGATTGCCTCGCGATTCAGTAACTAAGGGACATCTAAGGGACAAACGCCGAACCAGACAATATTGTGGGCGCTCGTGAAGGCAAAGTTGCAACTGAGCTATCTAGATTTCTAGCTCGGCGAGAAATTTGCCCTCCCGCATGCGGAATCTCGATCATTTTGTCTAGGCAGTATCGGCGTTCAACCCATATACCATTCTGATATTACTTTGGGCATTGCGCAGTAAAAGCGACCCGTTATGGTTTCCAATCGAGCAATTATGGTGCTCGTCCGAAAATGTCGACTTGCGCAGTTATCGTGCGTGTGGCAAGGATTCCGTATCGCTCACCGGAGACAGGCACATTGCGGGGGCGTCACCGCCGCGATCTTCCATTTTGGGCGCCAGACTATGCGTTTTAGCGTCTGTGACAGTTAAGCACGGTTGTTCGATTCCATACCTGGCGAGTACAATTGCCAGAACTTTGATGCTGAAGAAAATCTCGACACTCGAGTTTCGATGTATCGATTACGATTCGTGAGTAACTGCAGCATGGCAGAGATATTTATTCTGATTCCCGGCCGCACGACTGACCAAGGCTGTGGGGTCAGCGAAGGCAAATTTGCAGACAAATACCATCAAGAAGTGCGGGCTCTTCAAGTGGCTCCTGGCGATATGGCCCGATTAGGTCTGGCCGACGGCGACCGCGTGCGATTGACTGGCGAAGAAGGCCAAACGGTCGAAGTGTGTGTCGTGACCGCGAAAAAAGATGAGTTACCTGAAGGATTATTGTTTATTGCGTACGGAGAAATCTCCAGTCGAATGATGGGTGGCGACACTCACGGCTCAGGTATACCTACCAGCAAGGGTATGGAGGTTACGATGGAATTGGTTGAGAAGGCGAGTGCCATAGCATGACCAGTGCGACTACTCAAGCTCATGGTCCCACGCCGACGCCACCTGGAGAACTTAAAGTCATACAGGATGCGACATGTACGTTTTGTGGCTGCGTATGTGATGACATAGATTTGTCGGTCAAGGACAATCACATCATCGAGGCCAAACGAGCTTGTGTTCTAGGTAAAGCTTGGTTTTTGAATCACAGTATCGAAGATCGCCCAAGTTGTTTGATCGAAGGTCAGCCCGCAACATTAGAAGCTGGTTACGATCGTGCGGCACAGATACTGACGCAAAGTAAGTATCCGATCATCTACGGTTTGAGCGATTCGCCCTGCGAGGCTCAGCGAGTGGCGGTTAGTATTGCGGACTGGATCAAGGGAACGATCGATACCACCACCAGTGTCTGCCACGGACCGTCAGGAATGGCTTTCCAGGGGGTCGGTGAAGTCACTTGTTCGTTGGGTGAAGTTGCCAATCGCGGTGACCTGATCATTTTCTGGGGATCGAACCCGGCGGAAAGCCATCCACGCCACTTCACTCGTTACAGTTTAATGCCAAAGGGGATGTTCCTACCAAATGGTCGGAAAGATCGTACCTGCGTCATCGTCGATGTGAGGAAGACCAAGAGTGCGAAAGCGGCTGATATCTTCATTCAGATCAAACCTAAAAAAGATTTCGAAGCTCTATGGACTCTGCGCGCCCTTGCAAAAGGTTTGGAGTTGGACCCCGAGTTAGTCTTGCGGGAAACTGGAGTTGAGTTTTCGGTTTGGACTGATTTGATGGAACGCATGAAGGCTTGCAAGTACGGTGTCATTTTCTTTGGCATGGGATTGACAATGACGCGTGGCAAGCACGCCAACAGTGAAGCGATTCTTGCTTTGACTCGCGACATGAACGCCTTCACTCGATTTGCGGCAAAGCCGAATCGCGGCCACGGCAACGTAACGGGAGCTGACAATGTTGTCTCGTGGCGCACGGGATATCCGTTTGGAGTTAATCATGCACGAGGCTATCCGCGTTTTAATCCTGGCGAATATACCACGTCAGATACGCTGGCTAACCGCGAAGCCGATTGTGCGATGACAATTGCCTGCGACCCGATGGCAAATTTTTCGCAACCTGCGCGAGAGCATTTGGCTTCCATTCCGTACATTGCCCTCGATACCAAAGAAACGCCAACCACTCGCGGGGCGGCGGTTGCATTTACGGTGGCTACCTACGGTATCAACACCGGTGGTACAGTCTATCGTATGGACGATGTCCCTATCCCGCTGCGTCCAGCTTTCCCGTCGCCACACCCGAGCGACTTTGACGTTCTTGCCGCAATCGAACAACGAGTAAAACGGATTCTGGGCGTTACAGGATGAGTGTGTCGGACTATATCAAGATTTCTCAGGGGACCGTCTACGATCCGGCGAATGGCATTGATGGCCAAGTGCGTGATATTTGGATACAGGGTGAATCGATTGTCGAGGCTCCGCGTGATCCAGAGATCCGACCATCGCGAGTCATCGATGCTAGAGGCTTGGTGGTAATGCCTGGCGGCATCGACATGCATTGTCACATCGCTGGTCCCAAAGTAAACACGGCCCGCAAAATGCGCCCGGAAGAGAAACGCCGTGACAAACAAATGCCACGGACGCAGATCGCGCACAGCGGTACGCTCGGTAGTGTGCCCAGCACGTTTGCCACCGGTTATAAATACTCGGCTTTGGGCTATACCACAGCTTTCGACGCAGCGGTTCCACCCATCGGCGCACGGCATGCACACGAAGAATTTGACGATACGCCATGCCTCGACAAAGGCTTCTACGTTTTGATGGGCAACAATCACTACGTGATGCAGTCATTGATGAAAAACGAACCACACAAGCTGAAGAGCTTTGTGGCTTGGCTGCTAAGTGCAACTAAGGGGTTCGCGCCAAAGCTGGTGAACCCCGGGGGCGTCGAGGTCTGGAAATCCAAGCAAGCAGGGAATGTCAGTGGCTTGGACACAAAAATCGATCACTTTGGTGTCACACCACGTCAAATCGTGTCGGGAGTTGCTCGTGCCTCAGCAGAACTGGGGCTGCCTCATCCAGTGCACATCCACTGTAATAATTTAGGCATGCCCGGCAACTGGGAAACGACGCTGGAGACGATGCGTGCCCTGGAAGGTAACCGTGGACATATCACACATATTCAGTTTCACAGTTACGGTGGTGGCGACGGGGACGAGAACACTTTTAACAGCAAGGTGCAGCCGCTGGCAGATTACGTCAACTCACATCCCAATGTTACGCTAGATGTCGGCCAAGTGCTGTTCGGCGAAACAACCAGCATGACAGGTGACGGCCCGCTAGGTTATTTTCTCTCTAAAGTCTACGGAGGAAAATGGTTCAGCGCGGATACCGAAATGGAATCAGGTTGCGGAATCACGCCGATCAAGTACCGGAACAAATCGTTGGTTCATTCGCTCCAGTGGGCGATTGGGCTGGAGTGGTATTTGCTAGTTCAAGATCCATGGCGCGTGGTCATGAGTACCGACCACCCCAACGGCGCTTCGTTTTTAGCCTATCCGCAAATCATTCGTTTTCTAATGGACGCCACTTACCGCAGCGACATACTAAGTACTTGTCCACCCGAAATTCGTCAGCGATCGATATTGGCAGATCTCGATCGCGAATACACGCTCAATGAGATTGCGATTATTACACGCGCCGGTCCAGCCAGAATACTCGGCCTTGAAGATAAAGGACATCTTGGTCCCGGCGCTGATGCAGATATCACCTTGTACACTCCTCACGAGAACAAGGAAATTATGTTCGAAATGCCGCGCATGGTAATCAAGTCTGGAAGGGTTCTGGTCGAGCAAGGAGAGATTCGCGAAACTTTGATCGGCAAGACTCTGCATGTGCAACCTGACTATGACCTTGAGGTCGAACCTGATATTCAAGCTTGGTTTGAGAAGTTCTACACTATCCGCTGGCGAAATTATCCAGTGGATATGAGCTATCTGCACCAATCCTGCGTCATTCCAACTAAGCAGCACAGGAAGCCATAGGGATGACGAACCAACCAGACGCACAGATCGACTTTCACGGCGTGGCAGTGGTCGACACATTTGCAGAGGCTTTTCCTATCAAAGCAGCTCGATTGCTGATCACGGCGGACAACCTCGCTTGGGCTCGTACGGCGGCAACTGTCTTGTGTGGTAATGCGACCAGCGTCATTGCCTGCGATATCGAAGCGGCGATCGAACGCGAGTTAACCAGCGACGAGACTCCGGACGGCCGACTAGGTATTTCAGTCTTAGCATTTGCTTTCAACACGGAATCGCTTGCCAAGTCTTTGCAAGCTCGCGTAGGGCAGTGTGTTTTAACGTGCCCAACAACCGCTTGTTACAATGGAATAAACGATTGTCCAAAAGATAAACGAATTCGCATTGGGGGCGGAATTCGCTATTTCGGCGACGGTTTTCAAGTTAGCAAGAAATTTGACGATCGCAGGTATTGGCGCATTCCGACCATGGATGGCGAATTCGTGTGTGAGGACTACTTTGGTACAGTTACCGGTGTTGCCGGAGGAAATCTTTTGATATGCGGTCGCTCCTCGCAAAGTGCGCTGGTGGCGGCTGAGACAGCAGTCGCAGCAATTCGTGCGGGATGTGATATCGCGCTCCCTTTCCCTGGCGGAATCGTTCGCGCCGGCAGTAAAGTAGGATCGAAGTATCCCAATCTGAAGGCCAGCACCAACGATGCTTATTGTCCCACGCTGCGCGGATTGACTGCCACCAAACTGCCAGCGGAGTGCCATGGCGTGTACGAAATTGTGATCGACGGTTTGTCCTATCGTGCGGTACAAGGGGCGATGAGACGCGCTGTCTGGGCTGCAGCAAAATGTGTTGACGTAGTGAATATCACCGCTGGAAATTATGGCGGCAAGTTGGGTAGGCACCATTTCTATCTGCGTGAGCTGTTGACAGAGGATGGCAGTCAGCAATGACATGCCTTAAGCATCGTGTCGAGCCAGGAGCAGTTTCTCGATGTAGTCGACCGCGATGTTGCCGAAATTCGGTTCCGAGCGGCTTTGCGTCTGACTCCTTTAGGCGTCGAACAAGTTGAACTCCCGAATGTCCTCGGACGTGTCTTAGCTGAAGACGCGCTGGCTGGAGTCGATGTTCCGGCTTTTGACCGGTCGAATTTCGACGGCTATGCCATTCAAGCAGCGGATTCGTTTGGAGCTTGTGAATCCGAGCCACGTCAACTGGAATTGCTGCCGGTTGCGATCGAGGCAGGTGTTGAGCCACAAATTTTGCTGGGACCCGGGCAAGCAGCGCCAATTTCTACCGGCGGAATGATGCCGCGAGGTGCCGATGCAGTGCTGATGATCGAGCACTCCGACGAACAGAGTAGCATGCTGTTGCTCTATCGCGCGGTGACGCCAGGCACCGGAGTCACCTTTGCAGGCACCGATATCGCTTTAGGCGAGACAGTGCTCCGGACCGGTACGTTCCTAACCAGTCGTGAAACAGGCGTGTTGGCTGCAATCGGAAAAAAGTCGGTCAACGTTTGGCGGCGACCTCGAGTTGCCATCATCTCGACAGGCAACGAGATCATTGCACCGGGCGAAGCTGTTCGGCCCGCGTCGGTATTCGATTCTAACTCGCAAGTTGTTGCCGATGCGGTTCGCGAACTAGGGGGCATACCGGAGTTTTTGGGTATTGTGCGAGATGACGCCGATCAATTGCGCAGCATCCTGCGTCACGCGCTGGCGAGCTCCGATTGTGTTTTGCTTTCGGGAGGGACCAGCAAGGGACAGGGAGATTTGAGCTATCGCATCGTCGCTGAACTGGAAAATCCTGGCGTCGTCGTACATGGAGTTGCACTAAAGCCGGGCAAGCCCATTTGTTTGGCCGTAACTGATGGCAAACCAGTTGTTGTGTTGCCGGGTTTTCCCACTTCGGCGATTTTCACATTTCATGAATTCGTGGCTCCGATTCTGCGCATTATGGGCGGGTTGCCGATGGAGCAACAGCAGATGGTATCCGCGAGCTTGGCTACCAAGGTCATGTCTGAAATTGGCCGTACCGAGTACTTACTGGTTGGGCTGGTGGAAAGTGAAACCGGTTTAACGGCTTTCCCGATGGGAAAAGGATCTGGCTCTGTCACTACGTTCAGCCAAGCTGACGGATTCGTGACTATTGCCCGTCATACCGAAATTGTCGGTGCCGGAACACCAGTGCAAGTCCGTTTGATCGGGCGTGGATGGCGAGTTGCTGATTTGGTCGTAATTGGCAGCCACTGCGTTGGACTCGATTTTCTATTGTCGCGTCTGCAGCAACAGGGATTTTCCACTAAGTTGATCAACGTTGGCAGCTCAGCGGGATTGTCAGCCATAAAGCGTAACGAATGCGATTTGGCAGGTATACACTTGCTGGACCATGAATCGGGACTCTACAACCGACCCTTTCTTGATAGCTCGATCGAACTGATTACTGGCTATCGCCGCATGCAAGGTTTGGTCTTTCGGCGAGACGATATTCGGCTGCTAAATAAGAACTCGCAGCAGTTGATCGAAGCAATCTTGAACGATCCGACGATCGTGATGATCAATCGCAACCAAGGGAGTGGCACTAGAATCGTGATTGACCAGATGTTGGCTGGAACCAAACCTGCAGGTTATGCCAATCAAGCCAATAATCACCGGGCGGTTGTGGCTGCGATCACACAAGGACGTGCCGATTGGGGCGTAGCCATCGAAGCCGCAACTTTTGCCAGTGGACTAGCGTTTGTCCCCGTGCGAGAAGAGTGTTTCGATTTTGCGTTAGCCAAAGCCCGTCGCCAAAGACCATCCGTACAAGCTTTCGTAAAGCTACTATCCGACCCGCAAGTACGTCAAGCTCTCAGCCATTGTGGTTTTGACATGACTTTAGCCAACGGATAATTTCGGTTTACCATCGAACAGTCAGCCGCAGGCACACTAGCATATTTGGAGATTGCTCAATCAACAGAGACTATATTTGCGCCTGCTGCGGCTGACGTTTAAATGCGATAAAACGAGGTTTAACGAAAGAACACTTCGCCGCGACCGAGAGATACGAGGTCACCGCGAAAAAGATCGAACTGAGCTTCAAGTAACTCGTGCGGAATGAGAAACTTCTTTGCAATCAACGTACGTAAGATGATAGCCATTACTTGAGGGCGTAATCGCGAGGCGAAGCGAAAGCTGGGCAAAAGCGGAACTCGCTGTGGGCCTAGCAAGGCCAGCGTTCCGCGTCGCATCCCAGCTCCTGGGCGAATACCACAGTTCCCTAACACCAACACGGTACCGGCAATCATGTTGAACCCAACCAAATCGCCACATGAGCCGCCGATTGCAATTAAGCCTCTGCGCATGGTAAGGCCGACTTCGTTACCTGCATTTCCATCGACCAATATCGTCCCGCCAGTCATTCCCTTCGACGACCCTCGATAAGCAGCGCCCAATAAATGCCCTGCATTTCCGTGAATGCGTATCAAACCTTTACGCATTTCCACTCCAGCCCAACCACCACAATCGCCGTGCACTTCGATTTCTCCACCAGCCATTTGGCTGCCGAGATGTCGACCCGCTGGACCAATTATGGAAATTCGCCCCGACTTCATATGGGCTCCGATCCAATGCACTCCTGAAAGGTCGCCCTCAAACACGAATTCACGCTGGCTGGCGTCGCCCGAAATTGAAAACAATTCACCAAGAGGCCGTTTGCAATTGCCGTGAAAAATCTCGAAGCGATTGATTTCGTCGATCGATTTGTCCGCAGCCCAATCGGGAGTAAACCCTTCAATTTCAACAGGCACGTTGGTCTGCTCGCGGTAGATCAGTCGTAATACCATGTAAAGTCGCTTGCTAAAAAACACCGGATAAAATCGAATCAACCGAAGTATGTAAAAACAGTAACAGTGTGAGAATCGATCGCTTAGCTGCCTTCCTTTGGGACGTTCAAGCAAACTTCTTCATGCTCAAGCTAAATTGGTCCTTAACGTCTCGACCATGTGTTGTTGATTGGCTTCGACGGAACTCATGATAGCCTTTGCGTCTGCACGTGCGCGCGCTGGTTCGCGGTGGATACCAGCCAATCGCTCCCAAAGTTGCTCACCACTTGTTAAGTCGATTTCGAACAGCCAATCGCTCGCACCAATGTCGCGGTACATTTGGCCTTTGCATGTGTCGGTCGGCTGGCGAACATGTAAAAAAGGAGTTCCCTGATGGACCGCAATCAATGGAGAATGGCATTCCATACTTACTACACATTCGGCACGTGCGTAAATTGACGCAGCTTCGTCCGGAAGCCAGAACGAGTTTCTCCAGACAACTTGGTCGCGTATTTGATCAGGCAACGGATCGACGAGAACCTTTTTACCAACCTCGATTTGGTATGTCATCTCAGCACACACCAGTACTTTGTTACCAGTAGATTGAATGTACTTGATTATCATGGCTCGAAGTTTCGAGTGATCTGTTTCAGTAGTGCGATCGTTGATGGCGTCTTTTTCACGATCGACCGTCGTAGGTGCCGTGCCACGAATTTGGTAGTAGGGCGTGTATCGCAGACGCGGCACGACGCAAATGAATTTTCCTGGCTGTAGTTGATTAGCGGCAAGAAATGCATCACCGCGCACGTCATCACGCAACCTCATACCAAGCTGAGCATCCGGGCCAAATTCGACACAGGGAGATTGCAC
The DNA here is from genome assembly GCA_964625155.1 of uncultured Pirellulaceae bacterium. GTDB lineage: Bacteria > Planctomycetota > Planctomycetia > Pirellulales > Pirellulaceae > Aureliella. Next base: position 9,370 of record CAZVBC010000134.1, read on the forward strand.
ACCTTGTGACTTCAGATAATCGCGTGTGATCGTATCACGACAGAAGAAAAAACTGGCGCGATCCATGATGTAACGTAGCTGGGCATCCAAATGCGACGCTGGCAAGTTCATCGCCCGCTCTCGGAGGCTGTTCAGAGTTCCGCCTTCTGGATCGCGTCCATTACCAAATCCAGATATCGGATCGTTGCTGACGCCGAATACACCGACTGGCTTGCCGGTCGCCCTATGAAAAGCAATCGCGTGAGTGGCTGCGGGAAATCCGGAACCTGATCCACTCAAATAAAAATCCGTTTCCTTCCATGCCGTGGACAACGCCTCTGTCGTCGGCAAATTGTCTTTACCAATCGTTCCGGAAACAATTTTTAAGCGAGGGTAGGCCGCAACCAGCATCTCACGGGCCCCCAATCCCAATGGATCGCGCACACCTGCGCCTTCCGATCCGACCCACAGCGTGACTTCAGCTTCGGGAAGATACTTTTCAAGCAATCCCAATGCTCCTGGAGTATGCCCGATATCTCCAATATTCACGCTCTGCCACGAACCACGCAACAATATCTGAGGAGGTCGGGCTTTCATCCCCATAGCTGGCCGCGAGGTATTGGCAAGCAAGCCAGCAGCAGACCAAGCAAGGAATTTTCGTCGGTTTGCATTTTTCATCGGATTCATGAAAACAATCTCTGCAGCGATCAAAGGCTCGATCATCAGTCCGTTTGGCGATTCGGGGTGCAAGTCTCGATAACTTGGATGTTCAAGGAGAGCAAAAAGCTAACGGCATGCGAATTTTATTCCGCTGCTATAGTACGATGCCACCTGCGATTGTAAACCAGCCCACAGGATCGCCAATGAGAAGCTATTGGATTTTACCAATGCAGATTTTCCGGCGCAAAGTCAGTTTGGAGAATGACAATTTCAATCATTCGTAATCCACTGGGGAGGTAGTCACCTTCAAACCTAGGGTAAGACGCTGGTATTATGGTCAACTTGAAGTGGGTCAATCGGTGACAGTGAACTATGTTGACCCAGGCAAACCATTAAAGAACATGCACACCCTGTGTGCGATATTTGAAGTATGAAGGTGATGGTGATATGAGATATCTTAAGTCAGGATCATTCGGTTGGTTGTTACTGGGGCTGAGTATTTTCTTGGTCGGTTGCAGTGATGATTCACCTACAGCATCAAATACTGCCGGTACGCAAAGCAATGCGGCAAAGCCGATCGACTCGGTTACACTGATGTTGAATTGGTATCCCGAGGCCGAGCATGGTGGATTTTACGCAGCTAAAGTGCACGGGATTTTTGAGCAACATGGGTTGCAAGTTGAAATTCGTTCTGGAGGCCCAACTGCTCCTGTTGCTCAGGAGATGGTAATAGGGCGAGTGCAGTTTGGTATTGCCAACGCGGACGATGTATTGAACTTTAGGCAGAGCGATGTTGATGTCGTTGCCTTGCTGGCTCCTATCCAAGATACCCCGCGATGTATTCTAGTACGTGAAAGCTCGGGTATCACAGGCTTAGACGGCTTGAAGGGACTGACCTTACAAGCCAACAAGGGGCAAGCGTTTTTGGATTTCATGCAGTCCAAAGGGCATTTGGAAGGAGTTCAAGTCGTGCCCTATACTGGTTCCGTAGCGAACTTTGTAGCGGATTCCAAAACAGCGATTCAAGCTTACTCGTTCAGCGAGCCATTGTTGGCCGAACAACAGGGAGTGAAAGTGCGAGCCTTAATGTTAGGTGACATCGGTTTTAACCCTTATGCTTCGTGTTTGATCGCGACACGGGATTTCATCAACAAGAATCCTGATCTAGTTCGCCGCATGGTGGTTGCTTGTAACGCGGGCTGGCAAAAATATCTTGAGGCTCCAGAAATGACGAATGCGGCAATACTGGCCGCCAATTCGCAGGGCATGACCCAAGACGCATTGGCCTTTGGAGTTGAAAAACTGCGACCTCTTTGCCTCCCAGCGGGAATGAAGAATTCGGAAGTTGGCAAAATGTCTCTCGAACGTTGGCAGCAATTGGTGGACCAGTTCATTGCGCTAAAACTGGTGAGCGCCGATAAAGTTAAGGCCAGCGAAGCCTTTCAAACGACTGAATGAGCGATGGCAAAAGTCGACGTTACAACCGAAATCGACATTGCGCGACCACTACACGAAGTTGCCTCGTATGCAGCGGATCCCGATAACGTGCCGCAATGGTACTCCAATATTAAATCCGTAGAATGGAAAACGATTCCGCCACTCGAGTTGGGCTCACAGGTCGCTTTTGTTGCCTATTTCTTGCGACGTCGACTAGCATACACTTTCGAAGTCGTGGACTATATACCTCATCAACGCATAGTGATGCGGACCAGCGAAGGTCCGTTCCCCATGGAAACAAGTTATCATTGGCATGCGTTGGATGGAGCAACTACCCACATGTCGCTCAGAAATCGTGGTGAGCCAACCGGTTTTTCTCGCATCATGGCTCCTTTCTTGACAACCATGGTACGTCGTGCCAATAGGCAAGATTTGGCTTGTCTGAAAAAAATTCTGGAGAGCCGTCCTGCGGCGGATAACCAGCCCTGATGAACGATCACAGTCAATTCGAAGAATCGGAAGCGACGACAGTCGGCGCACTCGAAACGAGCGTCTTTATTGTACGCTTCGGTTCGAACCATGTCGTTGGTAGCTTTATGTCGACCGATGGCCAACAGTACCGACGTGGATCAAGAGTCCTTTGCCGTTCTGCTCGCGGGTTGGAAGCTGGAACTGTGCTGGGATTGGTACGGCATTCTCAAAGCAATCCCAACGCGACCGTAGGTGGAACAATCGTGCGTCGCATGAGTCCAGAAGACGAATTGCTCCTTCAGCAAATGATCAAGCTGAGCCAGCAGGCATCTGAAGAATGTTGTCGTTGGTTGGCAGATCACCAGGTAGATGCGACGCTGCTGGATGTCGAGCCTTTGATGGATGGCCAAACTCTATATTTTCATTTTCTTTCCGACGTTGGTCCTGAAGTGCAGCAACATCTCGATCAATTGGTAATGCTGTACCAAGAATCCGTTGCTTCGAGCCGATTTGCAAGGTTGTTAGAGCATGGTTGCGGGCCTGGCTGTGGCACCGAACGTGCCCAAAACTCTTGTAACTCTCACGGAGGATGTGCGATTTGCCAAGTCGCCAGCGCTTGTAAGAAATCGAACCGAGAAACGAACTGAGACCTACGTACTTCCTATCGATTTGATTGTGATATGAACTTTCGTACGGAGAATCAACCACAGACTCTGGCCTTTGAATGTACGATTGAAGCATCGTTTGCTCAGTTGGAAAGCTGTGTACGGAGTCTCAACAAAATCGCGCCGGTGCAGACGGCGAGCCAACTGTTGTCGATTTGCTCTGAAGTCGCACCGGTTTCACGACGCTTGATCTTGAATGAATTGATCAAATGCGACATGAATGCATCAGCCCGTCAGGGTGCTTTCCGACCGCTTGAATTCTATCGCGATGTATATCGAGAATGCTTTCCCTACGACCACTTTCCCTTTGATCTAGTACTTGAGGAGATTCAGCTTCGGCGCGAGTTGGGAAGTGGCGCCGAAATGGCAGAATATCAAGCTCGATTTCCTGAGATGGCGGCAACCATTGGCCGCTTGTGGGAATCAGATCAAGCCACAGCAAGGCTCAGCGATCGCAGCGATTTGCCTGATTTGAGTGTCGGCGAACGCATCGACGATTTTCGATTGCAAGCGATCTTGGGAGAGGGAGCTTTTGCACGCGTGTTTTTAGCCTTTCAAGAATCTATGCATCGCTTGGTGGCCTTGAAAATATCGCGCAAAGGGAGTGACGAACCGCAGGCATTGTCGCAACTGGACCATCCGAACATTGTGCGGGTCTACGACCAGCGCGTCAGCATCGATCCGCCAGCTCATTTGCTGTATATGCAGTATCTCGCCGGCGGTACGATCGCAGACCTGATCGCGCGCGTCGGACCATTCCCTATTGACCAGCGACGTGGTGAGTGTGTCCTTGAATCGGTGGACTCTGCTTTGGCGAGTGCCGGTCAACCGGCGGCAGAGGATTCGGTGAATCGGAATACATTGCGACAGCTCGATTGGGACGGCGTGGTTGCATGGCTCGGTTCGCAATTGGCTCAGGGGCTGGATTACGCCCATGCGCGCGGAGTATTACATCGAGATATCAAACCTGCCAACATTCTTTTATCAAGTTCGGCAGTGCCACAATTGGCTGATTTTAATGTCAGTTTTAGTGGCTTGGCCGGTCGGGCAGGGGCGGCTGCGTATTTTGGTGGTTCTCTCGCGTACATGTCACCAGAACAACTAGAAGTAGCAGATCCACAAGGCTCAATTCGAGCGGAAGAATTGGACGGAAGATCCGATATTTTCTCATTGGGAATGGTCCTTTGGGAACTTTGGCAAGGTTGTCGCCCCTGGACCAGTAGCGGGGCAGTTGGAAGTTGGACCGAAGCGGTCGCTTTGCAGTTAGCAGCGCGGCGAAGTCCACTTGCAAGAGTTCAAGGCACTGAACAACCAAGTCGCAGGATCCTTGCAAAAGCGCTCAGTGCAGCGTTAGCATGCGATCGCAATGACCGACCACAAAATGGCGCCGCCTTGGCAAATTGGTTGCGCATTGCACTGTTCCCTCAGGCCGCAGCATTGCTGGAACCAAAATCTTCAAGCTGGCATAATCGATTACGTCATTGGCCAGTTTTGCTGATCGCTTCTGTGCTTGTCTTTGTGCCCAATGCGATTTTTGGTGTGATCAACTATGACTACAATATGCACGCGATTGTCGAAAAATACTCGCCGGAGTTACAAGTGACCTTTCGGCAACTGGCCTGGATCATAAACGGCGTCTTCTTTCCAATTGGTGCTGGACTGTTGATCTTGTTTGCACGTCCAGTCAAGCAAGCGATCAACAATGCTCAGGCAGGAAGAAAGATTCATGAACACCAGATGCGAGCAATCTGGTTGCTCGGCCATCGATCAGCCCTAATCGGCGGAGTAATGTGGTCCGTAGCTGGAACTCTGTTTCCTCTGGTTTTGACAATGTGTGACCCCAATTTCTCGCGGCTGGACGCACTTCATTTTCTGGCTTCACACGCTGTTTGTGGCGGTGTCGCCTGGATTTGTCCATTTTTTGGATTAACTCTCACCGCTGTAAGTGTGTATTACCCGTACTTACTTTCTTTGTCTTATGATCGCAACGGTGTTTGTGATCCCGGTTTTTCACAGCGTCGCAGCATGCTGGAGAATGTCACCAGATGGTACTTGGTCTCGTCTGCAGCCATACCGTTACTGGCATTGGTGATGCTTGTCTTGCGTGCTGATGCTCAGCGATATGAATTACTGCTGACGATCTGCTGTACAGCTATCGCGCTCATGACAGCCTTCGCAGCTCATCGCCACTTGGAACGCACCTTGCGGTCGCTCAAGGATCTTCAGATGTAGTCTTTGAGGGCTTGAGATCGTCCTGATTCTTGGCAAAAAAGCTGGCCTGCGCGTATCTGAGAATGGTGATCGAACAAGCAGGCGTTGTAAATCAAGTTCCGCGGCAGTTACCAAACCATTCGATATGAGCTCGTGGGCAGAAACTGACACCATGTGATTGGCACCATGGAACCAACCAATTCGCTCGTTGTTCTAGGTCTGGTTTGCTCGTGCCCTGAGGCATTAACAAGACGCGTTGCCCATCGAAGTCTTTTAATTCGTCGAGAAAAGCCAGGACTTCGTTGGCATCTTCGATCGAATCGACTACAAATTTAAGCTGATAAACGTATTGGCTGATCAGCAGTTTGAGGACGTCCATGCGTTTTCTGCGACTTTCGTGCCGCCGTGGCCATGCGCCAGCGGAGCGAGGAGCTGAACTGGAGAGCTTGGGGCTGATCGACATTAAATCGCAGTGGACTGGTTGGAAGATCGTTCCTGCCGTTTCGATGGTAATATGACGCTGTGCCTGGTAAAGTAATTCACACAACGCAGGCAAGCTAGGAAAAATCATTGGTTCGCCCCCTGTTATGACAACATGGTTTGGGGGCAAAAGTAATATCTGTTGAGCAACTTGCTGCGCGTCAAAAAAATCACCTTCTGGTTGCCAGGACGCAAAAGGTGTATCGCAGAACCAACACCGCAGGTTGCAGCCGCTGGTTCTGGCAAACACACTGGGGGTTCCAGTTAACAGGCCTTCACCTTGGATGCTGGCGTAGATTTCGCTGATCCGAATCAGGCCCCCCTTTCGCATTCGATCGTTCGCTTTCATACTTCTCAAACTGCTTGTATTAGCCTAAGGTGTCCCGCGACGTGAGGTAATCTTGTGCCTACTCCCTTTCAGGATCAATTGGAAACCTTCGACAATAGTTTTCCTGACAGAGACTATACGATCGAGATAACTTGTCCAGAGTTCACATCGATTTGTCCAAAAACAGGTCAACCCGATTTTGCAACGCTGGAGATAACTTATGTACCGGATAAGAAGTGTGTTGAGCTGAAAAGTCTCAAGCTGTACCTGCAGAAATTCCGCAATGAAGGGATCTTTTACGAAAATGTGACCAATCGCATATTGGACGATTTTGTGGCAGTATCTCAACCCCGGAGTGCAACGCTGCGCAGCCATTGGGGTGCTCGTGGCGGAATCACATCGGTTATCACCGTTTCATTTACAGCCAAGCGATAGACATTATGAATCAACGACCCAGCGTAATCTTAAGTGGTTTTGGCGACGAAGCAGCCAATGAAAAAATGGCGGTCCAGCAATTTGCTGCCTTTGCGGCCATCGGTTTGCAATACTATTCGATTCGCTTCATTGACGTGGGCGAGGGCATCAAGAATGTGATGCTACTGTCCAATGCGGAACTCAAAATTGTCAAAGAAATGCAAGCCGCCTATGGTCTTAGTGTGGCTTCGATTGGATCGCCAATTGGAAAAGTCAAATTGCTGGATGTGGATGATGGCACACATAACAAATACGTCCCATTCAAACAGTACTTGGCCAAAGATGTCAAACACATGTGCGAAGTTGCCAACCAATTAGGTACCAAATTGGTGCGAGGCTTTTCGTTTTATCATCCCAAGGGTACCAAGCCCGAAGAGCACATGAATCAAGTTTGCGATCAACTGGGCCAGATCGCCGATGTGTGTGACCGAGCTGGATTGACTTTCGGTTTGGAGGTCGAAGCAAATTTAGTTGGACAAACCGGAAAACTGCTGGCTGAGATTCACAAAAAGGTAAAAAGTCCTGCTTTGGTGCTAATTTTTGATGGTGCGAATTTGATTTGCCAAGGTATGACTCCCGACGAAGTGT
>CAZVBC010000135.1:0-16482 GCA_964625155.1 uncultured Pirellulaceae bacterium
CGATTCTGGACACATGTGGGACGGGAGGTGACGGCACCAAGACTTTTAACATTAGTACTGCCGCAGCAATCGTATCAGCCGCAGCGGGTGTAGCGGTGGCGAAGCATGGTAACCGAAAGATCACGAGTAGCACAGGATCTGCCGACGTCTTGGCTGAATTGGGAGTGAATTTGGATGCCGAATCAAACATTGTCGAGCGGTGCCTAAACGAACTTGGAATCTGCTTTTGCTTCGCTCCACGGTTCCACCCAGCGATGAAGCACGTGGCTGCAGTTAGGCGAAGAATCCCGTTTCCCACGATTTTTAATCGCCTTGGCCCGCTATCCAATCCAGCGCATGCCACTCACCAGGTATTAGGTGTTGGTGATCGATTACTTCAAGATAAATTGGCCAGTGCATTGCAGGCCCTTGGATGCCAACGTGCGGTTGTGGTTCGCGGTGAGGATGGAGTTGACGAAGTCAGTTTGTCGAGCGACACGCGAGTTGTGGAAGTTACCGCCGCAGGGATAAATGAACATTGTTGGCGCGTTTCCGATTTTGGAGTGCAGGTACAGGAGCGTGCAGAGTTATTTGCCGATTCTCCACAAGATAGCGCTCAGTGCATTCGCGAAGTTCTTTCGGGAGAGCGTGGAGCGAAACGGGATGTCGTGCTGATAAATACAGCGGCCGGGTTGTGGACCGTCGGTGCGCGCCCCAAGCTGGTCGAATGTATGGAACTCGCTGCCAATGCAATCGATTCCGGGGCGGCGTCACGCTTGCTCGGTCGCTTGGCGTCGTTAACTTCAGCACCCACCAAGGAAAAATTGGCATAGCTACGGCTTGCCAACGATGCGGCGCACGCCATCAAGAGTTGCCTCATGTCCAGCCATGCCAGGAAACGCAAGTGGTTGTTTCGATTATTCGCGATAGTTTTTGGCGCGATGTTCGCGACTGCTATCGGCGAACTGGCTCTACGGGTATTGGGGGTTGGCTATCCCAGTTTTTATACGCCTGATTTCTACTGCGGCTCTCGGCTGAGACCCAACACGCAAGGCGTATGGATTTCCGAGGGACGGGGATATGTTTCTATCAATTCGCTAGGTTTTCGAGGCGACGAATTTCAGACTGAAAAACCTGCAGCAGTCTTGCGAATCGCCGTGCTGGGGGATTCGATGATCGAAGCCATGCAAGTCAACCAGCAAGATACTTTTTGCGAACAATTGAAACAGCAATTGCGCAAGTCGATCGACGATAAATGGCGAATCGAAGTCATTAACTGTGGAGTGGCTGGTTATGGAACTGCTCAAGAATTGCTGCTTCTACGGCACTATGTTTTGCCGTTGCGACCGGATCTTGTTTTGCTCTCTTTTTTTCCGCAGAATGACATTCGCAATAATCACTTGGCACTTTCGCACGAGCCGCCCGTGCCGTATTTCCATATCGCCGCAAACAACGAGCTGAATTTGGACGAATCGTTTCGACAGTCGGCGGCTTGGCTGACTGCGATGACTTCGTACGAGCAATCAAAAGCTTGGCTAACCAATCATAGTCGAGTCTTGCAAGTGCTCAAACAAGCTAAGCTGGCTGTGGTCACACGGAAAAAATATGGCCCTCAGTCGGTTGAGTCTCAGTTGCAAAGTTTGTATGACGAAGCGCCCTATGTGTATCGATTGACCGATGATCCACTACATGCGGAAGCGATCAAGGTAACCGGACGCCTATTGCAAGAAGTCTCGAAGGAATGCGCAACTCACAACGTGCCACTGGTAATCTTCAGTGCCACTTCACCATTGCAGGTCTATCCCAAGACCAAAATTCGCGGTGAAATTGCGAGTCGCAACAACATCAATGATTTGTTGTATTCGGACAAGTTGGCAGTGCAACTTTGCGATTCCTACGCACGAAACTTCTTTGGGTTGGCCAGTATCATGCAACGAGAATTAAAAAGTGAGAATGATTACTATCACGGATTTCGCAACGTCGGGATGGGATTTGGCCATTGGAACGAAAACGGCCATTCAACCGCAGCGCGATTGATGGCCGGTTACATACTCGAAGAAAACTTGCTTCAGCGGATTATTTCAGCTCGCCGCAGTCTTTGATGGCAACTTTGGTGCGTGTTGCACCACTATTGCTCCCTTGTTCTTCAATTTTCTTGACCACCTCCATACCCTCGACCACGCGTCCGAAGATGACGTGTTTGCCGTCTAACCAACCAGTTGGCTCGGTCGTAATAAAGAACTGCGAACCGTTGGTGTTTGGGCCAGCATTGGCCATACTGAGCAGGCCGGGGCCATCATGTTGGTATTTGAAATTCTCATCGGCAAACTTCTCACCGTAAATGCTCTCGCCACCTGTTCCGTTAAAATTGGTAAAGTCACCTCCTTGCAACATGAACCCTGGAATTACGCGGTGAAAAACACTCGCTTTAAAGTGCAGTGGCTTGCCTGATCTCCCTTTGCCTTTTTCTCCGGTACATAGTGCACGAAAATTTTCGGCAGTTTTAGGTACATCGTTGGCATACAAGCCGATTACGATTCGACCAGCATCCTTGCCATCGATGGTGACATCAAAAAAGACCTTCTTTGTTACCTCTCCCTTGGAACCAGGAACTGCGTTTGCAGAAGCAGCCATCATTAAAATTAACCCCCAAGCCAATAGCATTCTCAACATGTGTATCCTCCGATTACGATAAGCAGACAAACTATCGCGAGAACCAGCTACTTCCATTTTTGCGCTCGGTTGGAGGGCATCAAAACGTGTTCCTGCTTACAAGCACATGTAGTAGGTAGCCAGACTCAATATTAAATTAGCCTTCTCTCGCAGTTGGGCAATTCTACCTGTCCGGCCAACTTCCGCAACCAACCGCAGTCAGGTAGGACCGTGTTCTGAGCAACTCTAGTAAAAATTAGCGCGTAAAGCCTGAGCATGCCCAGCTCGCAAGTGATCAATTGTGTGCAAATCTTCTTGGTCAAGTTGCCATTGAGCCGCCTTAATTGTCTCAGCAATTTGAGATGGGCGACGCGCACCAACAATTGCGGAGGTCACTTCAGGTCGACGCAAGACCCAAGCGATGGCTAACTCCGCCACAGTCCCGCCATATTTAGCTGCAATGGGCTTGAGGCAATCCACGAATCCCAAGTGCACATCCACTTGGGGCGTTTGGAAGCGAACATCCCGAGAGCGATGGTCGCTGGAGGGCAATTCAGCAGCGCGCTGTGTAGTGAATTTGCCACTGAGCAACCCTTTGTACATGGGACTATAAACAACGACGCCAATCTGTTGCGCAGCGCAATACGGAAGAAGCTCCTTTTCCGCCTCAGAGACGATCAGACTGTACGGCGGCTGCAGTGAAGCAATTTCATGGATTTTTTGCAACCGAGACATTTGCGAAACGCTGTGGTTAGATACTCCGATCTCGCGAACTTTGCCCTGGCGCTGTAGGTCGACCAAGGCAGTCCACCCTTCTTCGATATCTTCATCGGGTTCTGGCCAATGTAATTGGTAAAGGTCGATGCAGTCGATGCCTAGACGCTGTAAACTGCCCTCACACTCGGCGATGATACTTTCGCGTTTGAGAATCTTATCGATCGTTTCTGGATCGCGCATCACACGTCCACATTTGGTGGCAACTATCGGTCGGCGACTGGGCCCAAGTTCTCGCAATGCCTGGCCCACCAATTCCTCGGAACGACCGCCACCGTACACCGCTGCTGTATCAATCCAATTGATTCCAAGATCCACCGCAGCAATGATCGCATCGACGGCCTCGCGCTGATCCTGATCACCCCAGCCAAATTTCCAGTCCCCGCCACCGATGGCCCACGAACCAAATCCGATCGGGGTGAGCTCCAAATTCGACTTACCAAGTTTGCGTGTCTTCATATTCTTTGATCTGCCTTTGGCGGAACGTCTAGATCGGCATTTTCCAAGGCTGATCCGGGAGAGCTTTGGAACGATCATTTGTTGGAGTAATGTCTACCGAGAAGTGTCGAATTCTTTACGAAATAACAACTTGCCGCAATTGGAGACTGCGAACATGGACTAGTAGAATTTGTGAATTTAGCGCCTCGTGATGTCAGTCTAGCTGGCTAAAATCAGATTATTGCTATTCAAGTGTGTCAGATTCCGCTTGGGACCTCGGAGGGGAGCTTGTAAAATAAGGGAGGTTGTGACCATCATAAAGGCACTCCCTACCGTACCTCCCCCCTCCATCTCGCTGATACGCACGGCGAGTTCTTTGAAGACATTGCTATGCCAGATAAATTGCAATGGTCGTACATAACGACATCGAAACGGATACTCGTGCTCGTGCTGGCTGCTGGTCTGCTGCCGCAATGGTTGGGGTGCGATGTCGCAAAGAAGCCGGAATCTGCTGTAAAACAGGAAGCCAAGGAACCGCTGAAAGCGTATGCACATACGGTTCAACCAACCACATGGGCTCGCATCGTTCGTCGCCAGGGAAATCTGATTCCTGATGCCATTGCCATCATTGGCGCCAAAGTCGCTGGCTTAGTTGAGAAAGTCCACGTTGACCTGGGTGACGAAGTCAAAGCCGATATGCCCCTAGCATCGCTCGACAAAGCAGATTTCTCGCTGCAAGTTGAATCCGCAGAAGCTGCGCTGCTGCAAACGCGTTCCGCGGTTGGACTTAAACCCGGCGATAGTGTGACCAAACTCGATCCTCAGAACGCTCCACCAGTTCGCGAGGCTCGCGCGGTTCTCGAAGAGGCGCGGACAAAGCGACAACGATGGTCGCAATTGCGCGAACAAAATGCCGTCTCTGAGGAGGATTATGAACAACTACTTGCGGCAGAAAAGGTTGCTGATGCGCGTTTGTCGTCGGCAATCAATGGCGTCAACGAAAAAATTGCTTTGATCGGCTTGCGGTCGGCCGAGTTGTCGTTAGCACAGATACGACTTGAGGAATCGGTGGTCGTCGCCTCGTTTCCCGGATTGGTTCAACAGCGGCATGTCGAGGAAGGGATGTTCGTTCAAGTAGGTTCACCCATCGCCACCATTGTCCGCAATGATGTGCTTCGCTTTCGCGGCGCCGTTCCCGAAAGAATTGCGCCCGAGTTAAAACTTGGTCAGCGAGTGTTGTTGAATATTCAATATGTATCCCAACCGGTAACCGCTTTTATTACCCGCATCAGTCCTGCTCTGGAAATGCAGAGCCGATCTTTAACATTTGAAGCCACGATCGATAATAAATCTGCGACTTTGAAGCCCGGCTTGTTTGCTGAAGCGGAGATTATTCTCGACGATCAAGCCAAAGCGGTGGTGATTCCCGAAAGTGCCTTGGTCGAATTTGCCGGCGCCGAGAAAGTATGGAAAGTTGTCAGCGGGCAAGCCAAAGAGCAACCAGTACGCGCCGGTCGTCGTACCGCCAATCAAATTGAGATTATGGAGGGTTTGTCCTACGGCGATCAGATTCTGCTGCAAGGTACCTTGGGACGCATGGGGCCAGTAGAAATCATGACCGCTGCAGACAATGTGATCATGCGTAACGCATCGGTGCCCAGCGATAAAAAGAAACTTAAGAAAGAGGGAGAAGAGCGGAAATCCGACGTCCTTGGCAAAGCAGAATTGCCTGCCGGTTAACCGAGCATTTCCGTTTCACAAAGTATTTACGGAATCGATCGCCCACACTCACGCCGTAATCAAAGTTTGTAATAGCTTGCACTTACGGCCAGAGTAATTGGCGGTTAGAAAACCGGTTGGTAGCGCAACGCGGATGATTGTTCCGCTACAAAACCTCTCACTTGATCGAATGTGGCTCCGTTCAATTAGATTTTCAGGCTTTTTGAAGGATTTATTTTGTTGTGTATTGGCTAGCCGACATTTGCGTCAAGCGACCGGTCTTTGCGTTGATGATGATCATGGCACTCGTCGTCGGTGGCATTGTCGCCTTTCCACAGCTTGGTGTGGATCGGTACCCCAGCATGGATTTACCGACCGCCTATGTGCGTTGTTCCTACCCTGGTGCTGCGTCGGAAGAGGTCGAAGCAGAAGTTGCACAGGTCATTGAGGATGCCGTTGCCACGGTCTCGGGAATTGAGGAACTCCGTTCCATCTCATCGGATGGTTCGTGCTACATCATCGTAACGTTCAATTTGACTCGCAATATCGATGCGGCGATTCAAGACATACGCGACGCAGTGTCCGGTATTATCAATCGTTTGCCGCCGACCATGAATCCGCCTGTTGTACAAAAGCAAGATACGGATTCGTCACCCATCATCACTTTGGCGGTCTCTTCGGCGAGTCGTTCACCGCGCGAGTTGTATCTGTTGGCAGATCGATTTGTCAAAAACGTGATCGAATCGGCTCCGGGCGTGGGGCAAGTCACGATTGCAGGCTCCGCAGATCGTGCCGTCCAAGTAAACGTGGATGCTCGACGATTGGCAGCCCACGGGCTGTCGATCCTGCAAGTTCGTGATGCCTTGTCACGACAGAACGTCGAGGTTCCAGGTGGGCGTGTCGACGAAGGCAAGCGAGAACGTACTTTAAGAACGCTTGGTCGCGTGGCCTATGCAAAGGATTTTCCCGACTTGGTGATTTCATCCGAAGGGAACTCGGCGGTCCGTTTGAGCGACCTGGGTGAAGTGCGTGATTCGACGAAGGAAGTGCGCACTCTGGCCAGGTTAAATCAAGAACCCGCTGTCGTTCTACAGGTCCAACGTCAGTCCGGTGAAAATACCGTCCGCGTAATCGACGCGATCAAAGAGCGACTGAAGCGAAGTAGAGATCTGGTCCCTAAAGACGTGTCGATTACAGTCATTCAAGATCAATCGCGGTATATCCTCGCAGCGCTACACGAAATTGAAGGACACCTTCTGGCAGGTAGCTTGTTGGCCTGTTTGACAGTTTTGGTATTCATGCGTTCGTGGACCTCGACATTTATCGCGGCTGTGGCCATTCCTACGTCGATCATCGCTACGTTTGCGTTTATGCGAGTGTTTGGATTTACGTTGAACAACGTGACAATGTTAGCCTTGGTCTTGATGGTCGGCGTGGTCATCGACGACGCGATTGTTGTTCTAGAAAATGTGTTTCGTTGCATCGAAGAGGAAGGAATGGACCCGTACACGGCTTCGATCAAGGGAACGCGTGAAATCGGGTTGGCGGTGCTGGCCACGACCTTATCGCTGGTAATTGTTTTTCTGCCAGTATCCTTTCTGTCGAGCGTTACCGGTCGCATGTTGTTCCAGTTTGGTGTGACCGCGACGGTGGCTATTTTGATTTCGATGTTTGTCAGTTTCACGCTAACGCCGATGATGTGCAGTCGGCTATTGAGCAGCCAGATCGCGCGGTCTGGCTCATCGCGTCGAGGATTCTACAAAGTCATCGAAGCAGTTTACATGTGGTTCCTGCGCTGGTCGATGAAGCTGCGATGGTTGGTAATGTTGGTCTCTGGATTAACCATCTGGGCGAATGTCTACTTGTATCAACTGGTCAAGCAAGACTATATCCCTTCAAACGTCGATGAATCGGAATTTGAAGTTGGCGTGTCGGCTCGCGAAGGGACCAATATGATTGCGATGGATCGCTGCATGGTACTAGCCGAGGAAGTGCTGGCCAGCGTTGACGGAGTCAAACTGATGTTGACTACGGTAGGGACACGAGGGGTGGGAGGGGTCAATCGCGGCGAGATTTTTGTGAGACTTGAAGAGATCAGTACGCGGAGTTTTTCGTTCGAGCGATTGTATGCGGGGTTGCTCAAAGGAGATCCCGGCGAAGCCTTTAGAGGCAATTATACGCAGCGCGAAAAAATGGAAGAGATTCGCAAAAAACTGCGCGCCTTGCCCGAGGTTCGCTGTTCGGTACGCAACCTGACTTCCATGCGACAGGGAGCGCCGGTCGATATCGATTTTTCAATTACAGGTACAAATATCAAGGCCCTGGCGGACTTTAGTGAACAATTGCGCAAAGAGGCGTTGCAGGAACCCTCGCTGGTTGACGTCGATACGACGTTGCGATTGGATAAACCTGAATTGTTGGCGCGCATCGATCGAGAACGAGCCGCCGCGCTAGGCGTCGATGTCAAAGAAATTGCCGACACACTGCGCATTGCCGTGGGTGGCGATGATCGCGTTTCGCGATACCGCGATCTGTCAGTCGATGATGCCTACGATGTGGAACTGCGTTTAGTTGGCGTAGATCGAGCGGACGTGGAATCAATCTCTCAGCTATACGTTCGAGCGAAACCTGGTATGGCGAGCACGATTATGCCAGTGTCGACTCAATATGTTTCTACTCAAGTTCCGACTCGGATCGATAATTTAGTCAAGTTCGAATTTGGCAATTCGATAGCTCGTATCGACCGGCTCGATCGCCAACGCATGGTTGCTGTGCGCGCCAATGTGGCACCTGGGCATGCGCTGGCGGAAGCCATCGCCGCGTTGAAAGCCAAGTGTGATCAGATTGGTTTGCCCATGGGTTCGGAGGCCCGAGTCCTGGGACGCGGTCGAGAAATGGACCGAACGCTGACCGAATTTGTATGGACGTTTCTACTGTCCTTCGTGTTCATGTATATCGTTCTCGCAGCCCAATTCGAGAACCTGATTCATCCGCTGACGATTTTGCTGTCGCTTCCATTAGCGGTACCGTTTGGTTTAGTCAGTTTGTACTGGGGTGGGGAAACGTTGAATCTTTACTCGGCGCTCGGAATCTTGGTGTTGTTTGGAGTCGTCAAGAAAGCATCTATCTTACAGATCGATCATACGAATAATCTACGAGCGAAGGGTGTCGATCGCTTAACGGCGATCATGCATGCCAACCGCGACCGATTGCGACCCATATTGATGACGACGATTTCATTTGTCGCTGGCCTCCTACCCCTGTTAATTGCCACTGGCCCTGGCGCCGAAGAACGTCGTTCTATTGCGGTGCTCGTCGTTGGCGGGCAGACCCTGTCCTTGCTCCTGACTCTCCTGGCAGTTCCCGTGATCTATTCCTACTTGGATGATCTGGGTGGGTTGATCAACCGCCTGCTCGGTGGTCGGCTGAATCGCCAGCCGCCACATGTTTCTGGCGAATCGCCAACTCAGACACAAGTTGTTGCAAACCAATAATCACTCGCTCTAATCGTGCGATGCTTGTGGCTGGCTTTTACAATAACTCCAGTAACGCGGTACGGGCGTATTGGTACATTTGTTCGAGCATGATTGCGCCATCGACGGCTGTGTAGTTGTGGATATCGCCAACCACTCCATTCAACTTGCGCTGATCAACCTGTCGGCAGAATTCGTCTAAATTCGAAGAGAGTGAGACGGCTTCTGCGACCATCATTTGCTTGTCCGACAATGAGTTCAACTGGCTGGGCCAAAATCGATCATCGAGCAATTCCGGGTTGATCGCTTCAATGATGGCCGTTTCCACTCCGCCGGCGTGTTGGTCACCTCGTTCGCCTGCAAACGGTACCAACGGCTCATGTAACCAGCGAAATTGCCACAGTCGGCAGCGGCTGGTACTTAACCCCTGCTGGATTGCATTTCGATGGATGATGGATCCATGGACATCAACAACCAGCACAGCTTTAGGCTTGACCCAATCCAAAATAGCGTTGACGTAGCCCGTGACGTATGATGCAACCAGCGGCGCTGTCAAATCAATGCTCATGCCGAAAGGTAGACCCCAAGTCAATTGACCGTAATCAACTGGTGGCAACATCATCACTTCCGGAAACTCTCGTGACAAACGGGCAATAATGGCGTAGCTTTGGATCGTGTCGGTCGCCAGTGGCAAATGAGGGCCATGCTGTTCGACGGCTGTGTCGACGCTAAATACGGCAATGCGTTGGCTGTTATTGATCCTCCCTGCCAGCATGCAGTCGGTTGTGCGGGGCAACTCGATCACGTTTACTTGACACCGAGAAGCTCTGCGGCGTTCCGAACCGGCCAAATATGGAAAACAGTGATGGACGCGTGCAATTAGAGCCGACTTCAATTCGCCATCGATCGCTTCATGATACAAAGGGGGCAAGACGAGAGGTCCAAGTTGCTTCAGTTCTTGCGGTAACGTCCCTAGCGAGCAGATCGGCAGAGTGATCTCGCTCGTTTCAGTTTTCTTGACCAATTCGGGCAATGTGTAAGCGGTAAGCATACGACCTTGATTGACCTGCACCGGCAGCCAATCATGTACACGGATGGATTCAGGTTGATGATCCGTCACAGAAATTGGCCCTTATAACTTATTGAGGAAATTGGCTTTTCGGTTCACGTCTATTGGGCTTCGATGTTTGGGCAATCATGAGAGGCAAGATTCTAACAATCATTCAACATTCTTGTTGCCGAGTTTTCGAGATGTCGGCACATGATCATTGACTTCATCAATTCGATTGGCGGGTAAACAGTAATTCGGCCAGCGTGTTTCGAAGCATGCGAGACACTGTGCGTTTTCCTGGTTTTATCAGAGTTTACCCAGAGCAAAAATCCTTATCGATTCGGCATGATCGGAATTCCGTGGTCGACGGAAACTCAAAAATGACCGTACCCTGTGCGAGAGGATCTTTGCTGTTGGCCGCCGCTCGTTAAGTTGTTGAGAGTTGGCAACCGACTATCTTTGCTTGGAGCACCATTATGGCAAAAAGGCAATCACGCGCCTTGGAAGCAGAATTATCATCCGATACGCTGGCGTTGTCCTCAATGGGCGCTGCGGATACTGGGGAGACTTTGGCAACAGTAGAGCTGGATCCGCGCAGTATCGAGCTTTCAGAGCCATACTTGGGGCGTTGGGCAACTCTGATCAGTACAACGAATTGGGAGAAAGGGCGGATTATCTGCGAATGGAGAACATTGTTGTCGACCAATGGTTCTCCGGCAACAGCGTTTAGTGACGAAGTTTGGAGTCGACAGGTTGGCGGAGTAACACCTCAGCATGTAGGGCGGTTGCGCCGCGTTCACGAGCGATTTGGCAGTCAACATCAAACATTTGACAAGCTGTATTGGAGTCATTTTCTAGCTGCGCTCGATTGGGACGATGCGGAGATGTGGCTGGAAGGAGCGTCTCAGAGCCGATGGAGCGTTTCTCAAATGCGGCGCACTCGCTGGGAAGCGATGGGTGGAGATCCACAGTCCGAACCGCGAGATTCTGACTTGGTAATGGCGGGGCAGGATGACGATTTCAAACCAGATCGTCCTGAAAACAGCTACGATGAGAAAGGTGAACCACGCGAGATTGCCGAAGGTCCTCGTTTTGATGGTCCAGATTTTGGCGATGACGACAACGCGCTCGGTGGACAGAATGTTGGTGAGGCGACTGATATTATGCCCTGGGACGATGCTCCGGCGGTACCAGCCGAATCCCCGTTTGTCAACTTGCCGAAATTGCCTGTCGACGTCGCCGATGCGCTCGAGCAATTTAAGTTAGCGATCATTCGCCATCGCTCGTCAGGTTGGACTGAAGTTAGCAAAGACGACCTAACTCGAGTGCTCGAAGCTCTACGTCTATTTGCCATTCAATAGTAATTCTTCTGCTCATTTGTCATGAGGCTGCGTTCGAATATGTCGCCGGATGCGGTCAGGGCAGGTTCAATTTTAGGTATCGATGTCGGCGGGGCGAATATCAAGCTCGCCGACGAACATGGCAATTGCGTGTCAGAGCCTTTTGCATTGTGGCTTCATCCACATCAACTGGGCCAGAAGCTGGCCGAACTCATGGTCGCCTTCGCATCAGTAGAGCAACTCGCGGTGACAATGACCGGTGAATTAGCCGACTGTTATGCCACACGCCGTGAGGGTGTCCGCTCGATTCTCGCTGAAATCGCATCAGCTTGCTCGTCTGCTTCGGCGTGGATTTATTCGACATCTGGAACGTGGCTGACGCCAGATCAAGCCATCAGCCATCCTTGGTCGGTGGCGGCTAGCAATTGGCACGTCTTGGCAACCTGGCTCGCAAGGCATTGCGAGATAACTCAAAAACAGCGGCACATGCTGTTAGTCGATATCGGGTCCACGACCGTCGATCTCATCCCACTTATACATTCTCAAGTAGCAACCGATGCCAGAACCGATCGCGATCGACTACAACTTGGACAACTTGTTTATACCGGAGTCGAACGTACCAGCGTCGCTGCGTTGGTCAGAGAACTAGCGGTCGGACGCGAGCGATGTCCGGTCATGGCAGAACGATTTGCAACAAGCAGCGACGTCTATTTGGTGCTAAATTTGGTCAACGAGTCACCCGACGATCTGGATACAGCCGACGGACGTTCAAAGACGGTGGCCAATGCATTCGGTCGATTGGCACGCATGATTGGCGAAGATAGCGAATCAGTCACACAACCGACGATCGTCAACCTCGCACAACAGATCTTTGATGCGCAGGCTTCGTTGGTGGCTGCGGCCATCCAGCGAAACATTTGTCAGTATTTCCAAGGCATGGATTTGCCTGTGTTAGTCTGTTCGGGACATGGTCGGCCCATGTTACAGCGCATTTTGCCACTACTGGCGTGGAAGCTCCCCGTGATATGGCTGGATGAATTGCTATCCCCCCAGATCGCTCGCTGCGCCCCCGCTTACGCAGCCGCTCGCCTGTTCATCCACAAACCTCCATGTGCATAGATAGGAAGCGAATTTCACGGCATGGAACTACTGGCATTGCGTGCAAACGGGTTTCGAAGTCCCTTTTTAACCGAGATCAGGTTACAATATTCTTTTGTCCTGCCAGTCAGAGCAAAGCACAGTCATTGACGCCGATGAAACTGAAGGTGACGACTTACGCCGATCACCATTGCCAATGGTGGCGTGCTGTGCTGGCGTGCTGTGCAGCCCACCTGCTTTGAATACCACTTCGATGCACAAAGTTAGCCTATACGAACCGGTTTTAAGCATGCGATCTTTATTCGTGATCATATTGTTGCACATCTTTTCGATAGCTGTCGCGGATGATCCGACCATCCCGCAGACAATCGAGTTCAATCGGGATGTTCGTCCAATATTGGCAGAAAACTGTTTCTACTGTCACGGCCCAGACGCACAGCATCGCCAGGGTGACCTGCGATTGGATCAGCGCGAATCAGCTATCGATAGTGGAGCGATCAAGCCGGGCAATTCTTCGGCTAGTTCATTGATTTCGAGAATCGTGACGGAGGATGCCGATGAACGCATGCCACCCCTGGAATCGAAAAAAAATTTGTCACGTCGGCAGCTCGAAATTCTTCAGCGTTGGGTGGAGCAAGGTGCTAATTATCAGCGTCATTGGGCCTTTGAGTTGCCGCGCAAGGCAGATCCGCCGCTGGCGGCCGGAGCAGTGCATCCCATTGATCGATTTGTGCAATCCAAGTTGTCTGACGCTGGTCTGACTCCATCGCCATTGGCCTCCAACGAGACCTTGGTTCGGAGAGTCAGTTTGGATCTTGTTGGATTACCACCAACCGTGGCTGAGGTCGATGAGTTCCTAGCCGCTTGTGAACATGATCCAGCCGCAGCATATGCAGGATTGGTCGAACGTTTACTCGACAGTCCACACTATGGCGAGCGATGGGGACGATGGTGGCTTGACCAAGCTCGCTATGCCGACAGCAACGGATATTCGATTGATGCTCCGCGTCAGATCTGGGCTTTCCGGGATTGGGTGATCCAGGCCTTTAATGAGGACCTACCCTTTGACGAGTTCACTCTACAGCAAATTGCTGGCGACTTGCTGCCAGATGCAACTGATGCTCAGAAAATTGCGACCGGGTTTCATCGCAATACCCAAATCAATCAAGAAGGTGGCATCGATCGCGAGCAGTTTCGAGTCGATAGCGTCTTTGATCGAGTGGCCACGACGGGAACGGTTTGGTTGGGATTGACGATCGGATGTGCACAATGCCACGATCACAAATTTGACCCCATCACACAGCGCGAATACTACCAACTGTTCGCATTTTTGAATAACCAAGATGAACCGACGATGCGAGTCTATCCACCTGGTGTTGATGGTGCGACCTGGGTCAAGGAACTGCGGCAATCAGAAATGGAAATCGAACAGCATTTGAGCCAGCATGGTGAGGAGCTGGTCGCCTGGGAAACAGAGCTTAACGACGACACAAAAAAGAAGCTCTCCGCCTCGATCAGAAAACTATTGGAGATTCAACCCAAAGATCGCAGCGCTATGCAACGTCGTTCCATTTACGCCGCCGGGCCCGGAGTACAAGATGCTCACTTTCGCCAACTCAGTAAGCGGCATGGGGAATTGGAGCTGCGTATTAATAACTGCCCAACCACGATGGTGCTCAGCGAGCTTCCCAAACCTCGCAAGACAACCATTTTTATCAAGGGAGATTTTACGCGACCTGCCGACGAAGTTTCACCGGGTGCACCGGCTACGCTCCACCCTATGAAAAGTACCACCCCCAATCTCAATCGAATTGATTTGGCAAAATGGCTGACCAGTCGCGACAGCCCGCTTACTGCTCGAGTTTTCGTCAATCGTGTTTGGCAACAGTATTTTGGTGTGGGTATTGTGGAAACCGAAAACGATTTCGGAACTCAAGGTTCACTACCATCGCATCCAGAGTTACTGGATTGGTTAGCAGTCCGTTTCATGGAAGGAGGTTGGCGTATAAAAGATCTGCATCGTTTGATTGTGATGTCACATACATATCGGCAATCTTCTGTCGAGCGCTCGCAGATCCAAAAGAAAGACCCACACAATACTCTGCTTGCTCGCCAGCGACGACTGCGATTGGATGCCGAGATCGTCCGTGACGTGGCCTTGACCGCGAGTGAGTTGCTGTGCAAGAAAACTGGCGGGCCACCGGTTTTTCCGCCGATTCCAGAGGGTGTCATGAACGTTGGCCAAGTAAAACGTGCGTGGGAGTTGAGCCAAGGCGAGGACCGCTATCGTCGAGGACTTTACACCTTTGTTTTTCGAGCGACTCCTCCACCTGCCTTGAACGTCTTTGATGCACCGGACGGATACTTCAGTTGTACGCGGCGCATAAGAAGCAATACACCACTACAAGCGCTGACGTTGTTGAACGACACCACCAGCATCGAGTTTGGGTCAGCCTTGGAGCGATTTATTTTGGCAGATGGTGTCGAACATGCGTTTCGCCGCTGTACATCGCGATACCCTGATGCGGATGAGTTGAAAGTGCTGAGCAAGCTTGACGCGCGCAGCGCCGCCCGTGTTCTGCTGAATCTTGACGAAACAATTACGCGTGAGTGACAAAATGAAAGTAGGAAATCAAGACGACACGCTCAAGGACATTACTCGTCGACATTTGTTTGGAGGCTGTGCCCTGGGATTGGGAACACTCTCTTTGGCATCGTTGATTTCTGGCGGCTCGTTCAATGGCGTTGCCCACTCGGCCGAAGAAGCAAGCCAGATCCGCAACCCATTGCAGCCCAAACCAACCCACTTTCCCGCACGTGCCAAGAGCGTCATCTTTTTATTCATGGCCGGTGGTCCGTCACAACTGGAGTTGTTCGACTACAAACCTAATCTGGCCGAATTGAATGGCCAACCGATTCCGGCCAGTTATATCGAGGGCAAGCGATTCGCGTTCATGGATTCCAGCCATCGCATTAATTTGCTGGGCCCGCGCCGCTCTTTCAAGCAATATGGAAAACAAGGAACGTGGGTCAGCGATTTGCTGCCATACACAGGCCAAATAGTCGACGAACTGTGTCTAGTGAAAACTTGCAAAACGGATCTATTTAATCACGCACCGGCCAAGCTGTTCATGAATGCAGGTAGCGGGCAATTTGGACGCCCCAGCATGGGAGCTTGGATCACCTACGGTATCGGCAGTGAGTGCGACAATCTTCCGGGGTTTGTCGTCCTACAAAGCGGGCCACGCGGTCCTCGAGGTGGTTCTGTTTTGTGGGGTAGTGGGATTCTCCCAACCACTTACCAAGGAGTATCATTGCGGAACACGGGCGATCCAATTCTCAACTTATCTTCACCAAGTGATGTCCAGCCAACAGACCAGCGCCGCGTGGTTGATGCGGTCAGAGAATTAAACCTCAAGCGGCTGGTAGCCACCGGCGATCAAGAAATTGCGACTCGCATTAATTCCTACGAGATGGCTTACCGCATGCAATCGAGTGCACCGGAGTTAATGGATACGACAGATGAATCGGAGTCCACGCTTAAACTATATGGCTTGCGTAATCCGCGCGAAGCCTCGTTTGCCCGCAACTGCTTGCTCGCCCGCCGCTTGGTTGAACGTGGGGTCAGATTCATTCAGTTGTATCATACGAACTGGGATCACCACGGTGGTCCGACCGAGAATATGGAGGAACACCTCCCGGCAGTTTGCAAGGAGATCGACCAACCGGCGGCCGCCTTGGTGCAAGATTTGAAACAGCGAGGTTTGTTGGACAGCACAATTGTGGTGTGGGGCGGAGAATTTGGACGAACACCGATGGGAGAAGTACGCGAGTCCACGGGAAGGAATCATCACATCGATGCCTTTACCATGTGGATGGCTGGGGGCGGATTTAAGCCCGGGCTGGTTTACGGTCAAACTGACGAATTTGGTTTTGGTGCGGTCGAGAATCCCGTACA
>CAZVBC010000136.1:0-16448 GCA_964625155.1 uncultured Pirellulaceae bacterium
GAGGCATTGACCTACAGTCGCTTGGCGGGCTCTGTCATTTACGCGACCGGATTCCGTCGCGCCAAAGAGAGTGTGCTCCTCCAGAATCGCCGCGGGCAATCCGGACTTTGGAGTTACGGGATTTCGGGTGACCTGCCGATCGTGCTGATTCGAATCCGCAATGCAGAAAATGTAGATTTAGTGCGAGAAGTTGTACGCGCGCACGCATACTGGCGGATGAAGGGTCTGGCTGTCGACTTGGTGATTTGGAACGAAGATGACTCGGTCTATCGTCAGTCCTTGCAGGAGTCGATTTTGGATATCGTGTCGGCCAGTCCAGGGGCCGCATTGCTGGATCGACCGGGCGGAGTGTTTGTGCGACGTGGTGAGCACATGTCGGATGAGGATAGAGCACTGTTGCAAACTGTCGCTCGCATTGTGCTCGAAGATGATGCTGGTACTCTTACTGATCAAGTCAATCGCCGCCTGCGACCTGAGATGGCAATGCCGCAGTTCCGATCGAGCAGGACGCAGATGGACATCATCCCGACGCCGGAGGCTCCACAGCGAGATCTCGCGTTTTACAACGGAATTGGTGGCTTTAGTCGTGACGGGCGCGAGTACGTGGTGATGCTCAAGCCAGGTGATGCTACACCCGCGCCGTGGGTCAATGTCATCGCGAATTCGAAGATTGGTACGGTAGTTTCGGAATCGGGCAGCGCCTACACTTGGACGGAGAACAGCCACGAGTTTCGGTTGACGACTTGGAGCAACGATCCCGTTTCGGACACCGCTAGTGAGGCACTCTATTTGAGAGACGAGGATACCGGAAAGTTCTGGTCGCCGTCCCCCTCACCAGCTCGCGGCGCAGGAACTTACGTGTCTCGACACGGATTCGGGTATAGCATGTTCGACTATACCGAGGATGGTATCACTACGGAACTTTGCATCTATGTCTCGATCGATGAGCCAATAAAGTACGCACGATTGAAGATCACGAATCACTCGGGGCGACAGCGGACTCTCTCAATGACTGGCTATTGGGAATGGGTGCTTGGGGAGGTCCGCAGCAAGTCGCATATGCATGTTGCGACCGATATCGATTCCGTAACAAATGCGATCTTCGCGCGCAATCCATACAGCCCTGAGTTTGCTGACCGCGTTGCTTTTGTGGACTGCAGTGAGTCGACTCGAACGCTTACCTGTGATCGAACAGAGTTTCTCGGTCGAAATAGAAGCCCATCGAATCCAGCCGCGATGCATCGCACTAGGCTCTCAAACCGTGTGGGAGCCGGACTGGATCCTTGCGCTGCGATTCAAACGCAGTTTACGATAGAAGACAATCACGAAAAAACCGTTATGTTTACGATCGGCTCCGCTAAAAGCGAAGCCGAAGCAAGACAATTGATATTGAAAACACGGGGCACCGACAGTGGTTACCATGCATTGGAAAAGGTCTGGCATTATTGGAGCCAATCCTTGGGTTCCGTCAGCATCGAGACGCCCGATTCTGCGGTCAATTTTCTGGCGAACGGGTGGCTCATCTACCAGACTCTCTCCTGTCGTATGTGGGCTCGATCGGGTTTCTATCAATCAGGTGGTGCTTTTGGTTTTCGCGATCAGCTCCAAGATGCTATGGCGCTCATCCACACGGAGCCCAACTTGTTTCGCGAACAGATTCTGCTCGCTGCGTCGCGACAATTTCGCGAGGGCGATGTGCAGCATTGGTGGCATCCACCCGTTGGACGCGGTGTTCGTACTCATTTCTCGGATGATCTCTTGTGGTTGCCTTTTGCGTTATGTCGTTATGTTCAAACGACGGGCGATACGAGCTTGCTGAATGAGCCAATCCCTTATCTGACTTCGAGACTATTGCACGCGGACGAGGAAGCGAACTACGACCTGCCTCAAGTCTCTGAGGATATCGGTTCGGTCTACGATCACGCGTTGCGAGCGATCGACCATTCGATGCAATTTGGAACACATGGCTTGCCGCTCATGGGCTGCGGTGACTGGAATGATGGGATGAATCTTGTTGGAAAGAATGGAAAAGGGGAGAGTGTTTGGTTGGCCTTTTTTCTTTATGAAGTTCTGAATCAATTCGCGACTCTTGCTAGAACGCGCGAAGACTCTGGCACAGCGGATCGGCTTGAACTAGAAGCTGGCAGGCTGCGAGGAAACATTGAGCAGTCGGGTTGGGATGGACAATGGTATCGTCGTGCCTACTTCGATGACGGTACACCGCTAGGATCGTCACAGAATCAGGAATGCCAAATCGACTCGATTTCGCAAAGCTGGTCGGTACTGTCGGGAGCTGGGACACAGGATCGGACGGCAATTGCCATGGAAAGTCTCTACACGCGACTAGTCCGACCTAATGACGGAATCGTACTTTTGCTTGATCCGCCCTTCGACTATTCGGAACTGAACCCAGGTTACATTAAAGGGTACGTTCCTGGAGTTCGTGAGAACGGCGGGCAATACACTCATGGCGCTATATGGACCGCGATGGCATTTGCGAAGCTAGGAGATACCGAACGAGCCTGGGAGTTGTTTTCGCTAATCAATCCAATCCATCACGGTTCGACCGCTTCCGGAATTGGTAAGTACCGAGTGGAACCTTATGTTGTTGCCGCAGACGTCTATGGGGTTCAGCCGCACTTAGGCCGCGGCGGTTGGACTTGGTACACAGGATCTGCGGGTTGGATGTATCGTCTCATCATCGAATCGCTGTTGGGGCTTCATTTGGAAGTCGATAAGCTTCGCTTTTGTCCAACCCCCCCACGCGATTGGCCTTGGTTCAAGATGCATTATCGCTATCGGGAGACTTTTTATCATATCACGGTGACCTGCAATCAAAATTGCAAGACGATCCAGTCCCTTCGCCTTGATGGTGTCGACCAACGGGAACACTTTGTCTGTCTCGTCGATGACAAAGCGAGTCACCATGTGGAGATTGTGCTAGGTCCGACATCCGGAGTATAGAACACATAGGCACAGGGTTCCGAAAACGACTTTTTTCCGTGCCCTCCATACCTCTGTGTTTTAGGCGAAACGCCCGGCCTCGATCGCTAGTCGTTCATCATCTAAGCGTTCACTACTTAAGCGATTGTATTTGTGACTTGTCTTAAAAGTTACACAAGGTTTAGCAGCCAGACAATCTTAGCGGCAGTCAACTTTTGCGCACATCGAGCGTCTACCGACTCGATTGTGGCGGTTTCCGCTAGGGGCGGTCCCACATTGGTAGGACGATGACGTTGCCGACTACGAATAAAACGTGGCAGATTCCGCCAGCTTAGAATCAGGCCCCGCTCGATTCAGCAAACTCCAATTGCTTCATAAGATCATTCGTAAAGACAATAGACTGACTGCGAGTTCGATCTGCAATATTGCATGTCTTTCCGAATTCCATTGGACTAAGGGGATGAAATGAAATTAGTGGGATGGCTATTTCTGTTGCTAGCTGTTTTGGCATGCTTCGGTTTTTATCGTGGCTGGTTTTCACTGTCGACTCAAAATGCTTCTGATCGCAGTCGAAAGGTCGATGTCAACCTTTCAGTGGACGGAGACAAGTTGGAATCGGATACCAATGCAGCGAAAGAAAAGATCCGGGAACTGACAAGTGGCGACAAAGCGCAATCCAATTGATTGGTACAACGAGGATTGCAATCGGTGCAAACACAAACACTCTAAACGCTTTGTGAGTCCATTGCGTAACGCCATGACGATACACAGCGCCGGAGTTTGTATAAAGGTCCTTTAATTGGGAGAGGATGCAAATGTTAGGTACAGTTTTGATAGTGGTTTTAGTACTAATGCTATTGGGTGTCGTGCCAACTTGGCCGCACAGCAGAAACTGGGGATATGGCCCAAGCGGCGTATTGGGATTGGTGCTCATTATCCTACTCATTCTGTTATTGATGGGACGTTTGCCGTTCTGATTTGAACTAACGGCCAGTCAACTTACCTTCAACGCTCAATCACGTTCATCAACCTTTCCCCGATGTTCGTCTGGTTGGTCATAAAAGCGAAGGTATCTCGAAGGTGTTGTCCGTAAACGAGAGTTAGAGAGAACTTGAGCGTGGCATCTCGATTATCCCCAAACGCCGAACAACCAGTCAGCATTTCACGCGATGTAATGGCTGGTCTCGTCGTTTTCTTGGTTGCCCTACCTTTGTGTCTTGGCGTGGCGTTGGCATCTGGTGCGCCGTTGTTATCTGGAATTTTGGCCGGAGTTGTCGGCGGTATACTCGTAGGTTTGTTAAGCGGATCACAGTCGAGCGTCAGCGGTCCTGCGGCTGGCTTGACGGCAGTAGTAGCAGCGCAGATCGCATCACTAGGCTCATTCCAGGCCCTTCTGTTGGCGGTGATTCTTGCCGGGGCAATTCAAATCGCCTTGGGACTGGCCCAAGCTGGGTTCCTTGCCGCCTTCTTGCCCTCGAGCGTGATCAAAGGTCTGCTGGCCGCCATTGGAGTCATCCTGATTCTTAAACAGATCCCACACTTGTTCGGCTATGACGCCAACCCCATCGGAGATTTCGCTTTCCAGCAATTGGACAAAATGAACACGTTTAGCGAGCTTAGACGTATTGTTGGAAACACAAGTTCGGGAGCGACCACGATCGGACTCTTGTCACTGGCGGTGCTAGTTATTTGGGACGGGTGGAAGCTTCTGAAACATTCAGTCGTTCCAGCTCCACTGGTAGTTGTCCTTCTGGGTGTTGGAATCAGCCTCTTATTCCGTAGACTTGGATTGCATTGGGACATCGAACAGCGACATATGGTGCAGGTGCCTGTTGCCAGCAGTCTGAGTGAGTTCATTGGGTTCATTCAATGGCCCGACTTCGCACAGTGGAACAACCCAGCAGTCTACATTGCAGCCCTAACTATCGCCGCTGTTGCATCCCTCGAAACTCTGCTCAATCTGGAAGCCGTCGACAAGCTTGATCCGCACCGGCGAACGTCGCCGCCGAGTCGGGAACTGCTCGCCCAAGGGATTGGTAACATAGTCGCGGGATTTGTCGGGGGGCTACCGATCACTTCGGTTGTCATTCGAGGTTCGGTGAACCTAAACGCTGGTGCGAAAACGAAACTCTCCACCGTTGTGCATGGCGCCCTTTTGTTGGTCAGTGTCGCGTTCTTGCCCGTTTGGCTGAACCATATTCCGTTATCGTGCCTGGCTGCAATCTTATTGTTCACGGGAGCCAAACTGATCAGCCCAGTAATGATCAAGAAGATTTGGAGTCAGGGTCGCTACCAGTTCATTCCTTTCGCAACGACCGTGATTGCGATCGTGTTCACCGACCTTCTCATCGGCGTCCTGATCGGGTTAGCCGTGAGTCTTAGCTTCATTCTCCACAGTAGCATGCGCCGACCAATCCGCCAGTTCGTTGAAAAACACATGGGTGGTGACGTGGTGCATGTCGAACTAGCCAACCAAGTGAGCTTTCTGAATCGTGCTGCATTGAAGAAGACTCTCGACGATATTCGTAGCCATGGGGAAGTACTGCTCGATGCGCACCATACGGACTACGTCGACCCAGACGTACTCGACCTGATCCGCGAATTCAAAGAAGTTACCGGTCCAGCTCGCGGCGTGAAGATGAGTCTACTCGGTTTTCGGAGCGAGTACGAACTGAACGATCGCATTCAGTACCTAGAATACTCGACTCGAAAACTCCAAAGCTCGCTCACATCGCAGCAAGCTTTGCAAATTCTCAAAGACGGCCACGAGCGATTTCGCTCGGGTCGGCGACTTTCCCGCGACCTGGACGGGCAGGTAAGTGCAACAGCTACTGGGCAACATCCCTTGGCCGTCGTACTGAGTTGCATTGACTCACGCACACCTGCAGAATTGATCTTTGACCTTGGTCTGGGTGATATACTGAGCGTTCGCATCGCTGGCAACGTCATCAGCCGCAAGGTGCTCGGCAGCGTGGAATATGGGTGCGTAGTGGCCGGAGCGAAGCTGGTGCTAGTCATGGGGCACACTCGCTGCGGTGCGGTCACTGCTGTGATTAACCTCATCGGTCAATCTCGCTCTCCCGCCGAAGTTACCGGATGCCAACACATTGGCTCGGTGGTGCGTGAAATCCAACAGTCAGCAGACCCCCCTGACTTCTACAGGGGGTTTGAGCGTCTCGCGCCAGCCGAGCAAGAGTCCATCGTCGATGCCGTTGCCCGCCGCAACGTGTCGCGTGTCGTAGCGGAAATGCGCGAGCAAAGCCGTACTCTGGACCATCTTGTTCGCGAAAATCAAATTGCGATCGTGGGTGCAATGTACGACGTCATTACGGGTGAAATCGAGTTCTTCGCCGGTTAAATCGAAGGCATGGAGTCATGTCGAGTCGAGGTTGGGTCAAAATTGGCGTGGGCGGCGCTATCAAAGGAACTTGCAGAGGCCGCGAACGAGCACTGGGGAGTTACCCATCGGACGAATGGCGGAATCAACTAGGACTTTATGAAGTAATGCTCGATTCGATTCGTGCATAGCATCTGTAACAATCGAATCTAGCGATCCAGTTAATTTGTCGCAATGTTCTCAGAGCAAAGGATGCCTCTATGCCACTACTAATTCCCTCAATTCAGAAACGACTCGAGAGAATTCCGTATCGGACTTCAAAAAGCTCGAACGAAGAGATTGAAGGTCGGGCCGCTCGAATTGCAAGTAAATGGACCATCGCTCAACGTTCCGAGCGCAAACGCCTAGGCACGGCAAAAAGCAATTGGCTAATTCGGCTCATCAACAGTTCTTCCAAAAACGACCAGGAGTAGATCACATGCTAAGTTCAGCAAAGAAGACAACTAGAAATCGATTCAATGATGGAATCTTAACAACTTTCGGCAAAATCGACGCTCAAGAAATTGCGGAAGTTGATGGACAACCAGTTCAGTTAGCAGCGCTTCTCATGAAGAAATATGGATGGAGCAGTGCAGACGCACAGCACAAAGTAGATCTGTTCATGACGCGAATCTCTAGCATTTCTCAGTGATGGTTCGATCCATTGCTTAGGCTTGCCAACCAACCTGACATATCGGTCACATAAATCTTGACGACGAATCAAAAAAGTCCATTAGCACGATTATTATTCCAATAGCGTCTCGGACACAAGCGTAATTCTTTGCTGCGTTTCTAACTGTTTTCCAACACGAATTGAACCGCCTGTCGGCTCAATTCAGAGGCGTTTTTTAGCCCAAGCTTACGTTTAATGTTTTCGCGATGAGTGTCAATTGTGTGAATGCTCAGCAAGAGGTCATTTGCAATGGCACTGCTTGTCTGACCTTTACCAATCATGCGGAATATTTCCAATTCACGATCGGTAAGTAGATCGATCGGATCTTTGGACTCGCTCTTAGTCCCCAGAGCCTGTGAAACCAATCGCTGAGTGATTACCGGACTGACATAACGCTCGCCGCGAAGCACTGTGCGGATCGCCTCAATCACTTTTTCTCCCGAATCCTGCTTATTCAAGTATCCTAAGGCCCCTGCTCGAAGCGCTCGCTCGGCGTAAAGCGATTCTTGGAAACCTGATGACACCAACATCTTGATACTTGGGAAA
This sequence comes from uncultured Pirellulaceae bacterium, assembly GCA_964625155.1. Classification (GTDB taxonomy): domain Bacteria; phylum Planctomycetota; class Planctomycetia; order Pirellulales; family Pirellulaceae; genus Aureliella. The sequence goes on from CAZVBC010000136.1 coordinate 7,539, forward strand.
CTCGACTTTATTCGCTTGATAAGCTCGATGCCGTGTCCGCCCTTGAGTGAGATGTCAACAATGACGAGATGCGGGTTGGTTTGTTTAACCAGCAACATGGCCTCGTCTTCTGATACCGCTTCTCCACAAACTTCAAGATCGGGAAAAGCAGAGATGCGCAACCGCAATCCTTCGCGAACCATCGAATGATCATCAACAATCAGTATTTTGGCTGGCGAAAGTAGTTGTGTCATTACAAATTGCTCCCTTTCAAAACCTCACATCGTACCAATGTCCCACCCTCGTGAAGTTGTAGGATTTGCAATCGTCCACCGATTAAGCTCGCCCGGTATTCCATGGTTCGCATACCCATGCCTTTATTCAAAACGTCTCCTTGAATTACAGCTTCGTTGTCAAGGCCCACACCATTGTCACTCACTTCTAATACGACTCGATCATCTTGAAGCGCAAGTAATATCCGAATTCGTTCGGCCGAGCCATGCCTCAGCGCATTGTTCACAGCCTCTTGGGCAATTCGATAAAGGTGGGTTGCCGTTGTATTGTTCGGGATCGTGACCTCACCATTGCATTCGAACTCACAACTGATCTTCTCATTCGAATTAATGGACTTGGCAAGTTCTGCCAACGCAGAACGGAGGCCCTCGGCATCGACTTGTATCGGCATAATTCCATGAGCTAAGTCACGAACATGTTGATTCGTTTCGGCAAGTCTTTTCGATAGCAATTCAGCAATACTCTTGAGTCGTTCATACTCGGTGACTTTGAAGTGCCACGTCGAAGCCGTGTTGGAATCAACAAGAGTCGCGTACTCTATTGTCTCCCGGAGTGCATTGGCGTAAAGCGAAAGCCCGGTCAACTCTTGTTGCGTACCGTCGTGTAACTCCAATCCGATTCGCCGCTGTTCGTCGGAAGCGATTTCCAGAATATGTCTCTGCATTACCTTGCGGCTGGAAATGTCTCGCAGAATTCCCGTGAACAAACCTAGGTGATCGACTTGGCTGACTGCTAAGTCAGCTGGAAAGGTAGTACCATCTTTGCGTCGACATAACACCTCGCGTCCTTTGCCGATGATGTGCGGCTCTCCTGTGGCAAGAAACCTTTGGATGTAGCTATCGTGCTCCCTGCGGAAGGGTTGGGGCATCAAGATGCTCACATTCTGTCCAACCATCTCCGAACTAGAATAGCCAAATATCGACTCAGTCGATTTGTTCACACTGTCTATCAAACCGCGATTGTCAATGGTGATGATCGCATCGGATGCCGTTTTGAGGATTGCGAGGATTCGTTCCTCACTTTGTCGCAAAGCGTCGAGGGCGTTGCGTTGTGCAGAAATATCAGTAACCAACGCCATAATGTGCGCCGTAGTTTCAGAGCCATCTGGAAGAGTAGAAACAAACTTGCGCACGAAAACAATCGATCCATCCTTATGGATATAGCGATTTTCGATCTCGAAAGAAGATGATTTACCGGCTTGTAAGCTCTGAAAGGCTTCCAAGTTGTATGATCGATCTTCGGGATGTACTAGGGCCAAGAAGTTGATGTTCCGCAATTCATCTTGGGAATATCCCAACAACTTGCAAAACGCAGGATTACATCTCGTAAAGTCACCCTGCATACTTGTGATTGCGATTCCAGTGGCGGCGTGTTCGAAGATTTCGCGAAAACATGCATCCCGTTCACGTCGCGCGGCCTCGACCTTTTTGAGCTCTGTCAAGCCAACAAAGGTAACAACCACTCCGTCAGCCTGATGTTCTGGAGTGCGAAAAGGAGTAATTCGTCTAAGGAAACACTTCTTGTCCTTCGTAAATATTTCTGTTTCCAATGCTTCTTTGGTTGTAAGAACTCGCTGACAGTGTTCCAGTAGCTGGTTGTCGACAATTTGGGATGCAAAATCGCGAATGTCGCGACCTTCATCAGTTGGTAACAGGCTGAAGAGGGCAACCGTGGGTTGAGTAAATCGTTTGATTCGCAACTGGCTATCTAGATACAAAGTTGCAATTTCAGTGCTGGCCATAAGGCTAGTGATTTCACTATTGGATTTATCGAGTTCGTTAACCTTTTCTAGTAACTGGCAATTCACCGTACTCAACTCTTCATTGAGCGACTGCAGTTCTTCCTTCGATGACTCCAGCTCTTCATTGGAAGACTGAAGCTCCTCGTTGGCGCTTTCCATTTCCTCAATCGTGTTCTGTAGCTCTTCGCGTGTTGACTTAAGTTCATACTCAAGCAACTGAACAAGTGTTGGCCCATCAACATCTGAATTCGTCGACAGTACGGATTCCGCATTTGGTGAAGCAGCACTAGAGCAATGTTCTATCGGATTATCCTGCAGTAGCACCAATACCATATCGTCCGGTCCGTTGGACTCCAGTAACGGGCGGACGGTAATTGTGCAAGTTACGTAAACGCCATTTCGTTGAACTCGAGCTTCCTTGTCGGCAACCGTAATGTGATGAGAGATCGCTTTATGACAGGCAGCTCGAAGGCGTGTGCGTAACCCTGTCCGAGCCATGGCCAATAAATCCTTCGTAAGTTCACCCGTGGGAAACTCCAAATAGTCAACGGTTGCGCCTGAGACATAAAGTACTTCGTACCGCTGATTGATCAGGATCGCTGCAGGTGTGAAGCCGCGCAAGATGCTATCGGTCAGTTCCTTAAATCGCTTTCCAGGAGAAGGCGCTGGGGTTTCGGATAACTGGCTGCGCGGATGTATTTCAACTTTACTGGCAGCAACATTTGTCGTTACGCGGCTTGCAGGGCCAACACGGCGATAGATTCTCCACTTTTTAGATACTGGTGCAAATAGACTTGCCGCCCGCCACGTCGTTTCTGCTGGTCCCAAAAGCAAGTGTCCATTTTCAATCAAGGCATAGTGAAACAGCGAGATCAGCTTTTGTTGGGTCTCAGGTTCGAGATAGATCATTAAGTTACGACACGAGATCAAATCCAGGTTCGAGAATGGAGCATCGCTGATGACGTTCTGAGTTGAAAACACAATTGAATCACGGAGCTGTTTACTTACTTGGTAATGGACATCATCGGAGGCCACAAAGAAGTTCCGCAACCTATCCGCTGAAACGTCGACGGCAATACTTGACGGATAGAGACCGCGTCGAGCAACGTCGATAGAGCGCTGATTTATATCGCTGGCAAAAATCAGCATTCGCGGTGGCTTGCCAGCAATTGCAAAGGCTTCCAAGAACAAGATCGCAATCGAATAGGCCTCCTCACCGGTTGCGCAACTCGGAACCCAAATGCGTAACGGGATATCATCCCGTTGACTAGCGACTAGATCAGGAATGAGATTCTTCTCTAGGAACGCGAATGCTTCGGGTTCACGGAAGAAGGCAGTAACTCTAATCAAGAAATCCTTGCACAATGCGTCCACTTCTGTAGGGTTGCTTTGCAGCAATTCAGTGTACTTCGCTAATTCGTCTAATCGAACTAATCCCATCCGCCGCTCGATTCGACGCATGATCATATTGGTGCGATAGCTTCGAAAGTCATACTTAGTTTTAGTTCGAATGAGCTCAAGAATGACTTTCAAGAATTCCGCTGCGTTAGGAGAGGAAGCAATGGAAGTCTCCGTCCCGTTCAAGTAGGGATGTTTTGTATAGCCCAATAGCGTCTCCGGCATTGAGACTGGGGGCAGAACAAAATCGACGAGTCCTGTTTCAATTGCACTGCGCGGCATCTGGTCAAATTCTGCCGATTCTGGACTTTGGACCATCGCCATTCCGCCGCAGCGCTTAATCTCGCGAATGCCAAGCGTCCCATGACTTCCAGTCCCAGATAGAACGATCCCAATTGCCAGCTCTCCTTGATCCTCGGCCAATGATCTAAGGAAGAAGTCGATAGCTGTTTGAGCTCCGATAGGTTCTGGCAAGTCGCTTAGGCGCAAGCTGCCTTGGGACATGGTGAGACAGTGGTTTGGAGGGATGATGTAAACAGTGTCTGCTTCGATAATCATGCCTTCCATCGCTTCGACAACTGGCATGGTTGTTTGTCGCGAGAGCAATTCGACCATCATGCTCTTGTGTTTAGCGTCGAGATGCGGCACGAGTACAAAGGCCATTCCGCATTGATTTGGCATGGCCGAGAAAAAACTTTTGAAAGCCTCTAAGCCGCCGGCCGATGCGACTATTCCGACCACCGGAAATCCCAGCTTGACACGAGCCTCCTTAACGCCGCCATTAGGCGAGTCGTCGGTGGAATTGTTCGATTGAGCAACACCAAGGTCGGTATGAATCGCGTCGTTCTTCTTTGGACGCTTGGCCATCTCGTTTTCCTTTCGTTTAGGCAAATGTACTTCTAACCTTCATCGTACCACACACATCCTCCTAGGGCGACGACGGCGGTTCATGTAGTGCAGATCGCGTATGGTCCTTAGCGGTCTGGCGGAATCCACCATGGGTCAAATGGATTCTTATTCGATTGGATCTGCCTTTGCGATCCCGACAATTGTCGACAACGACTAGAAGCATGTTCAATGAATCCTCTCGAATTGGAGAACAGTTATGAAAACCAATCGTTTCTTGCTCCCGGCAGTCCTCTTATGTGCCATATGTGTCACAGGTGCTGTTGGACAGAACAGAGACCAACCCACCGGAGCGACCGAGGGAATCGAAGTCCTCACGCGCGGCCCCGTACACGAAGCCTTTGCAGAAACGGTGGCCTTCGATCCGGACCCAGGTATTTTCGTGCCCAAACCTCCGCCTGCAATCATTCAAGAAACACCTCCCCAGCACCGCTTAGAAGGAAAACATGCCGATTGGATTCCAGGGTATTGGTCGTGGGATGATGAACGAGACGACTTTGTATGAGTGAGCGGAATCTGGCGAGTTGCCCCTCCGGGACGACAATGGGTTCCGGGTTATTGGGGAAGAGCAGGCGAAGGGGCACAATGGATCTCAGGATACTGGGGAGACGCAGATGTCACGGACGTCACTTATCTTCCCGAACCGCCTGCCACGCTGGAAGTCGGACCCAGCGGTGAAGCACCCTCAGCCAATCACACCTGGCTGCCAGGGAATTGGATTTGGAGTCAAACGCGTTATGCGTGGCGTTCCGGCTATTGGACCATTGGCCAAGCCAACTGGGATTGGATTCCCGCGCATTACAGTTGGACTCCGAGTGGTTATGTGTTCATTGATGGCTATTACGACTATTCAGCGGATCGGCGTGGTGTGTTATATGCTCCTGTCTACTTCAGTTCAAACATTTATAGTCGCCGAGATTATGTTTATTCGCCTACAACGATCATTAATCCAGCAGTATTCACCAATCACTTATTCTTGCGGCCGAGCTACGGACATTATTACTTTGGGGATTACTACGGGGACAGCTACACCACACGTGGATATTCACCTTGGTTTTCGTTCTATGCGAACCGACAAGGGTACGATCCGTTTTATGCTCAGCAACGCTGGCAGAACCGGCAGAACGCGACCTGGGAAAAAACGATTCGCACTAATTATGCGAATCATCGCGACCAAGAGTTTTTACGTCCACCACGAACCTGGGCTGAGCAACAGCAAAGGCAGTTGAATGCCAAATTAGCGCCCCACTCTGGGCAAAACATTGCGGAATCGTATAACGACTTTGTGAAGAACAAGGAAAACAGCTACCGTTTTCAGCCGATTGAAAAGCCGGAGCGTCAACTATACCTGGAACGTGAACGAGCCGTCCGTCAACTGAGCGAACAGCGGCTCAAATCCGAAGAAGAGGCTGCAAAGCGAATTAAGCAGTCTGGTCAGGAAGCAACGCGCCCAAAGATCGCTTTTCCAAATTCGCCAATTCGTGGACTGCGTATTGACGAATTGGACAAAACCCTTGCTCCTCCATCGCGTCATGAGACTCCCAAGCCGGACATGAAAATTGAACCCAAACCACGCAACGCAAGGGAGCCCCGCAAGTAAGGACTTAAGAATTAGTTCAATCAAACTATTGTGTCTGGAGTCGAGATGTGGCATGAGTAGGAGGCTGCAATATGAACCAAGCAATGACTAATGAACTGACATCTCGGATTAAACGCGAGAATAGAACGCCAGCCCACCGAAGTCGAGACAATTCGACTATAGACATGGCCTATGACGAAGTAGCGAAAGCTGTTTTGCATCGCTTCCGAACTTGTCAATACTTCGAGATTAGGCGTGTCAACTGCGAGATTCGACAGGGAGTACTAGTGATTCACGGTCAGGTCAGTTCGTACTACTTGAAGCAATTGGCGCAGGAATCCATTCGCTCGCTCGCAGGTGTAATACGTATCGTTAATCGACTGGAGGTAGTCTATCCTCAACCTAAGTCGAGACGAATCGACGCTTGAACGGTCGTAATGGAAGAGGCGATCAATCAACAGGTACTGTCAGTTTTGGTAGAGAAAATAGATGAGCAAGTTATTGAGAGGAATGGTAGCTGGAGCCGGTGCCTGGAAATGGGGTGGTGGGTGTCTGTCTACCATTGTTGTTTTTCTGGTCCTGTGGTGGCTCTTGGGCGGCTTTAGTATATTCCGATAAAGCGTTACAACGAAAATCGTATTGAGGATAACACAAATGAAGAGTAAGGCGGGGATTTGGATCGATCGACAGCATGCGATTTTGGTAGCGATCTTAAGTGTCAAGCAAGAGATTTCGCACTTTGCAGTAGGGGAGCCCGAACCATTCCCGACAACAACCGAGTCGATTGCGCAGCATCACCATACGCCAAACGACTTCGAGGCTGAGGATAGGACCGAGCGAAAGGAACAGGCTGCTCGCAAGAGAATGTATAACGCAGTTTTGTCTGCAATCAGTGGAGTTGAGTCGTTGTTCATCCTTGGACCGGGCGAAGCCAAGAAAGAACTTGCCAAGCATATTGAGTCGAAACGGCTGAGGAACATGTTAGTAGAAATCGAGACGTCCGATAAACTGACAGAACCTCAATTAGTCGCAAAAGTTCGAAAACACTTTGCAAATTCTCACAATGGGTAAGAATTAGGAAACTTCCCTGTTGGGGCAAGACGCTATAAGGTCCGATATGAATCATTCCGGCAGCGGGAAATCCATGCGGCAAGAGATTGTGACAATTGTCGTCAACGAGCCAGTTTACCATCACGAATCTGGATGCTCTCAGAGACATGTCAAGCCCAATAAATGATTCTCCACGACCGGGTAGGCAACTGTTCGACGCAACGCTGCCCTTTACCGAAGAATCGCCTGCCCGCAGTTGGTGGAACGTTGGTTCGACACTTGCAGTTCTTCTCGCGTTGCTGGTCTGCGCGGCAGTCGTACCCTGGTGGCAGCTTCGTTTGCTCGCCTCTATAGTCAGCGGGCTGGTAATGGTAAGAACATTCATACTGTACCACGATTACATTCATGGTGCACTGCTTTTGAAATCCCGATTGGCGCAGATAGTGTTTCATACAATCGGCATGCTGATGCTGGCGCCGCCGCGCCATTGGCGCTACAGCCACAACTTCCACCACTCTCATGTGGGTAAAGTGGTCGTCACTAAAGAAAACGCGTTTCCCGTCCTGACTTCCGATGTCGGTTCGTTTCCTCTCATGTCAACGGAGGCATGGGGAACAACGACGTTCTGGCAAAGATTCCGCTATCGCATCAGCCGACATCCTCTTACGATCTTGTCAGCGTACGTTACGATTTTTCTGCTGACGATGTGCATTAACCCATTGCGGCGCGAGCCTCGCAAGAATTGGGACGGGGCTGTATCGCTCCTCGCACACTTCGGGCTGATTGCTGTCCTGTGGTTGTGGTTAGGTTTAGATACGGCGCTGTTTGCGTTTATCCTGCCGTATGGGATCGCCTCCGCGCTGGGGGCATATCTATTCTACGCTCAACACACCTATGAAGGGCTCCAGATATTGTCAGCCGACGAGTGGAGCTATTTTGATGCTGCGCTGGTGTCGTCGAGCTACCTGAAGATGGGTCGCATGATGAACTTGTTCACCGGCAATATAGGCTATCACCATATCCATCACTTGAACTCACATATCCCGTTTTACCGTCTGCCGGAAGCAATGGCTGCCCTACCCGAACTGCAGTATCCCGCTATTACCACGGTGCACCCACGCGACATTCTAGCATGCTTTCGCGCGAACCTATGGGAGACCTCCACGCAGCGCATGGTCAGCTACCGCCACGCAGCGGGTTTGTGGTCACTTAGAACGAGTTAGAGCTTGTCCTGCGAAAGGATCAAAACGCTATACGGGCCAATTCGAATCGTGCCTTCGGCGGGAAACCCATCCCGTTTGAGATTGGCGTCCAGTGGATTCGAGCTATTTTGAGTTGGTTTCGTAACTACATCTTCGCAAGTCGTATTGGCAAATGCAGGGCTGTAACCTCTCCGGTCACTGTTCAACCGCACCCGCCAGGTGCCCAGAGAGGGAAATCCCAAACGGTAGTCTAAGTGTGGATTGTGAGAAAGATTGACAACTACCACAACATCATCGCATGGCCCTGACTGATGCCAGCGGTGATAAGCAATCACGTTGTCGGCTTGATTCTGATGGAACGTATTCAAGCCCGAACCGGTAAGGCCTTTCGTCGAATTGAATCGGTTGAGCCGAAGATGAATGAGATCGCGATACATCTTTACCAGACCGCAGAACTCCTCAGATTTGCCCCAATCCAGAGGTACAGTGTCTTGGAACCAGCCATCTTCCAAGAATTCTTGTCCTTGAAACAACATTGGTATGCCAGGCGCAGTAAGTACCAATGCGGCTGCCAAGGTAGTACGCTTCTGTGCAAACCAACTATCGGGATTCTGCGGATCGATTTCTGATGCAACTCTGGCCTTGCCGTTGGCTACTTCATCGTGTGACTCGCTGTAGACAACTCGCTGAAACGGATCGCCGTTGTAGCCGCCCTCGAGTGCCTGACGCACAACATCTAAGGACCGCTGTTCGCCTCTCTC
>CAZVBC010000137.1:0-16402 GCA_964625155.1 uncultured Pirellulaceae bacterium
AAGACGGCTTTCTCTACGGGTTGTCGGCTCAGGATGTTTTGTTTTGTCTCGATACAAAATCCGGAACGACAAAATGGAGCGGACCACTGGTTGAAGGCGCACCAGTACCTGCTCCTAGTCCCACAAAGGGCAAAGGCCGAGGACCCGGCGGGCGAGGAAGAGGCGGATTTGGTTCACGACCTGGCTATGGGTCGATCGTCGACGCAGGTTCCGTACTGTTCACTCTCTCACCGGCTGGCACATTGGGTGTCATCGGTGCTGACAGTGAAAAATTGGTGCGGATTGCAAAGTACAAAGTTGCAGAAGGACAGACATATGCCTATCCGATCGTCACCGAAAGTCATATTTACATCAAAGATGGCCAGACCGTAACGAAATATGCGTTGAATTAATCCATCTGCAGCTACCGAAGTTTCGCCGCCGGGCGCCAAACTTGTTCGTCAGCGCCGGCGGTCGAGCTAACTGATAAAGTTATGCCAAATATCCGCGTCTTGCATCTCTATTTGGCAACAACAGTTCGGTAAGTTGCGATGTGTTTGGTGGACGGTATAGCAATCGTATACTGGTTGCCATCTCCGTTGACGGTCAGTTTGATAAAATGCCCCTCGCACTTATCTGCGGGATGATGGTTGGCAATGAACTCGTCAGACACATTGTTCAGCGAACCATCGGGGCGCAAGTTTTTATGTACTTGGTAAATGGCTTTGAGAGACGTCAGGCTCTTGAGATCGGCAAATACGTCAGGCATACAGCCTTTGGTGTGCCCGTTGTTCATGACGGCTACAGTCGGGCGGAGAGAATGGAGCACGGCTGGGTTGTTGCTACTATCCAGTCCGTGGTGAGTAACTTGATAAACGTCGACTTGGCCAACTAAATTGTAGGGATGAACTAGTTCAAATTCTTGATTCCAAGTCAAATCACCTCCGTCGAAGAATTTAAAATTGCCAAACGACAACAGTAGTACAACGCTATTTGCATTGTCGCTGCCATCGCGATCTTTGGGGCGATGAAGGTGTGCAATTTGACGATTCTCTTTCGCGTTTACTGCTTCAGGCTTTACATATTGTTTGCGAGCGGCCAAACATTGCAGGCGTAAATTCGGCCCACCTTCGAGTTGCTTTAATCCGATCGTGTCACCTGGCTGAATTACTGTCCGGCCTGCGCATTTGAATTCCAAGTAACTTTGATCAGGCCGTTCGGGCAGTCCTTCAAACAACCCATTGTCGTAAACACGGCCAATGGGCAGCAAGTTGGCCAGCGTAGCGGCCCCGCCAAAATGGTCGCGATGAAAATGGGTAACGATCAAATGATCGATCTGCTTGAGTCTGGCTTCACGCGTGACCACTCTCGCAATGCGATCTGCATCGCGCAAACCTGGGTTACCCGTATCGATCAATACCGATTCACCTTGCGGTGTCACGATCAAGGTTGCTGCTCCACCTTCGGTATCAATCCAATAAATGCTCAATGCATTCTCGGCACCTACCCCGGACAAGGAAACTAATACGCTCGCGAGTACAAACGCTAGGCAGGCGATCGTGTGACGATTCATGAGGCAGTACCTAAATTAGAATTGCATTCATACCAAGTTCATGCGATGGCCAGTAACAAGCGACTGGGTGCTTCCAAGTAAGCAATCACATCGTTTAGAAATCGAGCTGCTGCTGCACCATCGACCGATCGATGATCATAGGACAGACTCAGCGGCATCATCAATCGCGGCTTGATAGAATCGTCGTCCATGACGACGGGTAATTTTCGAGTTCGACCAACTAATAAAATAGCCACTTCAGGGACATTGACGATCGGAGTACTGTAGGTACCACCAATTGCACCGAGGTTGCTGATCGTAAAAGTCCCGCCACGCAGTTCGTTGACTCCAAATTCACCATTGCGCACTCGAGCCGCCATTTCGCCAAGTGCGCGCGCGATTTCGGGAATACTCATCCGATCCGCATTGCGCAGATTAGGCACAATCAATCCATCTTTTGAATCAATTGCGATGCCCACATTTACATAGTCTTTAAAGATGATCTGCTCATTTTCCACGTCGATTTGCGAGTTGATTGCTGGATGATGACGCAGCGCCGTGGCCACCGCTTTAATCAGAAAAGGCATCGTTGTCAGCTTGATTCCCTGTGCGGCATAATCATCTTTGCTACTTGCCCGAAACGCTTCCAAATCGGTGACGTCAGCGTCATCAAAGTTAGTGACACGAGGCACAGTGCTCCACGACTTGTGCATTTGTGCCGCGATCGTCTTGCGAATCTTACTTAGTTTTTCCGTTCTGATAGGGCCATAATTGTCATGACCAGGAGCGCCAGGCATCGCCAGCGGACGATTGCCGCCCATAGGAGCAGCCACAACAGCGTTGCTCGGCGTCACCGTCGCGGCGCCACCGAAGTTCGCTCGCTGTGAAGCACCCTCGCGCACAGCCAACAGTACATCGTCTCGCGTGATTCGCCCACCTTCGCCAGTCCCGGTAACCGAGCCTAAATCGATTCCCACTTCGCGTGCAAAGCGACGTACTGCCGGACCTGCAGGAATCAATTCACTGCTCTCGGTAACGATCGGCACAGCCGCCGTCGTCACTGGAACGCTTGGCGCCGGTGGTATAGGCGTCGGTGGTAACTGCGCCGGCGTTAAGGCTGCCGGTGCAACTCGATGGACGGGAGCCTGTGGCGCAGGTTTATCGGCGACCAATGGCTTTGCAGGAGATGCCGCAACGGCTGGCGATTTTGTAGGAGCAGGTGATGACTTGGAAGCTGCGGCGGGTGCACCGACCATCGCTTCCAATTGCAAGATTACGGCTCCGATGGCCACCGTTTGCCCTTCGGTTACCGAGATCGCAACCACCTTGCCAGCCCCAGGGCTAGGCACCGTAACGGTCGCCTTGTCGGTCTCCATTTCGACCAGTCCTTGGTCTTTGGTTACGGAGTCACCAACCTTGACTAGAATCTCCAGCACGTCCGCTGAAGCAATACCATCACCTAGTTCTGGAAGTTTTACATCCATCGTTGCATCAATCCCAAATGTCAGTCAACTAACCCAACTCATAAGAAATACTGCCAGCATCTTTACATAGAATCGAGGTCTCTGAACGCAAACACGCGACTGGTCCAGCAGCGAATCACTTGAGTCGCTGCCCGGTACATGGCCGTAAATTTACGCGAACAAAGGATTCGTTTTTTCCGGGTCGACGCCAAGGTCGGCAATCGCTTTCGCGACGTCCGACTTGGATACCACACCTTGTTTAGTCAAGCGATGCAGCGCCGCCACGACTATCGACTGGGCATCAACTTCAAAGTGCCGTCTCAGTGCCGGTCGTGTCTCGCTGCGCCCCATCCCATCGGTACCCAATACGAAGTAATCTCCTGAGATATACGGATGTAGTTGTTCGGCTACCGCCCGCATATTGTCGCTGGCAGCAATGATGGGGCCTTGCGCACCAGCGAGCATTTGCTCAATGAAACTGACTCGTGGACTCGCCAGCGGGTGCAACATATTCCAGCGCTGGCAAGTCTGTGCATCGCGCCGCAATTGAGTGTAACTGGTTACGCTCCATGCATCGCTAGCGATCAGGTAACGCTCGGCTAGAATTTGCTGTGCTTCCAACACACAACGCATGATCGCCCCGGAACCAAACAATTGAACGCGCGCTTTGGCCCCTGAGGCTTCGAGCGAGCGGAATTTGTATATTCCCTTAACGACTCCTTCTTCGACACCTTCTGGCATCACAGGCATGTCGTAGTCTTCGTTACCGACTGTGATGTAATAGATACCAACTTCGTCTTCTTGATAGAGCCTGCGCATGCCGTCAAAAACAATGATCGCAGTTTCGTAGGCCCAAGCAGGGTCGTAGGCTCGTACGGTAGGAAATGCCATAGCGTTGAGATGGCTATGCCCGTCCTGATGCTGGAGTCCTTCACCATTTAAAGTAGTGCGCCCGGCAGTGCCACCGATTAAGAACCCTTTGGCTCGCATGTCCGCTGCGGCCCAGATCAGGTCGCCGATTCTTTGGAATCCAAACATGGAGTAATAAATGTAGAACGGTATCATGTTGATACCGTGCGAAGAATAAGCTGTGCCGGCAGCATTAAAGCTGCTCATGGAACCGGCTTCGGTAATGCCCTCCTCTAAAATCTGGCCATCGCGAGCCTCTTTGTAGTAGGCGATTTGGTCGGAATCAACCGGCTCGTACAACTGCCCGGCATGAGCATAAATCCCGATCTCTTTGAACATGCCTTCCATACCAAAGGTGCGAGATTCGTCGGGAACAATCGGCACGATATGCCGGCCGATCTTCGGATCTTTGACTAAACGGTTCAGTAAGCGTACGAACCCTTGAGTCGTGCTGATTGACTTACCTTCAATTTGAGTGCTCATGAACTTGCGATAGTCGGCAAGGCTTGGCACGTCCATTTTAGGATGAGTCTTAGGACGGCTAGGGACTGGACCACCTAAAGCTTGGCGTCGTTCCTGGAGATATCGAATCTCGGCACTGGTCACGGGCGGTTTGTAAAACGGAGCGTCCTTGACTTCTTCGTCCGAGACCGGAATGCCAAATCGATTGCGAAATTCCAAAAGGTTCTTTTCGTCAATCTTTTTGGTATTGTGGGCCACGTTGCGTCCTTCACCGGCATCTCCCAACCCATATCCTTTAATCGTCTTGGCCAAGATTACCGTCGGCTGGCCCTTGTGCTCGATGGCTGATTTGTAGGCGGCAAACACTTTTTCGGGATCGTGTCCTCCGCGTCGCATTTTTTCCAGCTTTTCATCCGAATAGTTGGCCACCATGGCTTCGAGCTGCGGATACTTACCAAAAAAATGCTCACGAATATAAGCGCCAGGCATGGCCGTATATTTTTGGTACTGACCATCGACGACTTCAGTCATCCGTTGAGCAAGCAGACCCGTTTCGTCTTTCTCGATCAGTGGATCCCAGTCATTGCCCCAAATGACCTTGATAACGTTCCAGCCCGCCCCGCGGAAAATCGCCTCGAGCTCTTGAATGATTTTTCCGTTTCCACGTACGGGTCCATCCAGGCGCTGCAGATTGCAGTTGATTACAAAGATCAGGTTATCCAGTTTCTCGCGCGAGGCGAGAGTGATAGCTCCCAACGTCTCCGGTTCATCGCATTCGCCGTCACCCAAAAAAGCCCAGACCTTCCGGTTGCTGGTGTCTTTCAGCCCACGGTCCTTTAGGTATTCGTTAAAACGAGCCTGATAGATGGCCATTATGGGCCCCAAACCCATCGATACCGTTGGATATTCCCAAAACTCTGGCATCAACCAAGGATGTGGGTAGCTGGACAAGCCCATATCAGGTTGCAGTTCACGGCGAAAGTTGTCGAGGTTGGTTTCATTCAAGCGACCTTCGACAAAAGCGCGTGAATACATCCCCGGCGAAGCGTGTCCCTGGAAGTAAATAATGTCGCCACTGTATCCGTCGGGCCCCCGGCCACGAAAGAAATGGTTGTAACCTACTTCGTATAAGGTTGCACTACTGGCAAAAGTGCTGATGTGGCCTCCCAAGCCGTCATTGCGTTTGTTGGCGCGAACAACCATCGCCATCGCGTTCCAACGAATAATGCTCTTGATGCGTCGTTCCAGTTCGCGATTTCCAGGGTATGGAGGTTGTTTGTCGACAGGAATCGTATTGATGTACGGCGTACTGACTTCCAATGGAACATCGATGCCCTCGCGGCGAGCGCGCGTGTCCAATAGCTTCAGCAAATATTTGACTCGGTCCGGACCTTTGCTCTTCATTACGTAGTCGAGCGATTCAATCCATTCCGCAGTCTCAGTTGGATCCACATCGACGATCTCGGGAATTTGACCACCAGACGCCACGTCGAGTTCTGAGTTTCCAGCAACGTCCACATCAGCCATTTTGAACCCTCATTTCTTAACTTCACGTCCCTGCTATCAATACTTGTACACCTTTACACACCAGACATCATGGGCAAAATTACTCGAATTCGCAAAGGGCAATTGCCTTAAGATCGCTCCATCACATTGAGTTTTTACCTAAATTAGCAAAGCTAATAACTCTAGCCGGTTCAACCAGCGGGGGTGATAACCTTTAGCGTAGAATTAAATAGCAAAAAAAGGGACACTGCTCGCTGTTCGCCGGTGAGTTCTTGCGTGCATTTTTATCGATTCGCACAAGTTTATTCTGGAGTATCAAAAAAATTTGGTATCGCAGGGGAATGAGTTTGCGCAAATTTTGTTCCACACGTGGTCGCGGCGATAGCTTCACAAATCGTCCCGTTAGGGACTGAATGTTGGTAGACAAGGCATTCCTGCAGGACGCGGTTTCGTCCCGTAAGGGACATGATGTTCGTGTCGGCCTCATATCGCTGCGAACTCGCGTTTTCAAGCGATCGAATAGACTGTGTGACAGGCAATCGTCGTTACGGTTAGTACTCAAGTTGGCTGTAGAATGACTTTCATCGCTCCGGGTTCGCCAGCATATAACCGCTCGAACCAGCGCGGCCCATCATCCAACTTTGCTGTGGCTGTAATTAGAGGTTGCACTTGAATATCACCTCGGCGCAGGTACTCGATACACTCAGGGTACTCGCCATTCGATGCACAACTACCATAAACCGACAACTCGCGTGTCACGACCGCTTGAAGGGGCAGTTCGACTTTCGGAGCCAAGTTGCCTACCAACGTAATGGCTCCCCCTTTGCGTGTCGAAAGTATGGCAGACATCACGGTTGGTGTAGCTCCCACAACTTCCAGAGCAACGTCGGCTCCACGACCTTCGGTCAGTTTGGCCACTTCAGCAGGAACGTCACATTGCTTCGGATTTATTGTGTGATCGGCCCCCAGCGACTTGGCTATAGCCAGCTTCGAGTCTTCGAGATCGACAGCGATGATGCGAGCACAACCTGCTAAGCGGATAGCCTGAATAACCAGCAAGCCGATCATGCCGCTACCGACCACGACGGCTGTATCTCCGAGCCGAACGGGAGTACGGTTGGCTGCGTGTACAGCAATCGAAACCGCTTCGATCAAAGCCGCGTGTTCGAATGGCAAATCGGGAGGCAGGTGATAAGCTATATTCTGTGGTACCACGACGTATTCTGCAAACGCACCATGGCGACGAAACTCACTACATGAAACCCCCAACACCTGCCGGTTTTCACAGAGATTAATCCTGCCTCGGCGGCAAGCGCCGCATTTGCCACAAGAGACCGTGGAATCAAATGTTACACGTTCCCCTTCATGAAACGTCTTCACGTTAGCACCAACTGCGGCAACGATGCCAGCCGCTTCGTGCCCCATCACTAACGGAGGTATTCGACGTCCTGAACTTCCATCGTAGCCGTGTATATCACTGCCACAAATCCCACATGCGCGAACTTGTACTAACAAATCGTCGGGACCAATCTCAGGCTTGGGAAGATCGACAATGCTCAGCTTTTTGTACTCGGTCAGGAGCATCGCTTTCATGATGTGGCCTTCGTTTCGGCATGGCGTTTGGGTTTATAGATTTCGGTAGCAGTTCCAAAATGAACTTCACCGGCGTTCATCAATGTTTCGCTAAGCGTCGGGTGAGGATGGACCCACTCGGTCACGTCGCGCACTTCGCAACCCATTTCAATCGATAACACTGCTTCGGCGATCAATTCCACTGCACCCGCACCGACAATTCCACAACCAAGGACACGATGCGATTCGGGATCAACCAACCACTTCGTCAATCCTTCAGTGCGTCCCAGAGCTTGTGCGCGTCCGCTGGCTGCCCAAGGATAAACCTCGACATCAACTACCTTCCCCTGTCTTTTGGCCATTTCTTCAGTCAATCCAGCCCAGGCGATTTCTGGATCGGTAAATACGACAGCCGGTATGGCTTGTTTGTCGAATACAACGGACTTACCTAACAGCACTTCTACCGCAACTTTGGCTTCATGCGCCGCCTTGTGTGCTAACATGGGTTCACCCGCTACATCGCCAATGGCGGAAATATGAGGATCCGCCGTTCGTTGTTGAGAGTCGCAGGCAACAAATCCACGCGGATCGATTTGTACGCGAGTAGATTCAAGGCCGATATTCTTGGAAACTGGGCGCCTCCCCACACTAACCAAAACTCGAGAATATCGTTCGTGACCATACCTGCCTGGCCCTTCGAACGTGACTTGGATTCCTTGCTCGACTTCAGCCATCGAGCCTACTTTGGTGTTCAGAAAGATACGTTTGTCAAAGAGCTTTTCCATGCGTTTTTGCAGTGGACGCACCAAATCGCGATCTGCACCGGGTAAAAGCCCATCCGTCAACTCAACTACGGAAACGCGACTGCCCAAGCTGGCATAGACCGATCCCATTTCCAAACCAATATAGCCGCCGCCAACCACCAACAAAGTCTCTGGGACATCCGCCAGTTCTAAGGCGCCGGTTGAATCCATCACTCGCGGGCTGCCAATATTGAATCCCGGCGGCATCGCGGGGACACTCCCCGTTGCCAAAATACAATGATCAAACGTCAGCCTTCTGTCGCTGGGAATCGAAGGACTATCTCCTTCAAGTCTGAGCGTCGTGCTATTTTCAAATACACCGCGCGCGTGGATTACTTTGACGTTGCGTCGTTTTGCAAGTTGAGCTAGCCCGCCGCTAAGCGTTGCGATAACTTTTTCTTTTCGCTGGCGAACGATTTCCACATCGATTTGCGGCGCCGAGTACTTGACTCCCCACTCTTCTCGCAACTCGTCGACTTCTCCGATGACCCGAGCCACATGTAACAGTGCCTTGGATGGTATGCACCCACGCAATAGGCAAGTTCCGCCCAATCTCTCATCGGTTTCGACAATGGCCACCTCCATGCCTTCATCCGCAGCCAGAAATGCGGCCGCATATCCTCCGGGGCCGCCGCCAAGTACAACCAGTCGACTATGCATTTCGGTTTTAACCGTTCAAGATAAGACTAAACCTATTCTTCGCGAATGTACTTTGCTCAGCAACATTTTACTTTGCTCAGCAACATATTTGGGCATTCCTCGCGCCGACTTCTGCAAGCAGCGATGTTCATTCATCGCTGCTTTTAATTGTCGCCAAATCCACCATTTCTAGAAAGATGGTGGCTTGTCAATGGTTTCTACGAGTAAAGCAAACCGACTCACACATGGAGTTGATTGACTCAACGTCGTTTGACTATACGTCGATTACCTGACTCTATGTCGATTAACGCGACAAGAATTCGACCACGGTGTTTGCGTCTACCGGCAAACTAATGTCATTTGGCGTTGGTAAACTGAGGACCGTGGCTCGCAAATTCTCAGAATCAAACGAGATCCAGTCTAATCCCTGGGGAGAATTATTGGCGATGATGCCACGATAAACATTTTTTAGATTCTCTCGCCCGCGTACTTCGACTACATCGCCAGCACGCAACAAGTAACATGGTTTGGTGACTTTGATGCCGTTGACGCGAAAATGGCCGTGCACTACCCCTTGCCGAGCTTGGGGACGCGTCTTGGTGAATCCAGCGCGGCGTATCACATTATCCAGTCGCCGTTCACACATGATCAGCAAGGTTTGACCAGTATTACCAATGCCTCGCACTGCTTCAGCAAAATACCGCCGAAGTTGCCGCTCGCCTAAACCATAATAATGTTTAATCTTTTGTTTCTCGGTCAAAGCAGCACCATAGTTGCTGCTACGACGGCCGCGTGGGTGCATTCCAGGAGGAGTATCGCGTCTTTCGAGTGCCCGTACTGCGCCGGCACTTTCATAGACCATCATACTCAAACGGCGATTAACTCTTGCTTTAGGACCACTGTATCGCGCCATACTGCTAATAAACCTCTATTCTACCGACCGAATCTCTGCCTCTGTTCCTTTCGCCGCATCGCGACGCGCTCAATCTCAGTTAACTCCGTTCCACGAGAACGGGCCGGTTGAGCTGATTTTATACAACGTTTTTTGATATCAACGGATTCGATATCATTTTCCTTGTGGCAGCTTAGCCAAAATCGCTGGACCTGCACACAGTAAGGGTGGAAGTATCCCCCAAAGCTCTATTTTTCACAAGGCCGGTATCTACCTAATGTCAACGCAGAGCAGCCCGCGTTGGGGTATATTGCCAATTCAAGCGTTTGGCACACAAGTCAACGCTCATAACCCTAAGTTAGAAGTAGGCGGCGGCTCGGTAGCACCTCGCTCTGCCGTTGCCGCCAACCCGAATTCTTGGCTGTGACAGACCACTAGTGGATACGATATCGCGATGGATTGTCGTACTGGCCGACAATGCATATTTTGACGTGGCATATTTAGATGTGCGGCATCTGCGGATATTAACTTCCGATTCGCGATCGCCTGCAGTTCACAGAATGGCCCTCGCGGGTCGCGTGTGAGGTTCACGGGTACTTGAGAGTGGATTTCAATTTTGGAGGGTACAGTGTTTGACGAGCTATGTCGGCAACTGCGTCGGCAGGCAACCGACCTGGATCGGCTTGGTCAATGGCCACGTTGCCAGTTGGATTTATGTGCGCAATCCGAAGTCTTTCGTTGGTTCGTGCCAACCGAGTTTGGTGGATTCGCATGGAACGAGCGCCAGCAGCTTGAAGGCTACCTCGCGCTCAGCCGATGCTGCTTAACGACCTCCTTCGTTTTGACTCAATGGAACGCAGCTTGCAAACGTATCAGTGCCAGCGATAACCAGAGCCTGCGCACCGAGATGCTTCCCAAAATGGCACGGGGTGAATGGTTTGTCACGGTAGGCATCAGCCACCTGACGACCAGCCGACAACATCTGTCTCAACCTGCCGTGAAAGCCGTTCTGCAATGTAGCGGTAACTGGGTTTTGAACGGGATTACTCCGTGGGTAACGGGGGCAGCATGCGCCGACGTAATCGTGCTCGGTGCGACGCTGGACGACGGACGCCAGATACTCTGTGCAGTTCCCTCGGATCGTGCCGGCGTCGAATGCCGACCGGGAGTGCCTTTGGTAGCTCTTACGGCAAGTTGTACCGACGAGGTCCGGTTGACCAATGTCGAAGTCTGCTCGTCCGAAGTTCTTTTTGGGCCATGCCTACAAGTGATGCAAATGGGAAGCGGCGGAGCCAGTGGAGGCCTGCAGACTTCGGCCTTGGCCATTGGACTTGCGCAAGCGGCAACCAACTACTTACAAGATGAAGCACTACGACGGCCAGATCTGCTGGCCGTCGCCCACAAACTTGCGCATGATGTTGCCTTGCTCGAACACTTGTTGCTGGCACTGGCCGATGGCGAGAGTCCTCTGCAACCCAGCGAACTGCGTCAGCAGGCCAATTCGATAGTACTGCGAGCCACACAAGCTGCGCTGGCCTCAGCTAAAGGGGCAGGCTTCATCCATGGGCATGAAGCTGGTCGTTGGTGTCGCGAAGCATTGTTTTTTCTGGTGTGGAGTTGCCCGCAGCCGGTGTTGAATGCAAGCTTGTGTGAGCTTGCCCAGTTAACAAATTAAAGTCTTCTTTTCGGCGAGGTCAAGAAATGTTTGTCAGCATACACTACTGCCTGAGACCAACTACATTCGCTGTTCTTGGTCTGTACCTGCTTGGTTGCACGTCCATGGCTGCCGAGCCGGTTTCGCCAAAGACTCGTCAATATAAAAATACTCTGAAACGACTCAACAACGCACCACCGTTGTTGAACGACTATCCGGAATTCGTACAGCCAATCAATGAATTAACTCGCTACGAAGCCCCGCTGTTAGTAGATGACACCGACGCAGATCTTTCGGTGCGTGCATGGCGATTTTCGTACAACGCGCGCGGGATTATCGAAATGCCCAATCGACTGCGAGCCAGGAACACAGCGGTAATCATGGTGCATCCGTGGGGGATCGATGATGGTCAAGGGTGGAACACTCCTGAACCAGCCGGAGTGGCCGATTTCTGTACGCCGGACAAGAATCATCTGGCAGGGCGACATACGCGGACCGTTATTGATCCGTTGTTACAGCGCCTGCGTCCCCATGTTGCGTTGGTGATGTATAGTCTGCGAGCTGGTGAGCACGAGATCCACAAGAGGCTCTACCGATCGATCCGGCGAAACCCCAGTCCCGCCGAGCGCGCAGCAGCTCGTGTGGAACATGCAAAATTACTAAGTAGTTTTCAGTATTCTGGCCAGCCGTTGCCATCCACCATTTCGCTATCCAGCGAACTGCCAGTGCGCGATTACTTTAGGAATTTCCCAGGGCTGGACGCATCGGCCAAGTACAACAACGTTGGTTTTTGGGACTTGCCCATCCCAGTCTGTGCAGACGTGACGATGCACGACAAAGATTACGTGTACTATGACCAAGACGGCTATCCAGCGCTCCGTGACTTCCTCAAGCAACAGTCAGTAAAACACATTATCTTGACCGGTTATGCGACGGACATGTGTTTCTGTAAGACGACGGCCGGCTATGAAAATCTCTCTCAGGACTTTAACGTATTCTTGGTCGGCGATGCCACGCTGGCTACCTTTCCGGCAAACGATACGCCACGCTACGCAACTAATGCGCACATTGCCTTTGCCTCTCTAAACCAACTTGTCACGCAAACATCGTGGATCAAGTTCGATACAGGTGCACAGTAGCAATCTACGTCAGTTAACATCAGGGAGATCGCGGTATCTTCGGTTCGCCGATGGGGACTACTACAGACTGTGGTCGGGTACGATCAGCCAACGCATTACCGGAATTGCAGCGGCAGATTCGTTTCGGCTTCGATGGCTAACAGCCGGTTGTATTTCGACAGCCTTTCGCTTTGAGTGATCGATCCAACTTTGATTTGATGTGCGCACCAACCGACGGCTAAGTCGGCTAGCCAATTGTCTTCGGTCTCGCCGCTTCGAGCGCTGACAGTCACCCGCCAACCTGCCGTACGAGCAAGCTGTAGTGCCTCCGCAGCTTCAGTCAGAGTACCAATTTGGTTGACTTTTAGTAGCAGGGCGTTAGCACAACGAGCCTGAATCGCTCGGCGAATGCGGTCGGGATTGGTACATAGCAAATCATCACCCAAGATCATCGTATGGCCGCTCAGACGGCGACTCAGTTCAGGCCAGTGCTCCCAATCATTTTCCGCTAAACCATCTTCAAGGCTGATAATCGGGTATCGCTCTGTCCAAGTTGCAAGGCGTTCAATGATGTCGGTTGCATGCAGAATCTCAGTACCAAAGTGGTAGTCGCCATCTTGGAAAAAATGTGATGCGGCGATATCGACTGCCAACGAAACGTCCCGGCCCGGTACAAGTTTGGCCGCAATTATGGACTCGATGGCATCTTCGAGCATGACTTCAGCGCTCGGGAATTGCGGCGCCATACCACCTTCATCGGCACGGAGTAATCGCATCGCATATTTCTTCCTGACCAGATTTGCTGCCGCCAGATACACTTCAGCCACCATCGACAATGACTCATCCACCGAGCGTGCTCCGATGGGAACCATCAAGACGTCTTGAATGGGTACTTGTCCTCCAGCGTGCCTGCCGCCACTGAAGAGATTGACCGTCAACTGTGGAATCGTCTGAAGTGATAAATCCACCATCTCAGCAAAGTGTCGATAAAGAGGCACTCGTTGCTGTGCCGCAGCAGATCGCGCAAAAGCTAATGAACAGGCGAGAATGGCGTTAGCGCCGATCCGCGATTTGTTCTGGGTGCCGTCTAACGTAATGAGCAACTTGTCGAATTCAGCTTGCGTCGAAAAAGCTCTTCCCGACACAGCGTCATGCAGTTGATTACAGATATGACCAGCGGCTTGTCGACACCCGAGTCCAGAGTACCGACGCATATCCCCATCGCGCATCTCAAGAGCCTCAGCGCTACCAGTCGATGCACCGGAGGGAACGGAACAAGTTCCGCTGCTCCCACTTTCGAGTATGCAGGTGGCTTCGACTGTTGGACGTCCTCGGCTGTCCAAAATCTCGCGACCGCTCAATCGTATGATCTTGTACATTTTCTGATGGTATGGCGTTAGAGTGGCGGGAATTTCGTGAGTACCGTGTCTTGGTAACTACTTAATAACCAAGTGCACGAGGCAAGTTCATTCTATGATCTTGCAAGACTAGTGACTAATGCGCAAATCCGATGCACCTGGTTATTGAGCAGTTACGTGTCTTGCTTCATGGTCAGTCTGGAATTCTGGCTTTCAGGTTGCGTAACCAGTCTACGAGGAATCGCTATCACAGGCTTCTCGCCATTGATGGACCAGGTCGTCGAGAGTCGTTGGAAGTGCATGGAGTAATTGTAAAGCGTGATGTTGTTGGCGATCTCGAGCTGCTGCATCCAGGTATTCCAGTGGCGAGCGTCCTCGCGACCTGGCCAGTAGGCAGGCGATAGTATGTCGAAGAAAGCGTGATTCAATCGCTGGTATGTCCAGCGTGTTTCCCACTTCTTGCGAATATGCTTTCCAATATGCGGTCGCCGCTTCACAGAACCGCGATCGAAGTTGTACCAGATGATGGGCTTTACTGAGTAAGTGCGCCATGCTGAACCCGAGATCAAACGCGGGATCTCCAAAGTGGACAACCTCATGATCGATCAGCATTAAACGCCCGCGATGCACGAGCACATTCTTGGGACTATAGTCTCCATGCACCAAGGTCTGTCTGGTTGCCCACGTTTGCTCGATCAAGTCTCGCAAGAAAGTTGCGGCTGGTGGCACAACTTGGCTTGTATATTTGTAATAGGGCTCCAGTCTCAGGGACTCAAAATACTGGCGGTCATCAAAATCAACGCGCAATCGTTCTAGATGAGCTGCAGAATTTTTGTGGATGCCTCCAAGAAGATGCCCGAACTGAGAGATGTGGTCGGAATCGATATTGCCGACCATCAAATCATGTTTCCAATTTGAATGTGGATCGGGTACCGCCTCCATTGCCAAAAGGTGTACTTGTCGATCTTCGAACAGCAAACTCGGCACGGTTCGTGCGGGAGCCAGTATCGTAAGCCAGCGCATTCCGAGGGCCTCCATAGCGCTGCGATCTGGGCTGCTGTACCAATCCACCTGGACTCTCAACTTTGGTAACGCCTGTTTGATAACCCAAGCTGGTCCGGTCGGAGGCTGTACCCAGACCGTCCGATTGGAAACACCGCCACTCAGAATTCGCATCGCCACTGATTGATCTGGCCCGATGCGCCCAGAATGCCGTAGGTATTCTGTTAATTCGTGTTCGTTTTCGATGTTCATGAATCTGTTTAGATATCAAACTCGCCCGCATACTGGCTGCAAATCCTGGGTGGCAATTCTCCTTCAGAGCCGAACTACATGCTGAACATGCGTCTCAGCACTTATCGATCATTCGCGTTGATTGGCCTGGCATGCAAGCGTGGCCTGGTCACCGCCCGGCCTGTGCATTTCTAGCCCACGCTGGATAAGTGGTTTCGAATTCTACGAACTGTTTCGTTTGAGGATGGATAAACCGAATCTTCCAGGCGTGCAAGTGAAGCGGCGGCGACGGATCTTCAGATTGAGCATTTTCGTAGGTAGTACTGGGATAAGTTTGAGGACCGCGATTTGCGTCGTGAGAATAAATCGGATCACCTAAGACGGGATGCCCTAAGTGTTTCAGGTGCAAACGGATTTGGTGAGTTCGACCGGTGTGTGGTCTGGCTTCTACCAAAGTTGTGTTGTCTGGAAACTGTTGTAAAACATTAAAATGCGTAAGCGCATCTTGGCTCGACTGGGCGTCGACTGCGACCGCGCGTCCGCCAGACGCCAGCGGCTGGGGAGCGATGGATGCTCGGCATTCCGTTTGTTGCCACGTTGGGGAGCCAATAATGCGCGCGAGGTAAACTTTCTCGACTTGTTGGCGCTCAAACTGGGGTTGCACAAATGCCGCCACCGCACGTTTTCGGCAAACGATCAACAAACCTGTTGTTAACGCATCGAGTCGATGAGCGAAGCGAAGTTTTTCCGGTCGGTAAACTTGGCTTAACAAGAACTGGAGGGTGTTGCGGTTAAATCGCCCACTCGGATGTACGGGCAATGGGGCAGGTTTGTTGATAATCACGAGGCTATCATCCTCGTAAATAAATTCGATGTCCGCGTTGACCCAAGGCTCGACCGTGTTAGGCATCACTTGGGTAAAGGTCTGGCCTTCAGCAACTATTTGGTCAGGCATAACAGCATTTTCTTGGCACGTGATTTCGCCACGTTCGATCCAAGACGACCAAGACTGTGCTTCCGTTTGAGGATGATAGGCTTTCAGGAAATCTAACAATGGTAAACCAGCATATTTGCGCGCCACATGCATTTGACGGACATTTTCGTAAGGCTGCGAACCTGGTAGAGGCGTCGCGAATTTTTGCAATTGAGTTTTTCTGGCTGTAATTCGATCCGCCAGTTGCTGATCGTGCGAACGATAGCAGTGGGGACAATATTCCGCAAATTTGTATCGTTCGGATTGAACGTCATCGTGGGTTAGTATC
>CAZVBC010000138.1:0-16379 GCA_964625155.1 uncultured Pirellulaceae bacterium
TTTCGCGACTTGCCGAGTTCTTCAGAAAGCTCGGGAAGAGTAAAGCCGCAATTCAAATCGAACTGATCGAGCGGCCGTGTTTCTCAGCACTCAACTGTCTTCGAGTTCGCAATTATTCCTCGGGAAATTTGTGTTTCGTCAACGATTCAGTATTGATTCAAGATGAATAACTAAGCGCTGCGAGCTAATATGAAGGGGCGTTGTTGGCTGCTGCGTTGGCAACGCTAGGTCGAAAGTGGTTTATTGTTGGCGTCGATTACGAGTGCTTAATAGGGCATCGTCGCTTCACGAAATGGGCTTATGGATAAGGCTTCCAGCTAAGCAAAGGTTTGAGACGTTGGCTGGCTGAGCTTATCGCGTGTCGAGTAGGCGCTGTCCAACTATCTCATTTGCTGCTGAGGCAGATACCATGAAGCCCCCACTGCGTCGCACTTGGCTCCGCAAACTGAACAATAAACGCAAGCAGCGAAAACTTCGCGAGTTGTTCTTGGAGTCTCTCGAAGACCGCCGTGTTATGGCGGTAATCGATTGGACAGGCGATATTCCCGACGGAACCGTTTGGCGTTCAGGAGACGTGCAACGCATTGTTGGCCAAGTGCGCATACCTGCGGGCTCAACTGTAACCGCCGAGCCAGGAACGATCGTCAAATTTAATCACTTCACGTTTAACCTGACAATCTCGGGGACATTCAATGCAGCAGGGACTGCTGTGGCTCCAATCGTCTTCACTGAAATCCGCGATGATTTTGGTGGCGATACCAATAACGACGGTAGCAATTCGTCACCTGGGCGCGGCAACTGGGGACAAATCTTAATTGGGGAAGGTGGGATCGCCGTCATCGAAAATGCTCAAATTCGTTACGGTGGATTTGGCACATTGGGCCAATTGGTGGTTGACCAGGGAACGCTAGCTCTACGCAACAGCTCGATCAGCGATTCGGCTGTTGATGGCGTCCGGATTCAGAAGTCCGACCCGATTTTGGCAAACAATCGATATGAACGCAATTTCGATGCGGCCATTAGTATGGACTTGGCATCCAATCCCGCGATCAGCGGTGTAACGCTGGTCAATAACACGATCAATGGACTACAAGTGGACGGAGGGACACTTGCCAAGAACGGACTCTGGAATGACTCGGATATCGTCTACGTAATCAGTGGCGATATTACTGTGCCGGCGAATACCAAGTTGACAGTCGGTCCGTCCCAGATTGTAAAGTTTGGGCACTTCACCCACGATTTGTTTGTCAACGGAACACTTGATGCACAAAGTCCCAATGCGTCGCCGATCGTATTTACGGAGTATCGAGATGATGTTGGGGGAGATACGAACAATAACGGTACCTCGTCCCCCAGCAACGGCAATTGGGGACGAATTGAACTGAACGGCCCGACAAATGTACTGCGAAATGTCGAAGTTCGTTACGGCGGATTCGGATCTACTGGAGCGCTGGAGGTTAAAGGGAGCAGTCTGAACTATAGCGACGGAAAAGTGTTCGGGTCTTCGGCGGCAGGAGTACGGATCGAAAGCAGCAATCCGACAATCTCAAATGTCCAGTTCTCGAACAGTATCGGTTCGGCGATGAGCATGGATTTGCAATCTAACCCAGTAATCACTGGAAACGGTAGTCCGATCCTGGCAACTGGCAATGGAGTGAATGGTCTATTAGTGGATAGCGGTACAGTTACTGTAAACGCATTTTGGGATGATCCCGATGTAGTCTATGTGACTAACGGAGATATCACAGTAGCAGCGAACGTGAAGTTGACAGTTGGCGCAGGGCAAGTTGTCAAATTCGGCCATTTTACTTACGATCTGTTTGTAAAAGGGACTATCGATTCCCGAGGTTCGTCAACCGCTCCGATTGTTTTTACAGAGTTCCGAGATGATGTCGGCGGGGATACGAACAACAATGCGAACGCTTCGGCACCCGGCCAAGGAAACTGGGGACGCATCGACTTGGCTGGCCCCGATAATGTGCTTGACTTCGTACAACTACGTTACGGTGGTTATGATGCGCAGGGGCAATTAACGATTGATCAAGGAACGCTGACGCTGCGCAACAGCACAATCAGCGATTCGTCGGTGGATGGATTGCGGATACAGAAATCCGATCCGATCTTGAGTAACAATCGTTTCGAACGCAACGCCGATGCAGCAGTCAGTATAGATTTGGCATCCAATCCCGCGATCAGTGGCGTGACGCTGGTCAATAACACGATCAATGGACTGCAAGTGGACGGAGGTACACTTGTTAAGGACGGATTCTGGAATGACCCCGATATCGTCTATGTGACCACCGGCGATATCACTGTGCCAGCCAATACTAAGTTGACTATCGGTCCAGCCCAGATCGTTAAGTTCGGTCACTTCACCTTCGACCTAATCATCCTTGGTGCACTGGACGCACAGAGCCCCAGTGCTTCACCGATCGTGTTTACCGAGTACCGTGATGATATCGGCGGCGACACGAACAATAACGGCGCAAACAGCGTGCCGGGCAACGGGAATTGGGGGCGGCTCGAACTGGCAGGCCCCGCCGCAAATGTCCTGCGCAATGTAGAAGTGCGATATGGGGGGTACGCCTCCTCTGGTTCGATTGTTGTTAAGGGCTCGAATCTGAATTACATCGATGGGAAAGTACTGGGCTCCATCGCGGCAGGTGTGCGCATTGAAACGAGCAACCCGACGATTGCCAACGTGCAGTTTACGAACAACAGTGGTGCGGCGCTAAGTATGGACTTGGTGTCCAATCCGATGATTGCGGGAAGCGGCGGTTCAATATCTGCAACGGGTAATGGAGTGAACGGACTATTGCTTGATGCTGGCACAATTTCCACCAACGCCTTTTGGGATGATCCGGATGTGGTCTATGTGACCAATGGCGATATCACTGTAGCCACCAATACGAAGCTGACCGTTGGCCCAAAACAAGTGATCAAGTTCGGTCATTTTACTTACGATCTATTCGTCAACGGAACACTCGATGCACAGAGTCCCAATGCGGCGAGTATCGTGTTCACTGAGTACCGTGATGATATCGGTGGAGATACGAACAATAACGGTGCGTCTTCTGCGCCAGGCCATGGCAATTGGGGACGAATTGAATTGACTGGACTCGCAAATGTTATGCGCAATGTGGAAATTCGTTATGGAGGAAACGCTTCGTTGGGCTCGTTGGTCGTAAACGGCGGCAGCCTAAGTATTAGCGACGGAACAGTCCTGGCATCCTCTTCGGCAGGTATGCGCATCGAAGCGAGTAATCCGACGATTTCAAATGTACAGTTTACGAATAACAATCGTGCGGCGCTGAGCATGGATTTGTTGTCCAATCCGATGATCAAAGGCAATAGTGGACCGCTCGCAGTGACTGGCAACGGAATCAACGGATTGTTGTTGGATGGAGGTACAGTGTCCGCAAACGCGTTTTGGGACGATCCCGATGTCGTCTACGTGACCACAGAGGACATCACTATTGCTCCGAATGTGAAACTGACTGTTGGCCAGGGGCAAGTTGTCAAGTTCAGCCACTTCAGCTACGACCTGTTCGTCAACGGTACCCTGGATGCACGCGGCACAGTTGCTGCACCGATCGTGTTTACTGAGTTGCGCGACGATACAGGTGGTGATACCAACAATAATGCCAACGCCTCGGGAGCAGGTCGAGGGAACTGGGGCAGGCTTGAACTGGCCGGTCCCAACAATGTTCTGGAAAACGTCCAGATTCGTTACGGTGGATTTAATTCACCGGCAGCCCTAAACGTAGTGCGCGGCGGAGTAATTGTCACTGGTGGAACGATTGAGGAGTCCTCGACGGCGGGTGTGCGATTGGTTGGCAACGGAATCGGTTTGACCGGTGTCCGAGTGCAGAACAATTCGGGTGCTGCCATCAGCCTCGATCTAGATTCCAACCCGGTACTTACTGGGTTGACGCTGAACAACAATGCTGTAAACGGTGCTCTGCTCGACGCTGGCTTTGTGTATTGTCGCGCGGTTTGGGACGACTCCACGATTCCGTATGTCCTGTCAGGTGACGTCACTGTTCCTCGCGGGTCCATTCTGGAAATTGCACCGGGGCAAGTTGTCAAGGCGGGAAGTGGTCATGAAATCGTGGTCGACGGCCGGCTGTTGGTTCATGGCTCACCAACTCAGCCGGTTGTACTTACCTCGCTACGTGACGACACCGCGCTTGGCGATACCAACAATAACGGCACGTCAACGGCAGGGAATGGCGACTGGACCGGAATACGCTTGACATCGGCCAGCAATAACAACGAACTAATTTACACGGAGGTTCGTTTCGCTGGAGATAACGGTGTCGGTGCAATAGTCGTAGACGCAGGCAAGTTATCAATGAATAACAGCATCATTCGGAATTCGTCAAGTCGCGGGCTCACCGCTCGCAACAGCGCGGCGGTAACTGCAGCCAGCGATCTGATATACGCGAATTCGGACACAGCCATTCAATTAGAATCTGGCGCGCAGGCGACCATTTTCAATGCGACCATCGATAGCAACCGGCGTGGCGTGGT
Source organism: uncultured Pirellulaceae bacterium (assembly GCA_964625155.1). GTDB lineage: Bacteria > Planctomycetota > Planctomycetia > Pirellulales > Pirellulaceae > Aureliella. Next base: position 4,534 of record CAZVBC010000138.1, read on the forward strand.
GGCAATTGATGCGAACGCAGTATTGACAAATTCACTTGTTACCAATCACACCCGTAGTGGCGTTTTTGTTTCCGGAGTTGGGACGGTTACGGCCAGCTTCAATGACGTTTTTAACCCTTCGGCATCGAACGGGAATTACGAAGGACTTCCAAGCCCCACTGGATCGAACTCAAACATCTCTGCCAATCCCCAGTATGTGGATGTGGCTGCGCGCAACTATGAGCTAGCTAGCGGCTCGCCGGCAATTGATTCAGCAACGAGCACCGGAGCGCCAACTACCGACCTGCGTAATCGTTCTCGCGTCGATGATCTAAGTGTCCCCAATACCGGCTTGGGTTCGATCGCGTTTGTGGATCGTGGGGCTTTGGAGCGACAAACTGGTGTTGGGGGTGAACCGGAAGCTGCGATCAGTACAACTTTGGTCGGTGAGGGAACAAGCGTTTCTATCCATGACGTTGTGGCGAACTCGCACAGCCCGTGGATTAACCGCTTTAATTTGCTCGATGTCAATGACGATGGTTTCACATCTGCGATCGATGTCTTGCACATCGTTAACGACATCAATTCCCTTGGTTCTCGTCTGTTACCGGCTCAGCGTTTGTCGGGCCAGTCTTATGTGGATGTGAATGGTGACTTATTTGTTTCTCCGATCGACGCTTTGTTTATTATCAATGAACTGAACACGGGTCTTTCACCGGAAGTTTTTACCTTTGTTGAACAGGGAGCATTTGCAACTGAAGTCGTCCGCGCGATCGCCGTTGGTGGTAGTGGAGTCCGCCATTTAAGAATGGAAGTAAAGTCGGCATTTAATAATGCTGCAGTGGACTCGCGTGTCCCCGACAAACTGCTGTTGTATTTGGTGGATCCAGCTAACCGTTCAAACACACTGATCGATAACGGTCGAGCTGGAACGCCATTCTTTTCGTGGGATGGAAAAACTGCCGAGTATCCTGCTGGAGTAGTTCGCTTCGACGGTCGCTATATCGATATCGATCTGAATGCGCGTGGCAGCGCGATGCAGGGTAGCTTGATTGCTCAATTCCTGAACAGTGACAGCGACACTGGCGGACGCGCATTCGTGCGAGTTATTTCGAATCAACTGGAAGCGACCGGTGTAACCGCACCTCAGCTTGTTGCTCAGTCAACGGCCATCAATCCGGCTGGCACGTTGAATACTTCAGTGCTAGTAGAATCCAGTAACTTGACTGCCGTTATCGATAACATTCGATTTGATTCAACGACGGGTCGATATGCTGCCGAACTAACAGTGCGCAACGACGGACCAGCCATTGGCCGCCAAGTGGCGGTGGCGTTTGTAGGTTTACCTGACGGTGTGACATTGACGAACCCGACTGGAACACTTGCCGATGGGACTCCTTATCTGAGCTTACGCAATGCCATAGTTCCTGGTGGCTTGGCAAGCGGCTCAGTTACTCAGAGGATACTTGTCGAAATCGACAACCCCAGCCGATTACGATTTTCACTGGTGCAAAGGTTACTGATCGGCGGAGTGAACGAGCCACCAGCATTGTCCTCCATTCCCACGCTGACTGTAACGCCCGGTGGCCGTCTAGAAACAAAACTAGTTGCCTCAGATCCCGATGGTGATCCAGTCAAGTTCAATATATTGACCAAGTCAGCATTGCCCAATACGGTCTTGGAAGCCGACGGGACATTGGTGATTGCACCGCGCAGTAACCAATTGGGGACCTTCACTTTTACCGTCGAAGCCAGTGATGGTGCGCTGGCAGCAAACCGGCAAATCACCTTGAATGTGGTGGCGGATACTAAAACTACAACCCGTGTCTCTGGAGTGATTCACACGATCGACCAGACGCCGCTTGCAGGGATCCGAGTTGAAATTGGAGCAGTACAGGGACTAACGCAAGCGGATGGTTCGTTTACGCTCGATCTGGGTTCTGGGCCGGTCGTGGCCGACACACTTAAAGTGCGTGGTGAGTTGTTTACCGGAGGCAGCGTGTACCCTTTCATTGCTGAAAAACTTCCGCTGGTGCTTGAGCATGATCTCATGCTCGGCGTGAATAATGTAATTGATCGGCCGATCTATCTTCCTGCGTTGAATGTTGCTGGTGGAACCACCATTAACCCCACGCAAAACACGACGGTGTCGCAGGAGTTCGCCCCAGGACAAACTGCCAAAGTCGTCGTCGCTGCTGGTACACTCATGAACCAGCAGGGTACGCCGTTTAGTGGCGTGCTTTCAATCACTCAAGTTCCTGCGAATTTAACACCGGCAGCACTGCCAGCAAACTTGATTCCATCAACAGTCGTCACGATCCAACCTGGCGAAATGGTATTTGCCACACCAGCTCCACTAACTCTCCCGAATAACGAAGGTTGGTCCCCCGGCACGACGATGAGTTTGTGGTCGATCAATCCTACAACAGGGCAATTTGATAATGTTGGTACAGGTCGAGTAAGTGCTGATGGCCGCTCGATTGAAACTGTCAGTGGAGGCATTCGCAATTCTAGCTGGCACTTTTTTACAGCAACTATTTCAGAGCCGGTCGACCCCCAGCAAGATCCTGCCAACATTTATGAAGGCTGTGAAGAGTGCATAGCGGCGGCTGAGGTCAATTCGCAAGTTGAGCTGCATTCGGGTGCCGTCCTCGAAACGCATTCTACAGTTCCCTATCAGTCGCAAGGTTTGTCGCGGTCTTTCAACTTGATGTACGATTCATTGCGTGCTGATCCGCGCCCAATAGTTCACGTATCGTACGCCGATGTTGACCCGAGCATTTATTCTGTCCCCAGTGCATTGCGTTTGACCGCCAAACTATCGGTCAGCCGAGGTAATCTGAAACAAGAACTGCCCGGATATACGGGCACACTGCCAGGCTTGACAGGAGGCGAGCATTTTTGGGCACTCCCTTCCGGTCGCGGCTCACTCACGGCTGGTTTGCAGATCGACCTAAGGGGCCAGCCTTCGGGAAGATACGCCTATGATCTCACCTCGGGAGTATTGGGCTATGCGGGTACTCGAGGTTTCATTGGTACTTCGAAAACCCAGGCTGGTAGCTTGACAATTGTCAATTCGATCGACAGTCCCTTCGGAGCCGGTTGGGGCATGGCCGAATTACAAGAGATCGTTGAAAACCCCGATGGATCTGTCCAAATTATCAGCGGCGATGGGAGCGAGTTGTTGTTCGATGCCCCTACGACACCTGGTGCCGCCTACAAATCTCCGCCAGGCGACTACTCAACACTCGTCAAGCTGACCAACGGGACATTTCGCCGTACGATGAAGGATCAATCGGTCGATTCTTTTAATGCCCAGCATCGTATCCAAGAAATGCGGGATCGTAATGGCAATGTTACAAGAGTCATTTACGACAACGATAACGTAGTGGCGAAAATCATCGATCCCGTCGGCCTGGAAACAACGTTTGTTCGCACGGGAAAGCATATTACAGCTATTGTTGATCCATCCGGCCGCAGTACTCAGTTAACTTACGATGGTGCTGGTAATCTTTCGCGCATTACCGACCCCGACGGAACACAACGAACGTTTGGTTACGATGGTGAACACCGTTTGACAAGTGAAATTGACAAACGCGGATTTCGGGAAGAATCGACGTACGATTTCGCTGGCCGATTGGTAAGCGCCAAGCGTAAGGATGGCTCAGTGGTAAACGTGCAACCTCTACAAGTACAAGGGTTGTTCAAACCTGATGCCACTATCGATCCATTTGCGGCTCCACAGGCGATTCGCCGCGGAGCGGCTCAAGCCGGGTTTGCTGATGGTCGCGGTCATGTAATTCAGACAACTCTCGATGGAGCCGGTCAAGTAGCTGCACAAGTCGACTCTCTCGGCAACCTGCCGGGGGTGCGTAGGAACGACCAAAACCGGATAACATCCTTGAGCGACTCGCGAGGCCATGCGACGGGATACACGTACGACGCGCAAGGAAACGTAGTACGCACTGTCGACGAAATTTCAGCCGCAGGTTTGCTGGCGCTGTATACATTTGAAGGTGATGCTCGTGACGTTACTGGCGGCGGACACGACGGCTCGGTAAGTGGTGCTAGTATCGACGTAGGATATGAGGGAAGCGGTTTTCGCTTTGATGGAATTAATGACTTCATCGAACTCCCTTTGAATATCAACGCCTCGCTACATCCGCAATTGACGATGGGAGCATGGGTGAAAGTCGACAACTCGCTACCGATTCGACAGGTGCTGTCACAAACGGATGGTTGCTTCGATCGCTCCATAGGAATTGATTCCCGAGGAGATGCGAGCGGATGGTCAGCATTCAGCGGCACGGGAGAGGTACTGGGTGCCCAGCCTGTTAGTATCGGAAAATGGACATTTATCGCGGCAGTTTATGACCAGACCGCTAATTTGGTGACGTTTTACGTCGATGACAAAAAACTATCAGAGGCTGGAACGCTCGACGATGGTTTTTCTACCGTGCGGATCGGGGCCAGTCCGATTTTCGGGGAGTATCTGGCTGGCACGGTCGATAACGTATTCTTTTTTGCCGACGCTCTTACTGATGCTCAGATCCAGTCAATACGCAGCGGCGGAGCAGGTGCAGTACTCGGTGCCGTACTCGGCGGAAGCAGCATGGCATATGAGCCCAAGTTTAGCCAGCCCGTTCAGAGCACGGACGAGCTTGGTCGTCAAACTTTGTACAGTGTCGATGCCAACACTGGGAATACTGATTCGATCACTCAAGTTGTTGGATCACCCGGCGGAGTTGACGACGTAGTGACTCGCATGGCGTACGATGCACAAGGTTTATTGGCGACCATGACAAGCCCTAACGGCGATGTAACTCAATTCGATCGAGACTCACAAGGACGTCCGACCAAAATCACATTTGCCGCAGGTACTCCTGCTGCCGAATCGCAGCAATTTGAATATGATCCGGCCGGTAATACCACAGCGATCACTGATGCCAATGGCAATCGAACTCAATTTCAATACGATTTGCACAGTCGGCTCACCCGCGTCACCGAGGCGGATCCAGATGGAGTTGGACCACTGACGGCTCCAGTGACAAGCATGACTTATGACGCCAATGGTAATTTGACGCAAATGACCGATGCACTCGGCCGTCAAACGCGATTTGCCTACGATGCCCTCGATCGGATGATCGAGCGGATTGACCCTGCTGGGAAAGTCGAGAGCATGCGCTATGACGCGGATGGAAATATGGTGTCGATGATCGACAAACTCGGTCGTGAAACACGATATCGTTATGACGCTCGGGGACGCAAAATCGAGCAGATTGATTCGCTTAGTGGTGTCTGGCGATGGCGGTATGACCTTGACGGCAACCTGATTGCCGAGACAGATGCAAACGGCCATACGACCACGTACTCCTACGATGCTCGTCGCAGATTGACACGCATCGTGGATGCTCTGGGAGGCGTCACCAGCTATCGCTACGACTTAGCAGATCAGTTGATTGCCATGACTGACGCAAATGGCAGAACAACGCAGTACACATACGACGAACTGGGCCGACGCACATCAGAACGTGACCCGTTGGGAGGTGAGCTGAAATATCAATACGATGCCAATGGGAATCTTTTGGCTGTTTCAGACGAGCTCAATCGCATCACGCGGTATGCTTACGACCAACGAGATCGAGTCGTTTCAATAACCAACCCGCTCAACGCCGTGATGTCATTTCAGTATGATGCCGTTGGTAATCTGATTCGCATCACCGACGAACTCAATCGTTCGACGCAGTTTAATTACGATGGATTAAACCGCTGGATTACGCGCACGGACCAGCTCGGCGGCCAAGTATCGATGGTGTATGACGCCGTTGATAACATTGTACAAGTTACAGATGAATTGAGTCGCAACTATCAATTCGCCTATGATTCATTGGACAGAACCATCAGCAAGACTGATCCACTGGGACATATCTGGACGAATGTATATGACGCCGTGGGAAATACTCTTCGCACCGCAGATCCGCTGGGGCATGGCTTAGATTTCACCTATGATGCACTTGATCGTCCGGTTCAACAGAAGGATTCTCGAGGAGGAGTGACGAGTTATGCTTATGACGCTGTCGGCAATATATTAAAGTTGACGGACCCGTTAAAAAACGTCATGCGTTATCAGCATGATGCCTTGGACCGAAAGACCTCAGAGACCGATGCATTTGGCAAGAGCCGATCGTTCACCTATGATTCCGTCGGAAATTTGACCACCACCACGGATCGCAACGGGCGTGTTCGCAAATACACGTACGATGCATTGGATCGGCAGATTCAGGAAACCTGGCTCGATACCACAGGTAAGCCGATTCGCACGCTGCAACTGGCGTTCGACTTGGCCAGCCAATTGACTTCCGCATCGGATCCTGACTCGGCGTATAGTTATACCTATGATGCTGATGGCCGCGTGGCCACGGCCAGCAATACCGGGACCGTCGGCGCACCATCAGTGGTATTCAGCTATGCCTACGATGCGGTCGACAATCTGCTTTCACGTCGAGATTCGGTTGATTCGCAGACGCGTGGTGTCAATTCGCACACCTATGATGCTCTGAACCGACTCACTCGGCTAACTCAATCAGGCAGCGGCATTGTGGATAAACGCGTGGATATGGTCTACGATGCGGCTAGCCAGTTGATTGGTATGAATCGTTTCGCAGACTTGGCTGGTGGTCAACCTGTTGTCAGCAGCGTCTACAGCTATGATCTTGCAGGTCGCTTGACGGGACTGGCACATTCCAAGGGTTCGATTTCGCTGGCAGGTTACACTTGGACGTTTGATAACGCCGATCGGATCACGGGGTTCGGCTCTCCCGACGGAATGACAACGTACAGCTACGATACAACGGATCAATTGACCAACGCGGATCATGCGTCACAGACCGACGAAGCATATGTCTATGATCTTAATGGCAACCGTGCCAATTCTGGATACCAGACGGCGACGGCGAACCGTTTGATGACCGATGGAGTCTTCTCGTATCAATATGACTCAGAAGGCAACCGTACTCGGCGCATTGGAATCTCCAATGGCGAAGTCACAGAATATGAATGGGATTATCGCAATCGCTTGACGCGTTTATCCACTAAGTCTGCGGCGGGAGTGTTAATTGCTGATGTGCGATACACGTACGACGTGTTTGATCGGCGTATAGCCAAACTTGTCGATCTTGACGGCGCGGGTTCGCAGGCCGCTGTCGTGGAACGATTCATTTACGATGGAGACAACATAGCCATGTCGTTTGACGGGCTGGGGAACGAGTCTCATCGTTATCTGCATGGGCTCGCTATCGACCAGATTTTGGCTGATGAAGGAGCAAACGATAACGTCTTGTGGACATTGACTGATAATTTGAGCTCCGTTCGCGATTTAGTCGATTCAACGGGTGTAGTGAGAAACCATATTGTCTACAGCAGCTTCGGACAACCTCTCAGCGAATCGAACCCAAATATTGATTGTTTGTTTGCATTCGCTGGACGCGAATTGGACCTTGAGTCGGGACTATATTTCAATCGCGCTCGATATTACGATCCCCAGACTGGCCGATTCCTTTCGATCGATCCAGTTCCCAGTCGCATCGGCGATCCTTCCTCTGCAAATGAATATCAATACGGGCGAAACATGCCCACGAAATACACGGATCCGTTGGGATTGGCACCATCGGTTCCTACCATTCAGCCGCCCGCTGAAGTGATTGCTGGAGTATCGCCGATGGCGGGCCTTCGGAACTTGAGGGAAATGTTTAGCAATCTCATGGTCGCTTTGGATAATTCACAATATGCCATTCGCCAGGGGCAGCAACCTTTATACGACGTTCGTGCACTAGTGCGGGGATTGAACGATTATTGGAACGCCATCAAGCAACAAGTTCAGGTAATCAAGAATCTGCCACCGGAATTGCGCAATTTAAGGCCTCTTCCACCTGCCCCACCACCTGTTGATCCAATTCGCAAGTGTCCAACCCAGCGCATGCCACGCCCCAGTGGTCAACCCCATGGAACAGGGACGCGGCCAGTTCCACAAGTAACACCTGGTACACAACCACCCAAGGGACCACCAACACAGCCTGTCGCCCAAACTCCTCCAAGCGCGAATCCTCCGAAGCCACCGCCGCGCGGTCCTTCAGGGAGTTCCTTCAACCCAGACGTAAATCGACCACCGCTCGGTTCGCGAATAGCAGCCGGTATTCGTGGTGGCTTGGGTCGGCTTGCGCAGGGTGCGAGACGGATCTTGCCTTGGGTTGGACCAGCCGTTGTTACCTATCAGGTGACGACAGCCGCACCAGAAAATCGACCGCACGTGGCTGCTTCGGGCGTCGGTGGGATACTGGGAGGCCTTGGAGGTGCTGGGCTCGTCGGCATTTTTATATCCGGACCAGTTGGCTGGGGTGGCGGTTTATTGATCCTTGGCGGAAGCCTGGCTGGCGGATACGTGGGCAGCAGTATTGGCGGCTCCTTTGTACCGCCTCCCAATCATCGACGATAGCGACATTGTGAGCGTTTTGAGCGTTTAACTGCACCGCCGCGAGTTGTAAGAACGAGTTTTACGACGCTTTACGAAGTGGTTGATCCAGAGGCTGACTGCCGACTGAGGTGGGCAAGCTGAGGATGTGTGGCATTTGTCCAGCTTGTGGGCCGATTTGCCAGGGTTTGCTCGCAGCGCCGTTCCAGCGATGTTGGGCGATTTGCTGGACAATCGCGTCAGCCACTTCGACCGCTCGACAGCCGTCGGCACCCGTAACGCTGGGTGCGGATCCGGTGCGAATGCTGAGGGCAAAATCGTTTTGCTCATCCAAGATCGCGTTACGCGATTGAGCCGGAATGGTTTCGACACGGAAGTAGTCTGACATGATTCGATCTTTGACCTGCAGACGAGATTCGAGAGGCAGTTTGTCGAACTCCACTGCTCGTTCGAGGATTTCGACCGAAGGATTGACCAGTCGAGCTTCGTTCTTTTGGAAGTCAATCTCGGCATAACCTTGAGTCGTGAAGATCTGCATACGACGAGTGGCTTCTAGGGCAACACGCGATGCTCGCAAACAGGCGACGCAGCCGTTCTGAAAGGTAAGGCGAGCTTCAGCAAGATCCTCGTGTGCACCGAGAAGAGCGAGGCCACATGCGCGCACCTCCTGTAGCTCGGAACGTACAATGTTGAGAATCAAATCGATGTCGTGGATCATCAGGTCCATCACGACACCGATATCAGTACTGCGTCCGCTGAAGGCTCCTGCTCTCACGGCTTCGATATATTTTGGTTGTCCCAGCCGTGGTTGAATATTGGTCCAACTCGGATTAAATCGCTCGACGTGACCAACTTGAAGAACTCGTTGATGATGGCGAGCGATTTGGACCAGTCGATCAGCTTGGTCCGGCGCGGTGGCCAGTGGTTTTTCCACTAAGACGTGAATGCCTGCGCGCAACAACGTGCTGGCAACTTCATAGTGAGTCGACGTAGGGGTGGCTACGACAGCAGCATCGATTTGACCAATCAATTGCCGGTAATCTCGATAAGTGGCTAACTGCAATTGGTCATGAACTAACCGGCATGCGGTCTCAGCCGGTTCGGCCACCGCGATGACTTGAAATTGTTCATTTCCCTTGGCCAATTTGGCGTGGATACGACCCAGATGGCCACCGCCGATAATAGCTAATCGCAGGGCGTTCACGCTGCTTTCCTCCGATCGCGTCCTCGTCCATGACGTCCGAGTTGCGAATCTTCAATGAATTCGAACAAGACCGTCAGCTCAGGCAAGGGTTTTCCGTTGCCCGCCAAAATCTCGCGGGCATGTTCCATTCCAACACGCGACCGATAAAGCAATCGATACGCTTCCATCAGTGCTTTGATGGCTTCGGCTGAAAAGTTCTTGCGTTTCAGTGCCACGACATTGACTGTTCGCGGGCGAGCTGGAAAGCCTTCTACCAACATGTAAGGTGGAACGTCATGAAGCACGCGACTAAGCCCACTGACAAAGCTATAACATCCGATCGAAGCGAAGTGATGTACAGCCACTCCACCAGATAAGGTCGCGTCATTTTGGACATGCACATGTCCGCCTAGCATCACGTTGTTGGCCATGATCACGCGGTCACCGACTTTGCAATCGTGCGCTACGTGACTGCAGGTCATCATGTAACAATTGCTGCCTACAGAGGTGATGCCATCTTCCTTTTCTGTTGCGCGGTTGATCGTTACCGATTCGCGAAAGACATTGGAATCGCCCACGATAACTTGTGTCGGCGAGCCTTGGTAACTGAGGTCCTGTGGTTCTGCACCTATGACCACTCCTGGAAAGAGATGGTTGTTGCGACCAATCACCGTATGACCAGTCAAGGTGACATTATTCTCCAATCGAGTTCCTCGCCCGACTTTGACATGAGGACCGATTACGCAGTGGTGGCCAACGCGGACTTCATCCTCCAGTTCCGCTCGAGGATCTACCACTGCGGTGTGAGCAATAATCGTAGCCATAGAAGTAGGACTTTCAGTAACAGTGATGAATCGCTCCAAAGTCCCGCATGTTTGGAAGTCTATTCCGGCGGTGATGGAGTCGAGGGTTATGGGATGTATCTTCAGGCGAAGTGCCGGGAGTTCCTTGTTATTTAACTAGCAACCTTAATATTCCGTTTATCGAGGTTCACGGTATTCCGAAGAGCTTGATTCCTCAATGCTTGTGCCAAGCTGCCGTTGAGTTGGTGACCGCTTCGGCTGGCGACGATCTTTCCAGCAATATCCATGCCCGCCAGTGCCAGATCGCCTAGCAAGTCGAGCGCCTTGTGACGCGCGCATTCGTCGACGAACCGCAAACTGTTGTCGACTGGGCCATCCTGATTGAACACCAACAGATCCCGTGGCGTGACGTGGCGAGCCAACCCGCGCTGCTGTAATTGTTCGGCTTCAGCGAAGGTAATAAATGTTCGTGCGCAAGCGAGCTCATTCAGAAAAATCAGCTCGTCTATGCGCGATGAGTAAGTGGACTGGCCAATCGGGCTGTTCGGTCCGTAGTCCAAACGATATTCAACTGTTAATTCCGAGTCCTCGCTGGGCAGCGCCATGATCCACTGTTGGTCGTTGCCAATACGAATGGGATCCGAGATAGTCAATGTGGTTCTTGGAACGGATTGAACGCGGATACCAGCAGCGCTTAGGGCCAGTGCATAAGCATGACTGCTCCCGTCCAAACCGGGCATTTCACAATTCGTACAATGGATTTCGACGTTGTCGATTTTCATTGCCAATAGTGCTGCTAAGACGTGTTCGACCATATCCACGACCGCTGAGCCATCAGACAGCCGCGTGCGCAAAGGCATATCTACCCGTTGTTCAACCAACGCTTGGATACTTGGGCAATCTTTCATATCCGTACGCACAAAGCGTACACCCGAGTAGGGCTTGGCAGGCAAGAATGTCAACGTAATCGGCTGGCCGCTCCAATATCCACGGCCGCTGACTTGACACGGGCGATTAAGAGTTTGTTGAAATCGAGTTGCCCGCATGACTTCCCTGTCTGTGAGCACGGTTAACCGTGACGCTGAAATTGGATGTGACTACCAAAATGCTGCAGAAAAACTCGCGTCCTAAGTGAACCGAGGACGCGAGGAAATCAAACTTCCGCTCGATGGACTACTTTACGATTTGCTGGGCGCCTGGCCGAGTCGCTGTATTGGCAGCGGCTTGTGCACCAGCAGTTTGCTGAGGCTGTAGCTGAGTCAGAACCCAATCGGTGATGTCATTGGTTGGATTGAAGTAGAAAACTTCTTGCCCCATTCCCATTTCAATCGTGTGAGGTTTCTTGGGATCAACTTTCTCACGCGAACATCGTAATACAACGCTGGCACCATAGTATTCGCAGGCAAATTTGACG
>CAZVBC010000139.1:0-16358 GCA_964625155.1 uncultured Pirellulaceae bacterium
CGCGACCCTTAAGGCATCTTGGAATCGCCAGGCAAAGGTCAAATCAAAATACCTGCCACGCAGGCAGTCATGAGGCATGCGAGTGTACCACCCAACATCGCTCGCAGGCCCAGTCTGGCGATATCGTCTCGTCGACTTGGTGCCAGACCACCAATTCCTCCAACTTGAATTCCAATAGCTCCAAAATTCGAGAATCCACATAGCGCGTAAGTAAGCAGGATTTTGGTCCGTTCACTGAAGACAGAACTTGCGTTGTTGGTCAATGTTCCCAATTGTTCATAGGCTACAAATTCGTTTGCAACCATTTTGATGCCGAGCAAACGCCCAGCTTCCAGGGACTCGGACCAAGGCACACCAATCAACCATGCCAGAGGAGAAAAGAGGTAACTGAGTATCAGGGACAAACTGAGTAACGGCGTGCCATCGGCTTGTTTGATACCAACTAGGCTACCAAGCCAGCCGATGAGGAAGTCTGCCAGCGCAATGAGCGCCAAAAAAGCGATTAACATGGCGGCAATATTCAGAGCCAATTTCATCCCGTCGCTGGCTCCTTGAGCAGCAGCGCCGATCAAATTGACGCTCGTCAGCGAACTATCGATTTTCAGCGAACTGTTGACATCCGCGCCCGGTGCTTCCGGCTCCATAACTTTTGCTATTAACAGCGCGGCAGGTGCCGAGATCACACAAGCCGTAATAAGATGACCGGCGTCCATGCCAAGTTGATGGTATGCGGCGATCAGACTGCCGGTGATGGTCGCGAATCCACCGACCATCATCGCGTTTAATTCGCTGCGCGTCATGGTATCCAGAAATGGCCGCACAACTAGGGGCGCTTCTGTGTGTCCGACAAAGATATTGGCTGCTGCAGCAAGTGACTCCGGGCCACTCGTTCCAAGTGTGCGTTGCATGACCCAAGCCATGGAATGAACGAGTAATTGCATCACGCCCACGTGGTACAGCACCGACATGAGACTGGAAAACACAATAACTGTCGGAAGGACACCAAATACAAAGCTGTTTAACAAGAACAGGCGCTCGTTACCAACTTTGGATGACGAGTCGGGGAACAACCCGAAGACAAAGCTGCTTCCCTCGTTAACAAACTGCTGAAATCCACCCACAGCCGCATTGGCACCATTGAAAAAATCACGACCCTGTGGAGTTCGCAGAACCAATACTGCCAATCCAAATTGGAGTAACAATCCGCCACTGACCACGCGCCATGGAAATGCGCGGCGCTGACGACTCATTAGCCACGCGAAGGCAACCATCGCGAACAATCCGAACAGGCTGATAGCACGAGAGATCATTGATTCCATAGTTCGCACTACATTGTTGTGAATACTCACATCCACAAAAAAACCTCTCCGCGAACCAGCACGGAGAGGATTGGAGAATTCTCGCTGTAGTCAGGAGCGAAACAGCAAATGCCGCTCGACCATTTCTCACTTCTTGCTCGAAGCCCAAACGCAGTAGTCCCAGGCGGGAGTTCAGCAAATGGAATCCGAGCGCCTGAATCCGGTTGCTCAAACGTCCTTTACGGAAGGAACCTGGAACTCTGGATTGTTCGGATCTTTCAGCAACCGATTTGCTTGATCAGCGAACTCACCTTCGTGTCGTTCCGTTTCTGGATTAAATGTCAGCATCGGCCCAACGACATATTCCGTAGAGTCTTCTGGAATACCGACGCCCTTATGCATGATTTCGTGTAGCTTGAGAAAATGCTCCGATGCATCCTTATTATCGCCGAACTTGCCAGCTTTGGCATTAAATGGCACCTTCGTCCCCAAGCGATATGAATTGTTCATTAGGTGTCCCAGCACACATCCGTAGTGAGCGTCAGCGGCATTACCGTTGGCCATGTTTGGATCACCGGCTCGGCATGCTGCGATAAAGGAACCGAAGTTACCGCCAGGCGTAACTTTGCCATTGGGAACGTCAATTGGCTCGCCAGTGCTGGAGCCCTTGGGGTAATAGTTGTAGCCGATGATCTTACCGCCATCCTCGAAGTAGTATTCGTTTTCCACTTGAGTTTGGTAGCCATCGTACGCAACGTTTCGCACGTTGAAGAACACAAACTGGCCGTTTGGGTACTCTGCCATCGCGAACATAGTATTCGGAGTAACACCCTGGTCTTTCCACTGAAAACGGCCACCCAGAGCCATCGCGCGAATAGGATGAGTTTGGTCTTTGTCCAACGCCCAACGCGCGACATCTAATTGATGCGTACCCTGATTGTTAAGATCACCGTTGCCCGATTCCCAGAACCAATGCCAATTGTAGTGCACATAATTACCGTGATATTGCGGAATCACGGCTGGGCCCTTCCACAGTTTCCAGTCCAAATTGGCTGGCGGGTCTGAAACTGGCTTGATCCCAATTGATCCCCGCTTCTTACAACAATAGCCATACGAAATCTTTAGGCGGCCGAATTTTCCAGCTTGAATCATTTCGTGTAATCCAGCCCGTTTAGCGTCGCTGCGAGATTGCGTTCCGTGCTGGATAACTACCTTGTATTTTTTCTGCGCTTCCCAAGCCACTCGCCCTTCCACCACGTCGTGGCTCATCGGCTTTTCGACGTAAACATGTTTGCCAGCTTGTGCGCCCCAAATAGTAATCAACGAGTGCCAATGATTGGGCGTGGCAACAGAAATAGCGTCAAGGTTTTTATCTTCGAGGGCCTCGCGCACATCGGCAATTCCCTTGGTCGCATACTGTCCACCGGTCTGCTCAGCAACTTGTTTCATGCGGCGATCGAGCACATTGCGATCGACATCGACCAAATAGGCTAATTCAACATTGCTTTGACTTAACCAGCCATCGATATGGCTGCCACCACGTCCGTTGGTACCAGCCACCCCGATGCGCAGACGGTCGTTGGCGCCGATAATGTTGCCTGAGGATTTGGTCCCAGATATAGCAAACGCGGCTCCAGCCAGGGTTGCTCCCTGAACGAATTTACGGCGACTGACTCTGGACATAGAGGATTCCTCCTATGCAAAGGTGGGTAAGGAAGTGGTGGGAGCTGCATGAATTGGGCTTAGCATACTTGTTTGCGAGGCCGAATTCTATATGGCAAACGGTCTTTTTTAAACTCCCTGTGCCCCGCACAGTCTCTCGGTCTACCGACTTTCAGTCCCTAACGGGATTCAGCGCGCAGGAGTACGTGGGCAATCTTGTCTGCAACTGCAATCTCATTACATCTGAGTACGCCCGCAGCGGCTAACTGTTAAACGATTGCGGGACGATTCACGCGCATCAAGAACTGCGCATCAAAAACTCACGTCAATATGAGATTTTTTAACAGCCCAGCATAGTGGCGAAATAAATTACGGAATTCAACCAGCTAGGCGTCACGCTTTGAGAGTGCTCACGACTTGCGCCAGAACGGTGCGCCGTTGAGCTATGTAGTTAATTCGATGAAATCGAACCACCTTGGAATTGGGTGATGCTGATGCCTTGGAAAGGTACGATACCGTAGATGCCTTCGGTGAACACTTGGCGTACAAAATTATCAAACAGCTTGATTGGAGTCGGTGGGACAATGATGAGGTCGTTGTCACGTACCCAGATTTCGTCAGCAGGATTCGGGACGCGCCCCAAGTGTTCGCCGCGAATATCTAGTCTCGTCGCCAGCAATCGCCAGTCCTCGGCTCGCCGGAACACAACGATTTGACGATTGTTACCACCTAGTTTTATCCCCTTGGCCAGGGCCAGCGCTTGAGTGACAGTGGTCGGTCCTGTAATCTGGAATCGACCTGGTTCGGTAACTTCACCTGAAATCCAGACAAAGTGTTGAGCTTCTTGGTCAAGCACTGGTTCGACTTCTAGTCCAGTCACAATCTCCGCGTAGCGCAGATTGATTTCTCGTTTGACTTCATCCATTGTCATTCCCTGAACGCAAACGGCTCCCAATTTCATTAAGCGAATAGTTCCGTCAGGATGAACAGAATCGGTGAACACTTGACCTTGGCCGAGCGTCCTATTCGATACGGACTCAATAAGATCATCCAAAGGTGTGTTCGTCCGGATTGGCTGGACGTCAATGGCAGGGTCCTTGATCTTGTCTTTATACAGATTTTCGAGATTGTGCCTTAGTTGCGGAACCGTATATCCGGCTGCGCGAACGTTTCCAATCAAGTTTAGGTAGAGCAATCCATCGGGTTGAATCTCGACACCAATTCCAGTATTAATGTCGCCCATTCTTAGATCCGGGTCAGTAACGGAACGAATCGCGAGTCGATCACCTACGCGCAGTCGATAGTTCTCGATCAATCGATCACGGCTACGAGCGTAGACAAAACGAATTTGATCGCCTACACGAATGCGGTAATCGATAGTGGATGGAATACGGATAGGGCCCAAGTATTCACCGTGCTTAAGTGGTTGAAATGGATATGGCTGTACGTCACGCCAAGTCAATCGCTGGCCGCAACTGCTGGCGCAGTCTATGGCTGAGATGCAGGGCGCGCAACGACCGCCAGCAACTTCTGGTTGTGGAGGCGGATTACAAATCGAATAACCACATTTGTCGTACGGTCCCATGGTACCAAGATTCGCAGAGCTGACTCCCAGATTTGGTAGCGGTATTAACTGATTGCTTGAGCCCGTACCAGCCGCAGGGCTGGAAGGTTTGGCACGTGGTGGCTCGGGAGGAGCATTAACCAAAACGCCAGCCGGTACTCCGTTGTCGCTTGGCATGTCACCAATGGTAACAGTCGAACTGAACTCTTCGGGTGCCAATTCGATGAATTGATTTTGTTGGGCATATGCTGGTGCCCAAGCGATCATATTCAATCCAACAGCCAGACAATAGGCGGTGGTTCGAAGAGAATCGGCCATGTTCTTGTCCATTTGAATCGCGGTAAGTGAGTTGCGTTTTGAATCGGGAACGAACTGTTCAGACGGAAATTGACTATTGGTTTGAATGGTCTGTATCTGCTGGCTGTGCCAAACTCAAAGGGATTCCTTCACGACGATTCAGCGTAGTGATGGGTTGTAGCGGTTGCCGTTTGCGGTGTATCCATCGTGGTTGTAACCTACCGGCCGACCAGGTTGTACGCTCACAGGCATGCTCGTTGCAGGTGGACCTGGTGTAGGTTTGGGGCCTCCCTCGCGAGGACTCAGGCTAGCAAATTGCCTTGGATCCAACTCCACATAGGCTGGCATAGCCGCCTGTGGAGGCATTTGACGTTGAAGCGCGAAATAGTTTTGCGTGGCCCAATTCTGGCCAGCGACATCACCTAAGCGACGATTCGCTTCGACCAAGTTCTGCCACGCAGCCGCTGGACCGCCACTTTGAACCGAAGCGATCAATGCTTCACGAGCTTCGACAGGCTGATCCATTCCCAGTAAGAGATATCCAAGTTGATTCGAAGCGATCGAGTTTGTGGGGAGGATTTCGCGCGAAGCACGATAGAAGGTTAGTGCTTTCTCACGCAGCGCATCGGCATCCTCACCACCTTCGTCAGCATGAGCCTGTAGAGCTCGACCGAGAACGTAATATAATTCGCTGGCCCACGGATGTCCCTGGCTGGCGAGGACCAAGCGGTTTTGGGCGAATCGATGATAGCGCTGGGCAGCCGCCAACGGGGACAGATGGCTTACATCGGCAGCCTTTAGGATACGTGTCTCATGTGATTCGACGATGCGCGTTAACATGTGCTGGTCACCTGCCAACCGTTGTACGTTTCTAAAGTCCTCTGCCTCATGGAAAGCCCGTTGTGCTTCGGACCAAATCGGTTCGCTTTGATATTGGTTGCTATGCAAATCCAATACTCTCAACAGAAAGTGAATTCCAGTTTCTGCTTCAGCGATCGCAGAAAGATTCGCCTTGCGAGCGATTAATTGTTCGCACTTGCGCATATGCTCGGACATTCTCGCCCCCACTGCTTGCCAGCCCGGTGGCGATTCCAGTGACGAAACCGCATGTTGGCCCGTGGGGCGTTGAGCATGATGCTGGTCCATCAGCTCTTGAGAAATTCCGGACGCAATTTTTTCATAATCAATACGCCGAGTTGAGCTGACTGTATCGGTAGGCTTGGGTGCTTCCGTTGCCATTTCTGTTTCGGTCGGCGAGGAAGTTGGCTGAGTAGTGTCTGGCAACGCCAAGCTTGCACGGCCTGAGTTCAACACACTTTGCTCGCGACTTTCAACTGCGGGAGGACGCAGTTGCAAAGAAGCCGGATCGGTGCGCATGGGTGAACGGAATCCGGAGAGCTGGAAAGAGTCTCTGGCTTCGGGCATGCGACTGGTCGTTTGCGAACTCGGTGGATTAGCTTGTGAACCCCTCGGTCTCCAACGAAATGCACTGTCGGCCTGTGCCGAACTGCGAACAAGTGACGCACTTTGAAAACTGCTGGACGAGCTGCTGCTACTAGGTGACGCAGGCGAATTGACACTAACAAGCTCTGGTTTGTTAGCCGGCGAGTCAGCAGCAGACTGTGGCAGTGCGAGTGAAAGGGATTCATTCTCCGCTCTTGGAATGTCGGCGATTGGTTCAGCAGGCGTTTGCACGGATGCCCTTTTAGGCTGCCTGATGAATCGATCTTCGGTCTGAGATATTGCTGGCTGCCCTAAGGCAGTAACCAATGCAAAAGCGAAGAGTTTGCGGCGCAAGCCTCGATTACCTAAATCCATGGCACTTCCTTGTTCGCGATCCCTGCGGGAAGTCATAAAAGGCCGCATCCTGCAGCCTGGTACACTTGTGAGAATGCTCAGTCTTATTCGCATACCACATAGCGTTTTGGAACTATCGGATTGCTCAAAGATCGTGGCTCAACCTAGAAAGTTCCTTGGCTGAAAATCACCTAATCCATTGGCTCATAGGCATTACAACCGCTACAACCGAGTCCTCGCAGTGTAGAACAATTGTCCCAATTGTTTGCCAGCAGTTGAGACAACCGCTCTACACTTGAGTGATACACTTTTTACGAGCCGTTGCCTTAGTTAATCGACTCCAGATTGCTAGCAATCGTTCAAATTGGCTCGCAAGTGTCGCAAATTGAAAGTTCGGTAACCGATGTGCCAACGTCGCAACCTAGGAAAGGACTGTTCAGTTTTTGCTAATCCAGGCGACTTTCCTTGTTAGCATTTGCTAAATTAGGAGCGATCTGGAAACATGGAGCTACAGAACAATCAGTTCTGAGATAACGAAAAAGTATCGACCGGTGGTCAATAGAATTGCTTGTGAGCATTGATAGATTGATTTGAGGTGTGGTTTGCGCGTAGCGTATTTAACGTCAGGTGCGGCGGGTATGTTCTGTGGCAGTTGCCTTCAGGACAATGCGGTGGCTAGAGCCATGTTGAAACTCGGACACGACGTTGTTCTAGTCCCTACCTATACGCCAATTCTGACCGATGAAACTAATGTGAGCCAGGATCGCCTGTTTTATGGCGGCGTAAACATTTTTCTGCAGCAGAGTTTGCCCTTTCTGAGCTGGCTGCCCAATTGGCTGGATCAATTCTTGAATTCCCCGTCGCTGGTAAATTGGGTCGCTTCAAAATCAATGGGGACGTCAGCCAAGAAGCTCGGTGCGCTGACCGTCTCGATGTTACAAGGCACGCACGGACGGCAACGAAAAGAAGTTGTTCGCCTTGTGGATTGGCTGAGGCAAGAGATTCGTCCCGATGTGGTAGTCTTTTCCAATTTGTTGATTGGTGGCGCTATTCCCGAAATAAAACGTCAGTTGGGTGTTCCGACGGCAGTAATTCTTCAGGGAGATGATATTTTCTTCGAAGACCTGTCTGCACCCTACAAAGACCAAGCCATGGATTTGCTGCGCAAGTTGGCTGATGAAGTCAATTTGTTTTTGGTTCACAGCCGCGATTACGGCCTGCGCATGCAAGCCAAGTTGGGGTTTGATGATACCGATTGGGAGATATTACCGCTTGCAATCGATCCGACAGATTTTGCTCCAGTTTATGGCCAGCCTCGACCTGCTGAACGCGCGCCAACAATCGGCTACTTAGCAAGGTTGGCTCCAGAAAAGGGCTTGCACTTGCTGGTCGATGCCTTCGTCGAGTTGCATCGCAGAGGTTCGATTGCCGGTGCACGTTTAGAATTGGCGGGATGGTTGGGCCAGCAGCATTGCGGTTATTGGCAAGAGCAGCAACAGAAAATCGACGGGGCCGGATTGACCAAGCTAGTTCGCTATCACGGTGCGGTCGACCGTCAGGGCAAAATCGATTTTCTTCGGTCGATTGACGTGCTGAGTGTGCCTACTGTTTATCAAGAGCCTAAGGGGCTGTTTGTTCTGGAAGCCTTGGCGGCTGGAATTCCCTACGTACAACCTGCACATGGGTCTTTTTCTGAGATGCATACAGCGCTGGGGGGCGGGTGGTTGTTCCCTGCCAACGATTACCAAGCGCTGGCTTCGAAGCTGACGGAGGTACTCAGCGACCTTTCAAACGCGAGAACGATCGGGGGGCAGGGGAGGATGGCAGTATTGGGACAAGCAACGACTCTCCAATCAGCGCAGCGCATGGTTGAATTGCTCGAAAAGAGGTTACACGGGCCACCCGCTGCGGGCGCCAAACCCACCGAGTATCACTTCAGATCCGCCCAGTCAACTCACGACCAACAAACCGCGCGAGGGCGCTCTCGGCGATGAGTTCGATTCTACAAGGCAAATGTTTGACGTGGGTAACGTTTGATCCAGACCTGTCGTTTTCGGCAGCCATGCGATCCATGATGATTGTGCAATTTGCAGGACAACCGGTTCGTGTACAGGTCGATGTGGCCCAATCCCTTGAAGAATCTGCTCAGTGGGTTTGTCACCGACAAAGCAGCTTGTTGACCATCGTCGTCGACGATGCTGCAGCGCTGGCTGCTGCAAAATGCTTGTGGCAGTGTCGGCAGCGATCACAAACGACGTTGAGAATCGCCATCTCGCGAACTTCGTCACGTGAATTTGTCGCCTTATTGGCCGAGGCGGGTGCACAGATCGTGGTCAGCGAGGTACCATCTTTACAACGCATGCTCCCACAGATCTTAGAACGCATTCAGCTCAAAGCGGCGGGCTTTCACCCTTTGACCTCGGGTCTGATGGATCGCCTCCCGTGGCGAAAGGTCGATACTTGAGTTCAAAGTCCCACCATGGGACTTCCATTTGATTTCAACGATGTGAAATATGTCAGTTATGGATCAACCGCAAGAAAACATTGAACTAGCTAAGAAGTCACTCGGTCGTTTCCGTGATCCTGAAACGGGGCGAACGTTTGAAAAAACTGGGCAGCTATTGGCTGTCGAACTCAAAGAGGCAGGCATACTCGTTCGTGTGGGATTAAGTACTCACAGTTTTCCGATCCGCGATGAGATTGCTGAGCAGCTCAAGGAACATCTTCAAGTAGCGGTTCCTTCCGTTCGCCAAATCGACGTGGAGGTCGCAGAATTTGAACGGCCAGCAGGTGCGATTGGCCAGATTGGCTTGACTGCAAAAAGCGTCATTGCAGTTGGTTCTGGAAAAGGAGGAGTGGGTAAAAGTACGATTGCTGCATCGATCGCTATGTGGCTTAGCCGTGCAGGCTCAAAAGTTGGCTTGATGGACGCAGATGTGTACGGACCCAGCATTCCACACTTGCTCGGTTTGAGCGGTCGACCGGAAGTGTTGAATGGGAAGATTCAGCCCATTTATGCAGGACGCATGCCAGTCATGTCGATGGGCTTTATGGTTGATCCCAACGAGGCGGTAATTTGGCGCGGCCCCATGTTGCATGGAGCTATACATCAGTTCTTGCGAGATACTTATTGGGGAAATCTAGACTATCTGATTATCGATATGCCTCCTGGAACAGGCGATATTGCTTTGACCTTGTCGCAATTGTTGCCTCTCAGCGGTGCCGTGGTCGTATGCACTCCACAGGAAGTTGCTCTGCTGGATGCGGTCAAGGCAATTGCCATGTTTCGCAAGACCAAGATCCCTGTGCTGGGAATGGTCGAGAACATGAGTGGGTTTATCTGCCCTGATAATGGAAAACGCTATGATATTTTCGGGCACGGAGGGGCACGGCGCAAAGCCGAAGAGCTACAGGTGCCGTGTTTGGGCGAAGTACCACTGAACATGAATCTGCGGCTGCAGTCGGACGATGGTCAATTGTCCGCTGCGCTGGACGATCCTATTTGCGGAAAAGCAATTGACCACATCGTCAGATCGATCGTGCGCAACTTGAGCGACCGAGCGGCTAAGGCACCTGCGTCACCTCCATTGCCAGTGCTTGGTTGAGTTCCGCGAGACTATGCGGACATCCTGCGCAGTAGATAGTCGCCCAGTTTTGGAGATATCGCAGAGATTATTTGCAACCAGCGAGCCTTGCGGGGACGCACAAGTAATCCATCACGGGCTGCAGCACTTGCCAAGATGGATTTTGCTAAAGCCTCAGGGCACAGTCCTTTAATCTTGGCTCCACCTCCACCCTGCAATGCCTCCGCAGGCAATTCGGCGGATACTGGAAGATTGAGATAACGCCGACCTGAATCGGGGCGCCGGATCGGACCTGGGCAAACCAGTAGGACGTGAACACCGGCATCCGCAAACTCTAAACGCATTTGCTGAGTCAACGCTGCCAGTGCGTGTTTCGCGACCGAATAGCCTCCCAAGTATCGCGGCGCAAACAAACACGCTAAGGAACCGATGTTAACGACGATACCGCCGGGCTTGCGCAATAGAGGAAAAACGTTTTGAGTAACCAGCAGTGTTGATCGAACGTTGGCGTCCAACAACTCATTCAATCTGTCCGAGGTAAGTTGCAATACCGTCCCCCGATCGCTTTGACCAACGGCATTTACTAGTAAATCCACCGGTCCAAATGAATTCTCCAACAGAAACTGTCCCAATCGCAGGCTATCGTCAGGCCGACTGACATCTGCTGAAAGAGTCAAAAGGCTCACATCGCGGCGAGTTTGAAATTGAAGCTTGGCATCCTGCAGACGTTGGTCGTTGCGACCAATCATCAGCAGTTTTGAAATGCCTTGATCGACCAGAACTTTGGCCAGCTCCAACCCCAAACCGGACGACCCTCCAGAGATGATCGCACTTTTGCCTTGCCAATAGTTCGACAGCATTGAAACCCAGTTCCATTATTCGTGGGCAGCTCGCATGAGCATCATTGCAATAGGACTTTCGCCAGCGGACTCATTCCGGCGCTCCAAGGGCGGCAGATACGAAAAAGATTTCGTTCTGCCGCCGCTGACGATTCAAAGATACTTGGGTTTCGGTCTAGATGTGACCAACGAAGAGAATATTTTGCGAAAAACGCCTACTCAGCACGCTACCGGCTCTGTCACCAGAACCATGTATTTGACCCCCAACCATTCGATACAAACCTGCCGCGAAAGGGTGAATAGGCAATGAATCGCGAATCGTAATTGTACCCCGCACTGACTGCGGGTCTAAGCGTATCGTAGCCGGCCCATTTATGTCCCTCCATGCGCATGATGCGCTGTTCTGCTTGGATTCTCGCAGTTTGCTGAGCCAGCGTCAGCGGTTTCGGGACAAACTCAGGGTAGCCTTGTGTTATGCCGGGACTGGTCAGGGGTAACGGCGTTTCTTGCGGCTCTTGCGCAGGCGCAGAGCCTATCGCCACAATCAAGATAGCGCCAAAACACAGGGCGCGCAGGACCGGTAAACCTCGCATGGTTTCCTCCTCAAGAAATTGGTGAGATGCTAACATGCGGCCCACGACCAATCTGGAAACTCGACGATAAGTTTGGAGCGAATCGAAGCGTCCTCAGTCGCAGGCCAAAAGCGATGCCCAGATTCCTTAATAACTGTAGTTCGAAGAGCTGGGTCGCCTCGCATCCTTGTATCTCGGCAAATTCGCCAAGAATTTAGAAGTTCCGTACGAAGGAAAATACCAGATTCTCAGCGAGGGTCGTCGAACGATTCGATCCAGTCAACTTTGCGGACAACCCTCGCGGCAAATTTGAGCAAGAATCGGGTTTGGCAGCATCAAAAGGCTAGACTGCCGGAGATGCACCTACTAAATCGAGCAGCGTAAATTCATTACAAACTCCAGCTAGCACAAAAACCCGACGCCGATCCTGCATCCCTACCAAACTCCAACCTCCACTGCGCGTCGGTAGTGGAGTAAACGACGCGTTCAGATCGCTTATATTGCGGGTCATCGTCAAGTCAAACAAGATTAACCCGATTCCGTTAACTGCATCGAACCGATACGCTTGGCTGCTCCGAACATATTCGTCGCGCGGCAAGTAACACACTTCCGATAATCGACGGCTCGCAAGGTGTCTAAATCTCTCAGCAAACTTCAATCGCTGTGCATCCTCCAAATGCACCCACAAGTGCTGCCTCTGTTCGATCTCGTCCAAACGATTCAGACAGTATGAGGCCACTGAAGCACGTCCGAGCGGTTGTGAGGCCAAATAATAATATCCAGCTCCAATGCCACAGACGCTGGCAGCCACCGCCAGCCCCATAAATCTTCGGCGGTTAAATCTACGCTGAGCGATCTTAGATAAATCAGCGACCTGGACTTGCGCAATATTCGCCAATTCCCCAACCACTTCCTCCGCACACGACTCAGTCGCCAAAGCTCGATTAACACGCATCTGCAATCGGACTTCACGTTGCACCGCAGCCTTGAGCCGTGCCTCTAGACCGCTTGGAATACGGACCTGATGCATTGCCTCGCGCAGCAATTTGTCTTGATCGTCACGCTCTTGGTTTTCGAATTGGTTTGAGTGCACGCAACCAGCCTCTTTGCCACCGAGATACCGGTAGAACTATTTCGGAATTGCCAATTGGTCTAAAAAACGGCGTAATGTACTGCGACCTCGATTTAGCCTGCTCATTACCGTACCTATTGGAATCGAGAGCTGTTCCGCAATTTCTGCATACGAGAGTTCTTCGAAGTAGTACATTAAAAGGACAGATCGAAACTCTTCTGAAAGTTCCTTCAGCGCGGCCTCAATCCAGTCCTGATTATCTAATTCTGCCTGTCCGGTCAGCCCCGGATCAGCAAGCTCAAGTGCATTCGATTCGTCGACCAATCCATGGTGGCGCTTGCTGCGCAGCCATCTGACAAACTCGTTCCTCGTGATTGCCAGCAACCAAGACCGCTCTTTCTCCATTTCACGTAACTGATGCGCAGCACGAAAGGCCTTAAGAAAGACCTCCTGAGTGATGTCTTCTGCCACAGTTGCGCAACCGGTTAAGCGATAGGCATATCGAAACACGACCTGGTGATTTCGCTCGATCACCAAGTCGAATTGCTTGCTGAGACAATCGCACTGTGCAGTAATTCCCACTTGGCCAGAACTCTCTTCGGAATCTGACGTACCGTCTGCCATCGACTGAAGCCTAATGTAATGGACCCCGCAAGCTGAAGAATTATTCCCTGATTGTAGCCGCAGATGCAGATCTTTTTTGAATTTCGCTGAAATACTGACTAAGCGTAGGGCACAAGCATGCAAAAAAGATGATCAGGAATTCCGTCTGCGTTCGCTAAGTCCGTACAGCCATACCAACAAGAAAGTGATTATGGCCGTTATCCACGCCTGGGTTATGCCGCGGGTACTGAGTGCGATGAAACCTGCGGTGAGGGCCAATACGAACATGGCCCACACTCCCATTGCACCTGGAAATAACCTCCGGCCCGATCCTCGCAATTGTTGCAATTGGCTGAACGTGACAGCCAGTACAACGACCACTCCGACGATCAACCCCTCCCAAATGTCCGCGCCGCTTTTAATGATCTTTGAAACTGCGTCGATCACCAATCGCATGAACAGCGCACCCAGCATCGTACCCGAGACGGTACCAATTCCTCCCTGCAAACTGCAACCGCCAACTACGGCCGCAGCAATGGCGTTCAATTCATGGCCTCGACCTTGATTGACCGGTGCCGAGACGCCTTCATTGGCAATATAGAACACACCAGCTAGGCTGGCGGTCATTGCGCCAAAAACATAGGCGAACCATTTTAATTTGTCGGTCCGAATGCCGCTCAAGCGAGCTGCTTGTTCGTTACCACCCATTGCATAGATGTGGCGTCCCAGCACCGTCTTGCCCAGCAACAACCAAGTAACTGCGGCAAGCACAAAAAATACAACTATCCATAACCAAACGTTGTTAGCATCGCTCAACCAGCGAAAAAAGCTTTGCTCGATTGGTACTTGAGATTTCTTACCATTCATGAACGTTGTCGTCGTATACTCGCACAAGATGCGCGCCAGCGATCTGAGGCCGACTAAGGTCGAAAGTGTGGCGACAAAGGGTGGCAAGCCGACACTGGTAATTAACCAAGCGTGTAGGGTGCCAACCAAGAATCCTGCAAACATCCCCGCAGCGATCCCAATAACCACCACGCTCCATTCCGGAAAGTATTCTTTGACTGGACCATGTTCGATCGCAATCATTGTGCAAGCGATCGAGGTTCCACTGAAGGCAATCATCGATCCTGCGGACAAATCAATCCCGCCGGAAATAATCACCATCATCGCGCCCAGGGCAAAGATGCCCAACAACGATGCTTGACGCCCGATTTCGATGGCATTCGCCTGCGACTCGAACCAGTACGACCGATTCTCGTCAACGGCAAGCGTCACACCAACGATAGCTACGATCGCCAAGACTAAGGCCAATTCCGTGGCACGAATTCCCAGCCGCGCAAAAATACTTTGCCCAGGAGCACCCATGAATTAACACAATCTCACGAGCTGGTTAAGTTGAACTTGGCTAACCACTTTTTGAAATCGTCCAGTTTCATAAACTCGACAACCTTGGGGTCGTAGTCATCAGCCTTTAGAGGCGTTCCCGAGTTGGGAACCACCAAACGAACACCAGTGGTATAGATATCGCCATTTTCAGAACCAAAATTCGGAAACATCTCCTTTTCGACTGCTGCATCTCCCAAGACCATCCCCTTGAGCAGCTTGGCCGTCTGGTAACCCATATCAAATGGATTCTGCACCAGCATGGCATCGATATTGCCACGTTCCATTTCATCAATCGCATCTTTTTGGGCATCGAACGTAACAACGATAATGTCCTTTTTTACTCCGGCGGAATTCACGACTCTGGCAATCGCCGGAGCATTGTATGCCCAGATTCCGACTAAGCCGACCAAGTCTTTGCGAAAGTTGGATATCGCGTTGCGGACGTTTTCCTGAGCGCGCGTACGATCAGTCTCATCGCTGATCCGATCCTTTTCAGTAAATTCGGCTCCAACTCCTTTCTTAAAACCGTCCATGCGACTGCGAGCGTTGTCATTATCGGTGTAGCCTGCGAACTGCACATATCCTCCTGCGGTCTTGCCTCGACTGTTCAATAACGTGCGCGCAGCTTTGCCAAGCACTTCACCAGCTACTTCGTTGTCTGTTCCGAGGTAGTATTTGCGATTTGCGCGATATTTTGACCTCAGTAGATCACCATCGACTGTAATGACTTTGACACCTTTCTTTTGAAACTTATCCAGTTCATCGGCGATTGACGGATTGTCGGCCGATATCGCAGATACCGCCAAACCCGCTAAGTCTGTTTGGCTGGCCAATTGTCGGAGTTTGTCGATCTGGCCCTTGGGTGTACCATCGGGCACTTCCATCGCCGCAACCAAATTGGATTCTGCTAGCTTAAAGTCTTTTTCACCTTGCATTAACCCTTGTCGACACGCATCCCAAAACGGATCGTCCGTATTGATCAAAAAGACAATTCGTCGCTTTTGGTTGGCCGCATCACCTTCGATATAATCTCCGGGCAATGGCCCTGATGCGGGAATAATTGGCTCAGACTTACTGCAACCAAGACTGACGAGCACAATCAGCAAAACTAGATGAAGAAACTCTCGATGGTGCAAACCACAAACCATGTTGGATAGTTTACAAGTGTTGGTGAGCACGATAGACCTTTTCACGAAACTAAACAGCAGTTGAATTGAACGCTACCGCAATTCCCGGAAAGACATTTTTTCCGAAAAGGACTGACTAACCAGTCCACTATGACCCACTCGCGAAATAACTTCATTCCCAATATCGAGTGATGAGATGACAAGTTCTGCGAGAACCAGGCGTGCCTGCGGACATGAAACGTGATTCGTAGCGTACTAGAAATCCAACTCTTACTCAAGCAGTTTTGCGGCTGGAAAAGTGAGAATGAGCCCCTTTCCAAGAGGAAGTTCTGCCCAAGCTCACATTCGGCCAGCTCGATGGCCTTTGAGCGACTCTTTACAAAATTCTAGTTGGACGCCGCCACGAGCGATTACGCGAATGGCATTAGTGGTAACAATCTGCCGGCGCGCGATAGCAAGTGGCCACCCGCTGGCGAGTATTTATATTCAAGCGAGTTCAGCATTAAATTCAAGAAACTTCATTGCCAAGCAACAACCACGTACTGCGGTAAGTC
>CAZVBC010000140.1:0-16320 GCA_964625155.1 uncultured Pirellulaceae bacterium
CTGCGGTAAATCGAGCCACGAACCGCCCCGAGTAAGTGTGGTGGCCTGTGGTAGGCAATATTGTAATAGAACATCCACGATTGCGGCGAGCCACGATGGCCAACAAACCTTATCCTCTTAGATTCCAACCTTTTTTTCGAGATTACCTGTGGGGTGGCCGTAAATTGCAGACTCGGCTTAACAAGGCCCTGCCTGTTCAAGGTAATTGGGCAGAGAGTTGGGAAGTTGTCGACCATGCGGATCATGAAAGCCTCGTCGTTCAAGGGACTTTTGCTGGAAGGACTCTGGGACAACTCGTTCGCGAGCATCACGAGTGGCTTTTTGGATGTAGCGGAGCCTTCCCTCGGTTTCCATTGTTGTTCAAGTATCTCGATTGCCAGACAGATTTAAGTGTTCAAGTACATCCCGATGACCAGTACGCGATGCGTATGAATCCACCTGACTTAGGAAAAACCGAAGCGTGGTACATTATCGACGCTGTCCCTGGCTCGATCATTTATGCTGGTTTGCGCGATGGGGTTCGTCGCCAAGACTTGCTTCAAGCGATCCAGGCTGGGGAAACGCAACAATGTTTGCAAACGATATATCCTCAAACCGGCGACTGTGTTTTTATTCCAGCAGGGACTGTACATGCGCTGGGGGCCGGGTTGTTGGTTGCTGAAATCCAACAGGCCTCCAACACAACTTTCCGGCTGTTTGATTGGAATCGAGTTGATTCAGAGGGAAAATCTCGTCCGCTGCATATCGAACAGGCCCTCGATACAATCGATTTTTCACGTGGTCCATGTATGCTTCAGCAACCGCATTTGACGGCCCAGCCAGGCAGGACGCGGTTGGTTAAGTGTGACAAGTTCCATTTGGACCTGATTCACCACAACACATTCACTGCTGGTGACGGCAATTTTCATTTATTGACGGTACCGCAGGGACACGCAGAAATTCACTGGGAGGACGAATCCCTACGATTGTCAATTGGAGAAACCGTGCTTTTACCTGCTCATATGCCTCAAACCTCGATCGTTATGGGGAGTGAATCAGTGTTGCTGGATGTCTACCTTTAGACAATTCGTCCAGTGTTATGGCACGTTCTTGTGAATTGGGAGGTTAGCTAACAAATACACAGTTATTCTGGGACAGGAATATCGACTGGAACGCGTCAGCCGTAAGGACTCATGCTGGCCATTGCTAGCACCCGATGCAAGTTCGTAAAGCAATGAACCCGCCGGAATGGTCTGGTGGGCGCCAAGACCACGTTCTACGATGGACTGCGTGGCTAATTGAATTGCAGAGCTAGGGACGGCTGTTCGCTTTACAAGGAATCTATCGATGGCACGGATGTTCGCCCTGATCTGCTTATTCATATCGTTGCACGCCGGATGTGCCAATCGCAGTGGATGGGGGTTCCCATGGGGACAAGGCACCATGGAACGCCAGCGAGCGCGCGCTGTTATTCACGACCCGTACCCGCTCAACGATATTGGGCCCGAAGTCGTTGGAGGAAGGCCGCGAGAGTTTTCCAGCCCTCTGCACGAGGCTCGACGAGCTCAGATGACCCGGCGAAGCAATTAAGAATTCAGAACCTGGAACGATCATGGATCTGCACGATTCAGGTCCTTCATTGCACAACTGATCAATTGAGCGTCCTAAATCGTACAGTTCAACTGCAAAAGTGTGCGGTGAACCAGCAATTTTGGTCCTATCGGTACTCTCGGATGGCAGATATCATGAGTTCTGCTCGTGAATGATCCCATCTGGATGAACTGAGATGCCGAACCCAAAACGCACACGAACTTCTACGCCCGATGATACTGCTGGCCAAACCCAGCGGATGAACAAGTTATTGGCTGCTGCGGGATATGGCAGCCGTCGCGAATGTGAAAGTCTGATTACATCAGGTCGCGTCGAAGTAGATGGCCAAACCGTTACTGAACTGGGAACCAAAGTTGATCCCGAAGTCTCGGTAGTCAAGGTCGACGGCACGGTACTAAAACGCTTTCGGCCAGTCTATTTTGTACTGAACAAACCGCCTGGTGTGCTGTGTACCAACAAAGACCCCAGCGGTCGAATGTTGGCAATTGATCTGATTCCGACGCGCGAGCGAGTATTCTCTGTGGGGCGACTGGACAGAGCCAGCGAAGGATTGATTTTGCTTACCAACGACGGTGAGCTAGCTCAGCGACTCGCGCACCCACGGTATGGCGTTCAGAAAACCTATTTTGCAACTGTGCAGGGAGAAATCACACACGAGGACATGGCCAATTTGCGCAAAGGAGTGTATTTATCTGATGGATTTGCACGTGTCGATGGAGTCAAGCTGCGTCGTCAACGAAAGGGTTGCGCAGAGCTAGAAATCGTACTTTCTGAAGGCAAGAACCGGGAAATCCGTCGAGTGCTTGCTCGTTTGGGTCATAAAGTTCTGTCTCTACGCCGGTTGGCAATTGGCTCGTTGCGATTAGGGACTTTGCCCGTCGGTGCTTCACGTGAACTCGCCCGTGAAGAAATTTCAAGTCTGTATGCACTGGCCTCAGCAGGTCGCAAGGCAAAACGGAAACGGAAGCCAGCCAATTCACCTACAGCTCCCGCTATGGATGACGAGCCGACCGCAATCGTAGATCCTGATGTATTAGCGGAACTCGATTTCCAACCGCAGACGAGTGGTCGTGTGATCTCGTATGATGACGATGCGTCGCCTGGTAAGCCCAAGCCGCGAAATCGCAAGCGGCCAGCGGTCAGCAAGAGCCCTGCTCGTTCTGCCGCCTTTCAGGATGGATCTCAGCCTCAAACAACTCGTCGTACCGGAGCCGCCAAGTCAGTTGGTCGGCCGGGTGCCAGTTTCTCAGTAAAATCCAGCGGCAAGTCTAAGTCTGGCGGCAAAACGGGCAGGCACTCGTCGGCTCGCAATCCAGCACCGGGTAATCGGAGTACATCCTCATCCGCGGGCCGGCCAGGAAACAAGTTGGCAGGACGTCGGCGACCGAATAAGCGTCGCTGACCGCGTGAGTACCAGGTCACCCCAAGAGTGCCTGATGCATGTTAACAGTGGAAGTTAGAAAGAGGACTGCTCAGTTATGCCCTGCTTTGCCGATCGAGCGCTATATGAGACGGCCACGATCGAATTCAATCAAATGATCGCACGCGACACGATGCGAATCAGGGTACGTGCTCCTGAGATGGCAGCGAGGGTCTTGCCCGGCCAGTTTTTTATGGTTCGTCTCCCTGGCAGTAACGATCCATTGATCGGTCGAGCTTTCGCTTTATTTGATCGCCTGCTTGATTCCAACGAGCAACCGGTGGCTATCGACCTGGTCTACTTGGTCAAAGGCAAATTGACATCACGCTTGGCAAAATTGACGGCTTCCCAAGCGATCGAACTCTGGGGACCACTTGGCAATAGTTTTTCCACAACGCCCACCGACCATTTGATCATGGTTGCTGGAGGAATTGGTCAGACTCCGTTTCTCACCTTGGCGCGGCAAGCGTACGGAGCCAGCACGTTTGGTCGTGATCCTTCTCACATTGGACAATACGCGCAGCGAGTGAGCTTGTGTTATGGAGCGCGTTCTGCCAGTTATTTAGCGGGCGTAGAAGAGTTTCGCGAGGCTCAGGTCTCAGTTCACATCGCCACTGAGGATGGGTCGCTTGGATTCGCAGGTCGTGTGACTTCACTGCTGGAACAAGTTCTCGATATGGAGTCCGATCTCGCAAAAGTACGAATTGTCTGTTGTGGGCCGGAGCCGATGATGGAAGCCGTATCGCAGATCGCAGCGCGCCGCTCGGTTGTTTGTGAAGTCTCTTTAGAGACTCCCATGGCATGCGGAATCGGCATTTGTTTTTCGTGCGTGGCCAAGATTGGTTCCGCGCACGATTGGGATTACAAGCGAACGTGTGTCGAAGGTCCGATTTTTCCGGCTTCGACTGTGCAGTGGCATTGATCGCCGATAGTTTAGGCGGCGGGTGGTGGAACTGCGGGTGCGGCTGGAGCCGGAGGCTGGGGAGCGCGGTTGCGGCGTCTCAAGTGGAGCACAACCTGTTTCGCATCTCCTGCTGCCACGGTGACCTCATCGGTGGCGTAGTACTCTGCTCCAGTCTCGTTCTTATGCAGTCCTTCAACCTTGAATTTGTATTTACTACCTGGCTTGAGCCCTCGAACGATATAGGGCCGCACAACACCCTTGGTAAATGTAGGTTCGCCGTTGATGGTCACTATCGCTTTATCGTGAACGACAACAACTAGATTAATGATCTTCGCCGGATCATCCGTCTCTTCCAGTAGAACTGACGGATCGATTTCGGTCGCAATTCCGCTCGGGAACCCTTCGCTGTAGGTTGCGGTAACCTGACCAATACACGGTGCTTGTGCACTGGCTGAGGGTGTAAGACTGAGAGCCGCCGATGCGGCCATTATTCCGCAAATTGTATTCGTTTGCCACGCTTGGAACATGTTCGTTACTCCACGGTTCGGATTGTCGATTAGGGCAACTAAGTCAGCGATGCGAAGTGACGGATGAACGCAGCCCTCGGGCAAACTGCCGTTGATCACCAAGAGTCGCATCGAGTCAAGTGCTTTTTTGCAACTAAGAATTAGAGTTCGCGGAATCGGGAGTGCGAAGTCCCTACCGAGCCGCTGCTAAATTGGCTCAGCAAGAGCTGCGCCCTCCCGATCCCTAAAATTAAGCTGTAACAAAGCACTAGGGTGTCGTTGTCGGTATCGGACCAATCGCAACCGCAGAACAGGTAATTCAAAATACTTAGGGAAAAACGAATCAACGAAAATGTAGCGTCAAGATCGACTGCACGTCGCCGTCGAATCTCAAGTGCCCTTGACGTTGGCAAGGTCTGTAAGACACTCGGTTCGGCAAAGAGTTGGGCACGCGGTTAAACGATTTCACAGCAATGATTTAGTTCTTCGTGCAAATATCGAAAGTGGCACTGTCCGATTAGTTCGGCAAGAACTGGCTAGGTAATGTGTAGCGTTCAACTTTGCCATTCTCTGACCATTCGTTCAATTTGCTGAATGGAATCAAGTAAGCTCGCGCATTGCGTTCTAATTTGAATTGGTGCGTTTCTCGCACTCCTTCGCTAGATTTGGAATAAATGCGTTTCGAGGCAGTCACGTTACGTGCCACCACAAACTTTCGCTCGCCCATTGGCGTCATGACGACCACCGAATGTGAGTCGCCCAAAGGGCCGGCCGGTACCAAGTTCTCGTTCGTTAACCCCAGCTCGGCAGGATTGGCAAAGCAAACCCAGCAATCCAATTCGAATCTTCGATCCGTAGCCTCAAGTCGGATGGATGGAAAACTGAGTATCGGGAAGTGTCGACTTTCGAAATTGTAATCCCAAAAATGGAAGCTCCGTTTGCTATCAGGTAACCGCAATTCGAGAAACGCAAACTCAGGGCGGCGAGTGAATTCGGTACGATCGTTCTTATGATGCATTGCCAACTCAATTGCCAAGTCATTATTATCGGCCGAGAAAATTGTTCTGGCGTGAACTTGGATTTCGGATGTGCCCTGTCGATGGTCGAGCGGGTAAGGGAATACAAATCCGTAGTCTTGTAGCTCGTCCTCAAATGCTTGGTATCTCAACGTCCCCAACGAAAAGATCATTTTCAGTTGTTCGTTACCCGAGATCCATGCCGGGATTGGTTTGGCTGAGACACCCTCGACCGACTTGGCCTCAACGTTCACTTCGAACGGCGTGGGAAGTTTTGAAGACACAGTAACCGGCTTTTTAAACGGACCAGTCCAAGTTTCTTTGTTGTCTTTGAACGGGCTGATCTTGACTTGTGAAGAGGGAAACGAGGCCAAGAGTTCGCGGGTCAATTCTGATGAGTCTTGGTGTAAACCAAAACTGAATTTTGACGATTGTTGCAGTTCTTGTGAAAGTACTTTTAGGCTATTGATGGACTTTTCTGCTGCTGCACGCAGGTCTGCATCACTATAGAAGTCGAGATTCTCATACTGAAAGATATATACGGAGCAGTTTTGTGTTCCCAAGATCTTGGACTTCAGCACTTCGCTATCGATGCGAGGGCCTTTGTAGTTTAATTCTTCGCGATTGCCATCGACGACATCGTTGGCTCCATCACTAACCACCACGACTCGATTCAAGCCATTGGGTGTCAGATCAATGGCAGCGGAAATTGCATCGTAGAGTGGTGTTTTTGCAGAAGGACGAATCCAGTTGCTTGCCAGGATATCGCGAACTTGGTCGCACTTTAATTCACCTGTATAACAGATCTGGTTACTTTCAGGCCACGGCTGGAATTGTTCAGGCCGAGTGTCTGGATCTTCGTCCCACACTTTGCCAAACAGCAACAATCGCACTTCAATCACATTGTCATTTTCTTCGCTCAGCTTTTCGATACGGTTCAGCAATTCCACAACGGCCTGCTTAATCCTATCGTGCACGCGCACCTTCCCACCTTTGGTTGCAGGTTGGATCATGGAATACGAGCAATCGAGCAGGATGCTCACGGTGCTGGTCACTTCGGTCGCGTTGGAAACGGTGATCGAAGGAGCTTTTGTGGCATGGCGATTAAAGACAATACTGTATTCTTGGGGAGCTTCTTCAACCGGCATTTCTTTTGCCAGCGAGTGACCTCGAAAAGCGATTCGCACTTTTTCACGCTGCGCCGCCTTGGCGATGCGCATGACTTGAGGTGAAGGCTCGCGGAGAGATATTGCGGTAGGCCCATCGAAGAATGGAACCAAGCGTTGCTCTCCCAGCTTCAATGCAAGGACTGATCCACTCTTTAAAAATGGACTAACCACCTGCACTTCTTTGGCCAAGAATTCGCCAGATCCTGAGCTAGCTATGCCAACCGCGACCGGCGCGATTGACTTGATCTGAGTGTTCAGCAAATTACCGCGAGGATTGGCTACGAGAGAACGCATATCAAAGCCAACTGCAAAGGACTCGAAGCCCGGTACCCTTTTCAGAGGTTCAACATCGACGCGATATTGCCCTACAAGCTGCTCGAAATAAAACGCAGTTGATGAACTTTGAATTTCACCATTTCCCCATGCAGCCTGACACAGGCGGCTGACTTGTAACGCCACATATTGCGTTTCACAATATCTGCGGAATGCGAGAAGAGAACTCCAAGGCCATTGCATTCCGTCGATCGCCGTGGCATACCCTCGCTGGCCCAATGAATTCGCCAAGATCTGGAATTTGCGGCTCGACTTGTACAAAACTGAAGCGTCCGCAGGCGAGCTCGCTGAGCGCATATTGCGGTCTATTTCAGCTTGCAGCGACTGCAAAGCCAATCGTGGATCTCCTTGGTAAATCTGCGCATAATCTTTCGCTATTTCGGGAAATTTGCTGAACTTCTGATGTAACTCAGTTTGTAACTCGGCAAAGGAAATGGAGGCGGGTAATGTACCTGGCGAATCCACTTCCTTTTGGAGCTGCATGACGCGCGAATGGAGTGTCCTACGCAAGCTCGGTTCAAGGAAAGGCCAGCGCAAGGCGATGCGACTATCCCGCAAAACTTCCGGATCGTTATCTGATTGTTCGCTCAACTTGACGAATGCCGATTGCGTGAGGGCATCCAAACGTGCGCGACTATCGGCAATCTCAGCCGATGAGAACCGAGGATCTAAAGTCCCGCGCTGAGGAACGCTCAGCAAGTCCGTCACATCCATTCCCAACTTTACCAAACCGGCGAGTTCATCGGGCTTCATCAAGTCCATTTTACGAGAATCGCCATACCGCTGCTCCCGTACCCATGCGGCAAGCAAGTGTGGCGCGACATGTACGACCGAATCACGCAAGGAGATCGCTGACCCCAAGCGGTGAACCTTATTGCCCAGTTCTCCAAGATCCGCTTCGATTCCTTTCAGCAGACTCACACAGCCTTGATAATCGTTCGCAACCAACAAATCGAATGCCTGGAGGAATACACTATCGAGCTTTTGAACTTCTTCCTTGGTCCACAAACAGATTTCCGGTTCCGCCGCACAAGCAACCGACTGCAACCTATCAAAGGTGCCAATTACTCTTGCGACAGCTTCGATGCGCAGTGGCTCCAATAAAGTTGACTGCCAATCAACTTCCTTCAATAGAATGCGTAGCAGTTGTATCTCCAGCCACTCGTGGTTGGCGGGTTGCCGCACATATTCAAGACATCTAGTTAAGCAGGAAGAAGAAAAACGGTCCTTCCAAATACTAGATTGCAGATCGGCACTCACTTTGGCCAGCTCATTAGCTGGATCGGCGAGAAAACGCCAAACCTGCCAGCATTGTTGGTCGCGGTTGGTATTGCTCTCAGGGAGCTTGGCGGAACCTCGGATCAGGAGATCCTCCAACCGTACGTCGATCGATTCATTGACATTGTCACCAAAAACAATCGTCGAGTTGCGAGCTTGCGAAG
Organism: uncultured Pirellulaceae bacterium; assembly: GCA_964625155.1. Taxonomy (GTDB): domain Bacteria; phylum Planctomycetota; class Planctomycetia; order Pirellulales; family Pirellulaceae; genus Aureliella. Next base: position 8,381 of record CAZVBC010000140.1, read on the forward strand.
CCAGTTTGGCCTCGATCAAGCTGACTCGGGGAATACTGTCGCGTTTGGTTTCTAAATCGCTGAGAGAACGCTCAACATCTTTAATGAACTTGTTCGACAGTGGAGCATTTGCGTCACTGGCCGTCCCGCTATCATCCGTTGAGGATTCCGCCAGCTCCTCTAAGTGTATTAACTGAGATTCAACTTGAGCATGTGCAAACGGTTCGATCGAACGCATCGATCTCAGGCCAACGAGGCGGCTCCATAGGCTTGCCAAGTTGTCATAGAGTTTTCGATCCAATTCCGTTGGGCTGGACACCTGGAAATTGGCTGCAATCTCTGGCGAACCGGAAAGACGCAGGTCGAGGTTTGTCGCTGTCTCAGCCGACATCTTTATCAACGGTTGCTGCTGAGCGTGTCGATTGAGGCCGACCCAGGTTTGTACGGCATTGACCAAGCCATCTTGAAATTCGCTGAGCTTGATGTCACTGGCCCCCATGCCATATTTCTTTGACGACTTGAATCCCTTGACGAGCCCCTCGACAAAAAAATGTGCAAAAACAGAACTTGAAAACTCAGGAGCAGTCCAGTTTTCCTGGCCAGTTTGGCAAGGCAACGCCAAAATCAATTTATCCTGTTGCTCGGCTGTTAGACTTTCAAACGCCTTCTCGAAGGCCTCCGTCGGAAACCCTAGATCACCGAGGTTGGTAACAACGGTTGGAGGTCGAACGTCAAAACCAACAAGCGCATGACGATTTTTCGGGGTTTGGTCAGCGATCCCCTGCAACACAGCCACAATGCTGGAAGCGTTCGCTGTGGAAGCAAATGGGTCACCGCTGCTTTCAACCAAGCCCCAGTTGTGTGCACTCGAGTCGTCAAGGCGCACGATGAAACCAGAAATCAAATATGCGCTCACTTTAGATTTGGTCGCTGCAGATCGTTGCGTACCGGACAACTGCTTTAGATTTATACCAACAGCAGGATCGATGTTGGTGGTCGGGATCTTCGTCTTGCGCTGATCCAAAAGAGATTGCCCAAACGGAGTCTCGCCCACATCCACGGCTTGCGAGCTCCCTTTGGCAATCGACCAATAAAATGGAGTTTTTGGATGCCGAGTCCAGATCACAACTACAAACGCGATCGTCGTGACACACAGCGTTAGCAAGATGCCGCTGACAAGCAAGATGCGTCGCAGTTTTCTCGCGTCAGCATCGCCGGTCTGTACATGTTTTGACCATTCACGTTCCGTCGAAGCGGCGACTGGACCGACCGCCGGTCGGCCGCGCCAATCGGTCTTAACTGTTGGCTTCTTCGGCTCCACGTGAGATGTTGTGGGCTGGGGTGTTTCTTTTTTAACCGGCTTGCGTGGACTGCGCTGCTGGTCGTCTCCTCCGCGCCAATCTGACATTCACTTCAGCCTTTCTCAAACATTGAAATCAAACATGATGGCGACTTGGCAGCAGGACGTGTCAACGATTGCAAGAATAATATTGAGAACAAATGGCTGAATTCCTGTTTTCATTGAACGTGCAAAAAAAAATTGCCCTACCGCTACAAGTTCGCCAACTCCATCGCAAAAAAACTCCGCTGCCAATTCGGTTCACATAGCGGTTGTAGAGAACAGCTCCACGGCCCACTTTGTGCTGTGGTCACACACATCCTGAAACGTCGAATTTAATGCCGCTTTGCTATTCGACCTCAACTGCGGCAACTAATTTCGCCCGCTGCGGCTGCAATCTGGTTAATGATCCACAAGCAATCCAAAAATGCTAGCAAGTTGCCAGCCATCTTCCAACGGTAGTTTGCAGTAAACTCCACCTAAAAACTAGCAATGCCCCAGATTGACTTAGCCAGCAACAAACTTTGCCGACAAGCCCAGTTGCTGACATGGAATTGCAAGTAAACCTCGTTAGATTGCCGAATTTCTAAATTCCAATTCTATGGATTTCCGAACACCTAACACGGGACGGCGTAGTCCAACTCAACTGAATTTAGCGGTCGGTTGTCATCGAACGCAATTCAGGCACTTTCCACTACAGGTCAGCTCTATGCACACGTTGATAGCAAAGCTCGGTTTGAGTGCTAGCCTTTGCACCTGTTTGGTTGGTTGCCAACTCCATCGCGTCAAGGGTTTCAATTTCAAATCGTCGAATTCTGGAAAGCCCGTCGCAACCACCCAGTTGACGCAAGCTGACGCCACGCCCAGTTGCAACATGCCCTACTATCTCGAAGAAGCCTCGCCAACGGACTTCGACGAGCGGTCGATCACAAGTGACCGGCTGAGAAAAATGTCACTACAGGAATGTCTCGCGCAGGGTTTGGGATCCTCAAGAATTATGCGAGACTTAGGTGTCTCAGTTGTGCGCTCACCCCAAACTGCGATATCGAATTTAGATCCTGCCATCATCTTCAGCGACCCGCGTATCGGCGAAGAAGCTGCGTTAAGTGCCTTTGATGCGAATCTAGTTGCTTCGACTTTCTATGAAGCCAACGATCGTCGACTAAACAACGAATTCATTGGACTCAACGGGTTTCTGGAACAGGATCTGAATACGTCTCAGATTGGGCTGTCGAAGCGTTCGGCGACCGGCGGTCTATTCACCATCCGTGACGTTACTATTTACGATCGTAATAACCAGACCTCGAACACCTTCAAGCCTCTTTCGTGGGAAAGTTACATCGAGGCTCAAGTACGGCAACCATTACTCCAGGGAGCCGGTACGCAATTCAATACAATTGCAGGGCCTGGTGCTGTCCCCGGTCAATTGAACGGTGTTATGCTCGCTCGAATTCGCACGGATACGAACCTAATAGACTTTGAAAAATCGGTCCGTGATTACGTTGCCGATGTCGAAAACGCTTATTGGGATTTGTATTACTCCTATCGTGACCTCGAAGCACGAATTGCCGTCCGAGACATTGCCGAGGAAACTTTACGCAGTCTGGCTGAAGCCGACACATCGATTGGTAAACGAGCTCAAGCTCAAGAGCAAGTCGATCGTTTGCAATCTGAAGTTATCGACTCGCTGAACGGACGAGCCATCGACGGTACGCGCACCAATAACGGCAGCACTGGCGGAACATTTCGAGGAATCGGTGGCGTGCGCATCAGCGAACGTAAACTCCGATCATTAATTGGATTACCGATCAATGATGGGCTGCTGATAACCCCAGCCGACCAGCCGAGTGTCGCCAAAGTTGTGTTCGACTGGCACAGTTCAATTCAACAAGCCCTCTCGTGTCGCGAAGAACTTCGCAGACAACGTTGGGTCATCAAGCAACGTGAATTGGAATTAACCGCGAACCGCAACTTTCTCAAACCGCAATTGGACGTGATCAGCCAATATCGGATGCGTGGGTTTGGCAAGAATCTCTATGGATCGGGTTCCGCCACCGACAGTTTGTATGGCAACGATTTTCAGGAATGGCAACTTGGATTGGAATATCAAGCACCAGTGGGCTACCGTCGCGCTCATGCAGCAGTTAGAAACTCCGAGCTTTTATTAGTACGTGAATCAGAGATCCTCCGCGAACAGGAACGTGGCATACATTTGGGGTTGAGCAATGCCATTAATGAAGCCAATCGAGCTTACGAAAACCTGCTCCTACAGGAAAAGAGATTACAGAGCATCGTTATTCAATTGAACGCGATCGATGCCAAGCAAGATGCAGGAGAGAAAGCGGAATTGGATGTACGGCTGGAGACCCACCGACGTCTACTAGATGCTCGTCTGCGTTATCATCAAGCAGAAGTCGAATACTCCTTGTCGCTCAGAAACATCAATGTTGAAAAAGGGACGCTGCTCAAGTATTGCAACGTCTGGTTGAATGAAGCCTCAGGTCCTTTGGACCCCGCCGTGCATTTCATCGCCCATCATCGCGGGCAATAAGACGGTTCCCAATCGATCGGTCGGGCTTCTCGAAAGCTTGGCAGCGACTGTAAGGCAAAAGCGTCAGTCGCATTTCTCGGTCGTGAATAGCTTCCTTCTGTGCTCTGTCACAGCTAAGAATTAGAGTTCGCCGAAACAGAAGCGCGAGGTCACCGCTTTAAACATCTTTGACTTCATTTGATCAATGAAAATCTGGGACGAGAGAGCGAGGCTTCCGCTGAACTTTTTCGGGCCGCGAATTCGCGAACTCTTCCTTGTGGACGTTGTGCGGCGGCCCACGAATGCTTCGCAGGAGCGCCGCCCTCCAGAAATCCGCAAGCACAGCTCCAAAAAGATGTTTAGAACGGAAGTGTGAGGTTCCTGCCGCCGCTCAATTGACTCAGCAGGAACTTCGCCCGCGTTACAACATGTTTGAACATAGGCTTTTGAACCGGTAGAGTACGCAAGATACGTTGCGTTTGGGGTTCGCAGCAATTAATGAACAGCCGCCGCTTGCTGATACAGAATGGCTACGCCAAGTGCATACATGCTGAATGCATTCAAGATAACATGCACGATCAAGCTGGGAAAAATGCTGCCTGTCGCGCGAAATAATAAACCCAAAACGATCCCCATGGCAGTTAATGGGATATAGCTCAAGCCGTAACCATAATGTGCAACTCCGAACAGCGTCCCTGCGACTAAAACCGGCCAGAGTGAGGTGCGTGTTGGATTTACCACAATCGGCTCAGATTCCGCAGCATTGTCTGAAGCGAAGTCTGCCGAAGTCTGCTCACTTTCTTGCGGCTCAAAACCCATGATCCAATCGGTATGCGTTCGACCGTACTCGATCGATTGAAGCCAACCTTGCAGCAATACTCGAAAGAGAAACTCCTCTGCCAATGGCGCGGCTAGAACAGCGCTGAAGCAACCCAGCAAGTAAGCGGAAATCGACGCGTTTTCAATCATCATCTTGATAAGTGGATGATTGTATTCCGTATTCGTCCCCTGCGTGAGGCTGAGCATCAATACGTGAATTATAGGTAACGTTGCAACTGCCGCCACAACGCCGATCAGACAATTGCGATGAAAGTTTTTGAAGCTAAATCCAAATTGTTGCAATGAAGTTCTGTGACGCACAGTGATCCAGAACATCGCGAACACCACCGTGACGAGATTGGCTATGCCCAGCAGCGCCATGACCGATAACGGCATTTGGTCTTCGCGCAATTCTTGTCCCGCTGCCACACCCCATTGATCCCGGCTAAAGCGTACGACCAAAACCTGGCTCGACAACCAAGCAACTGCCACGACTAATATATCGACCAATCCCCAAACTCTTGGCAGCCAAGGTTGAGTTGCCAGGATGGGGATTCCACGCCGCATGCGCACGCCAGCCCAAATCCAAAACGACAGGCTTGAAAATAATATCAGCAGCACAAACAGTATTAACCCAGCCAATAACACCAACAAGATTGGATGTTGCGCGAGTTGTTCTGGAGACAGTTCTTTGGTTTGGGGAATCATCGGTTGAAGTTCAAGCGGTAAAAACAACTCGTGCACAGCCAAAGCGGCAAGTGCGTTTCGATCACCCAAAAACGCGGAGTAACGATAGTTTCTTTATCCAGAGCTGGAGAACTGACAAAAAAGGCCGCGACTTATCTAGTCGCTCTTTCCCAAATCACCTGCTTACACTTAACGATACGTCAATGTAATAAGTGGTCACAGGTTCGTCGAGTGATACTCGGTTGGAACGAAGCTCAAAACGACAAGTTGCTAAGATGTCGCAAAGTGAATTGAACAATGTCCGCCGAGGTACTTTTTACGCCGAGAGTGCAAAATCGTTGAGGGCTGAGCGAGCCATCTTGATTCACAATTGGGCCGCCTATATAGCCAATTACTTGATCGCAAGCTAACGCTGTTTATCTAAGCACCTTCACGTTGCATTTGAAATGTGCGGTCAACGGTTCTGCCGGAGAAAAACTTGGCTGGTCCGAATAGATTTCGATCCAATGGGACTTGGATACGTATACGTACATTTTGAGTTGTATCACGGATTGGGTTAGGGGTCACTTCAATTGAGACATTTCGCAGACCAAGAGTGTTCAAGATCTCCTGAGCTCGATTGCTCACATTGGCCACGGTGGCTCCGGGAACGATTCCGGCGCGAGCTCCTTCGTACAGGGCGTTTTCAACGGTGTGGCGAATCATGGCCACTCGACAGAATTCAAGGGCCGCAAAAAAGAAGAAAAAGGCCAACCCTGCGGTCAGCGCAAACTCCACCGCCGCCGCTCCACGGCGATTGTATTTCGATGACCTGTAATTCTTAGATGAGTTCATGGCACATACCATTGAGTGCGTCTGTGGAGTCATTCAGCATCTATTCCGTGAGGATCGTGCTGAGGGTATTGGCAATTTCGCGAAATACTTGTTCTAACTGTAGGCCAGTATCTGCGTGAAAATGGCGTCCGCCACCAATTGTCGCGATTTCTTGCATACGACCGATGTCAGCGCCCGCGCCAAACGTTATGGTGTGAATTCTCACCCCATCTGCTGCCACCGTGATTGCCGGACCACGTGGTTCTGGCCCTGTGTTATGTTGTCCGTCAGTCATGACGATCATTGTGCGTTCTACAAACTCACCAGATCTTCCGTTCCGCATTATCGCGTCGCCTGCTTCGATTCCAGCAGAAATGCTGGTGGCTCCTGATACGGGCATTGCGTCCATTGCTGCATTGATACTGCCAAGGTTCCGGGTTAGCCCGACATCCTGAGATGCGGAACTGGAGTAGGAAGCCAAGCCAACTTGCTCTTCCACTGAGTTGTTCTGCAGCACGTTGATAAATGTCCGCACCGCTGTACGAAGATCCGCAAATTTTTGGCCGAACATCGATCCTGATCGGTCGACAACTACCACAATATCGCGTTCGATATAGGTAGCTATGGCGTCTTCGCTCGGTTCGAAAAAATCGACGCCAAAGATCTTGCCGAAGAATAATGGCACAGCACCGGAGATTGACGCTGACGTCCGTTGCCCGCGAACTTGAACGCTATTAAACGGAGTCCGATTTGCTTGGAACACAAATCGTCCATTTGCATCTTGCGTCGAGTTGCCGAAGGAAAAGTCAGCCTGCGCAAGCCTCAAACCTGTTCGGGCAACTTCATTTTCGGCGGCGATTGCCTGCCCTCGCTGTATTGCCACATCTCGATCTTGCGATTCGGACAGGGCCAGAGCAGCAGCCTTAGCTGCTGCATCGGTTGCCGAACGCAGCTCGCTGCGAGTCAAGTGCATGTAGGCGATATCGACCGACAAAGCAACGGTAGCAAGAAATGCAAAGATCATGACGGCGATCATGACCAACATCGCCCCGCGCCGTGCGGACCTCATTCTGTTGCGTCGCAGTCGCGATTGCACACGCCTTTGCTCGGGATTTCTCATATCAGTATTCTGCCTCTTCGCAGGAGTTCGGGCCGCAACAAACAGCCCTTAGTCTGTCAACATTGCGCTAAGAGTGTTCGCAATTTCGCGGAATGCCCCGATCAATTGCGTGCCTGTATCAGCGTGGATGTGCCGGCCGCCACCGATGGCTGAGACTTCACGCATACGAGCCAGATCAGCGCCTGATCCGAACGTAATTGAATGGATGGTGATACCGTCTGCTGCGGCTTCCAGGGCAGACAAACGCGGTTCACGGGCTGTGTTATGCCTGCCGTCGGTCATAACCACCATCGTCTTTTCGACTACATTTCCCGGACGACCAGCATTGATAATCGCCCGCCCAGCATCCATACCGCGAGAAATACTGGTTCCACCTCCAGTGTCCAACGCTTGCATAATCGAATCCACACCGTTCAGGTTGGTCGTAAGCTCAGAATTCCGAGCCGCTGTACTATCATAAGCTGCTAAGCCCAGGTGCTCTTCAACACCATTGTCTCGCAGTACCGAAACAAACTCGCGGACTGCTCGTTTCAAATCAGCAAACTTCTGTCCTCTCATCGATCCCGATCGGTCGACAACCAAGACGACGTCTCGATCGAGAAAGGTTGCTGTGGCGGTCTCTTGAGGATTAAAGGAATTGACCCCCACAACTC
>CAZVBC010000141.1:0-16279 GCA_964625155.1 uncultured Pirellulaceae bacterium
ACTCATATTTTGAGAATTGCATGTCTACGACACATTCGGTGCTCATAAACGATGATCGCCCACTACCGGTCGACTTGGTGCGGACCAATCATCCACTGCTTTAGTGAAGAATTCATTTCACAAGGAGCCTCTGATGAATGATATGCGTATTACCTCAGCAGCTAGCTTGAATGATTCTGCATGTGCGCCCGCAAGTTGGCGACGAAATTGTTGGCAAATATGTATTGCGTTCTGCGGAGCATTATCGGTTTCACTCGGTACCTTGTTGCTCCTGAGCGCATGCGAATACATGCGACTGCGGTACGTTCAAGACAAGACACGCCTGATCCAAAACGATGTCCGCGTTACCGAATTCTGTCCAATTGATGATGCCGAGATTGGGTTTTATGCGTGCCGGGAATCGTTTGAAGGTGCTGAAGGAAGTCCTCGTTATCGAATCGGCATTCTGGGGCTTGCTCGCGGGGAGACACTTGGCACCGAGCAGTACTTTTCGGAACGCATCAGTTGTCTGGCGACTGGTGAAAAAAATACCGGCTTCGTCGGATTTGTTAGCGGTGACATTGTGCGAGCGAAGATTCCGCTCGACCCAATTACCGAACTGCGTTACAAGCAGCTCGACAAAGAATTGAACGGTGTTTGGCGTTGTAGCGGTCTGCAACTGATCGCATTTAATTCAGCAAGGGTCTTTGCCATTGATTCCAGAACGTTTCGTAGGCTGTGGGAGCAGTCATTTGACGGAGAGAATATTCTGGCGGTCGAAGTTCAGGGGAAAGGTGTCTTCTGCGCGACAGATCGTGGGTGTTTAAGGCATCTAGACTTGCGCTCTGGAGAATTGCACTCGCAATGGAATGTCGAAGGTCCGATTGTACGGTTGGCAGTTGCTGAAACAAAAGAATTGGTAGGTGTCGTCGTCGGCAAGGGCAAGCTGATTATTTGGGACACAAAAAACGACCGACCTTTGTGGGTACGTCAATTGAAAGGCTTGTGTAGAACAACTTTTTCACCAGATGGTGAGCGGTTGGTGATCGTCGATGACCATGGAGCATCTACGATTCAGATGGTCCATCCAGAAAGCGGATTCATTTTATCGACTCTCGAATCTCATCCTTTTGCAACAGGTGCGAAGTATTCCGCAGATGGGCAAAAACTTTTTACTTGGGGCAAAGATGGCTGCATTCGCGCATGGAGCGCTGTTGACTCGAGACTCTTATGGGTTTCCGATCTTTCCACATGAAGATATGCAACCATTCAGCGAGCAAGGCGGGGTCGAGCATGCATGCGTGCATCGGAGTGTCACAGAGATTTCGGGCTGTGTTCTACTTGTTGTGGTTGTTCGTTATTGCTGTGTCTGTCCACGATGGCGGTTTGGTCGTCGAGCATCGATATCTGATAGGCACGTATGAGCAGAATCCAGTTGGACGCTGGTTGCTGGAAGCCGATGCAGGAGACATCAGCATTCTCTTGTTGGCCAAAGGCGTGGGAACCTTAATTGTGGCCACATCCATCTTGATGATGTTCAATCGGCAAACAAGACTTGCATGGATCGTTTGCAGTGTACTCGCACTTTTCCAGTTATTATTGCTGGCATACCTGCATTGGTCGTGATCCGTCGAGGATAGCAGCTTGTGGCGAAGCAACCAAATATTGGACGCCATTTACCTGCCAGCAAGTTCGAACGGCTATGCAGCTTTGCGATTATCCGATTGCGGGAAGGGCAAGACAATCTCGTTTACAATTTCGTCTTTTTTGCCGAGTTCCTTCCGCAGGATTCGCATACCTGCGGGGGCTTCGACGCCTAGGCGAACTTTATCACCCGAGATCGACACAATCGTCAACACAATTTGGTCGCCCAGGTGGATCGATTCACTGCATTGTCGCGACAAGATCAACACGTTAATTCGTCCTTGAAAAAAATAACTACGCAAGTGCTGCTGGCAATGCCTGAACACCTGACCGGCGGCCGAGCGAGTCATACAAGATGACCGTTTCGCTAGATAATTCCCACACGGCGGTTAAGCGAACACTGCGCGGACCGTGAATGCAGAAGAACAATCCGCAGAGTTTACCCTGTTTCACAACTGCTTTCTCAGTCATGTGGTATGCGTATGGTTCCAGTTGATTGCGTTGGCACAGTTCTCCATGTACAAACGCACGTATATGTTCAACTTTCTCAGGCTGCAGCCATGGCTTCGGCATATTTCAGAGTTCCCCAAACTCGTTGCAATTCTCAATGTCGTAGCATCTGTCAGAATCTTCCTGCCAACATTACAGGAGGGAGTAAACCGTCTTGTCTTGCCCGCAGGCAAGGTGATCTATCGACGGTCACCGCCAGAACGTTTAGACCTGGCGGCATGAGATGGCGAGTTAATGGAGAATCTCTCGGTACGCACGATCTATAACCTGCACGGTGTGCAAAATTGAAATGCGATCATTGCGATTGCGCAAGTATTTCTCAATTTGTACTAAACATCCGATGTTTCCTGTCGCAACAACGCTGGCCCGGGTTCGCAAGATATCGTCTACTTTTCGCTGACCAAGCCTGCTGGCTAATTCGGGTTGTTCTATGTTGTAAGTTCCGGCAGATCCGCAACAAGTGTCAGGGTCTGCCAAAGAAACAACTTCGACGCCAGGAATTTGCGCCAATATTTCTCGCGGAGCCGAGCGCACGCCCTGTGCATGTGATAAGTGGCAAGCGTCGTGGTATGCAATGCGCAGGGGTGAATTCAAACGTGGGATGGCTGAAAGTTGCAAGCGATTCAAGTACACGGAAACATCCATCGATTTCTCAGCTAGACGTTTGGCAGCATTCTCCCACTCAGTGCCAGCCATTAACAATGGGTATTCATGGATGGCCGACCCACAGCCCGCAGCAGTGGTAAGCAACGCATCGACATCTTCTGGAATCGCTTTTAATAATCGAGCCGCTGCATTTTGTGCGTCACCACCGTGTCCCACGTGCCAGGCCAGCGCACCACAACATCCTTGGCCACTGGGAACCACTACATCGACTCCATTGCGCACCAGGACTCGTACCGCAGCGGCATTGATATCCGGAGCCAGAACTTGTTGCGCACAGCCAGATAGCAGCGCCACGCGTCCACGCCGTTGGCCAGAAGCTGCATTAAAAGTTGCAATAGGTTGTTGTGTGGGAAGTTGGTCCGGGACTAAATCCAACATGGGACGCAAAGCACGAGGGACCAAGAAACTGAACCGTTTGGCAAACTTACCGGTACGAACTGCCCACCGAAATCGACTGGGATAAGGCAAGGTCAGTCTAGCGAGTAAGCCTGGAATCGTTTGTCGTTTGTTACCGCCGACACGCATCTGATCACGATACGAACTGACCAAATCTCCATAGTGAACTCCGGACGGGCAATGGGACACACATGCCAGACATCCCAGGCATCGGTCCACGTGGACCGCAGCCGATTCCGGTTGGAGATTCCCTTCAAGAACATTTTTCATCAGTAGAATTCGCCCTCGCGGCGAGTCCATTTCTTGACCAAGCTCTTGGTAAGTAGGACAGGCGGGCAAACAAAATCCACAATGAACGCACGCTTGGATTGCGGCGCCGATTGCTGGTCCTCGCGGACCCAATTTGGCAGTGTCGATGTTATGATGCATAGTGCCCCAATTGTAATTGATACTACACCGCCGCAAAGTCGCCTGCTTTTCCAAAAACAAGTTGAATATATAACGTTGGGAGATTGCCTCGCCAGCCTGCGACGTGTTATTAATTGCAGTTGCCATGCGATCAATGCCACTTATGGCTAACGAAGACCAACATTTGATGAGAAAAACGTGACATCGAGTTAGGACATTCAAAACGCATGGCAGCCGCAACAGGAGTTCACCGACCCTATCACCATGGAGATTTGCATCGAGTTCTCGTTGAAGCCGCAACTAGAATCATCGAGCACCAAGGGGTCGAATCCATTTCACTGCGCGAGGTGGCTCGCCATGCTCAGGTTTCACACGCCGCTCCCTATCACTATTTTGCTAATAAGTCGGCACTATTGGCTGCGATCGCGACAGAGGGATTTCATCGATTAGTGGAGCAAATTCGGCAGTTGAGAACTGAAATGGCGAATGACAAGGTCAGTTCTACCGACCCTCTCTTGCCTCTGCGCTGTGTTGGTCGAGGATACGTTCAATTCGCCCTGAGCCGACCGGCGATCTTTCGATTGATGTTTCGCCCCGAGTTGACTCAACCCAGCAAGAACCCAGAGTTACGGGAGGCCGAAATGCTGGCCTTCGGAGCCTTGCAATCGGCAATCAATGAGTACTGCGATGCCAAACCGGATTTAATCCTCGACCAGCGCATTGCGGCAGCGTTTGCCTGGAGCACTGTGCATGGATTTGTAACGTTGCAATTAGATGCTGTTTTCCAAGAAACTCCCGTGGGTCAGATCGCGGTAGACACCGTCGCTCAGGAAGTCTTGCGACTCATCGAAGCTGGTATTGAATCGGTTGTGCAGCGATAGGGCGAACCCGTTTGGAGCCACCACTGGATTTACGAGCCGTGGTTTCGTCTTGCTCAACTTCAGGTTGTTTAGCCACAGCCGGGGGCAGGTGCGAATGTGTCAGTGCTTTCAGCATCGCTAGCTTTGTCATGTGAGCGGTGGTCGCTTCTTCATTCATCGCCGCTTTGGAATTCGCGACAGTGATCCAAGACGGAAAGACCTTGTCTGGCCACAACACATAACAGCTAACGACCCGTTCGCCACTGCTTGGGATCTGTACGACCGCAAACCCGACATCACATTGATCGAGCATCTTCAATAATTTTTCCTTTTGCTTGGTCGCCTCGTCCTCCGGAATCATGCGCAGATTCATCATCAATACTTGCTCAAACGCGGTGCGATGTAACGAATCGAGGTCAGCGTAACGCCATTTCAAGAATTGCTTGTCATTTAATTCACGGAATTGGTCGTCCGGCAGTTGAGCAAACAATTGCAGCAATCCGCGCAAGGCCGGGTCACTCATCTGAAGCAAAATAGGGTGGTTCTCTTTCAGCAGAGATTCTTTTTCCGTTTCGCTAAGCTTGTCCAAAGCCGCTCGTCGAGTAATGTCGACTTCGCGATCAAAAGTAGTCGCGTAACGCCCACCACACCCTGTAACCAGATGTAGGCCCATAACGACGACAAATATCATCGGCAATTTCGACACAGTTGATGCCCTCCCCCATCTGCCCAGCAACTTTCTCCCCAGCAACTTTGTTCCCACAAAGTTCAATAGTTGCCGTTCACCAGTCGCCATTTCAGACTTTTCGCTTGCTGAACAAGATTCTTACCGATAATCGAGCGCATGAAGCCCAAATAGCCTGAAGATTGTTCATTGTATTGGCCGGGAATCTCGCAATTTGTTACACAAGTGATTTGCCTTGTTTCTCACAAGGAAAACACATGGCTCCAAGAACAGAAACGCTAATAGTAAATCCATATCTTTCCACTGTCAAGATAGGCGAATTGGTAGCGGTGTCTAGGTAGAAGCGGCTGAGTCAAATGAGTCATTTAGAGCCCGTCCGCAAGCTTCTCCGTGTCACGGTAAATGCTCAAACCCCGAGCGCCTTGTGAACTCGACGTCGTTCTCAACCGGTAAAGCTTAACTTTAGTTGATCAGGAAAGAATTCGGCCTTTTCTTTTCCGTCGCCTGTGCGTCCGTTGAACGCTGCACTAAACCAACCTCTGTGGACAAAACTGCTCTGTGTTCAAAGAAACCAACGTAGATGGAGTTCACGCTAGTCGATAGCGGATCAACGTGAATGGCTGCGCGCACACAACACCTGCAGTAATCTGGAGACTCTTACTGGCACAGTGGAGTAGCACGCTCAGGTGGACATTGACGCAGCCAAGCGCGGTTAACAGTAAATACTCCAGCGCGAAATTCGATGATGAGAATTCTCGCGATGGATTGAGCGATGTAATGGAGTAGACAACGGAATGGCCATTGACCTCCAACTTCAGACAGCCAAACAAAGTGCTGTTAATCCGACCGCCAAGTCCGGCAGTATACGCGGAACATTGGCTTTATTGGATAAAGAAGGAAAAGCCAAACAGCAATGGACGATCTGGCAATCTAAATGCACGATTGGTACCGCTCCCGAATGCGCAGTGCGCTGCGAATTGCCGGGCATCGCACCTCACCATGCGCTGCTCGTCATCGGTGCACAACAAGTATTTTTGCGAGCTCTTGCGCCAAAAGTGTCGGCTAACGGAAATCTGGTCAGCGAATTACTTTTGTCGGACACGCGAACTTCGTTTGAGCTCGCTGGACACAAGTTTCAATTCTCACGCAGCACGCAAATCGCCGCAAAAGAAATTGCAACACGGGCGCCTGACGGGGCGAAGAAACCAATAGGCGCTATTCTGCCGGCAACCCGCCCCAATTCTACCATCGAGAATCTAAAGAATCACCCGATACGCTTTTCGCTTGCCAGGACAATCACGAACCAAGCCGATGCCCCGATCAATCAGGCGAATCCTCAAAACCAACTCGAGCCATTATCTACACCGTCACCACGGGTCACGTCCACTCACGTGAACGAACCCCAGTTCGCGTCCAATGAAAAGCAGAGTCTCGCCTCGCGACAGTGGATAACCCAAGCCATCAGAGATGCGGTTTCACCGTTAGAAAACAAACTTCAAGATCTGTCGATACCTGTCAATTGGGTAAAGCAAGAAATCGAACGATCGAAACAGGAACGCCTGCGCGAAAGTGCTGCTTTGGCGCAGAGTTCAACATTGCAAATTGCGGATTCACAGAAGGCGGTTGAGGATCTGGTGACGCGCCAAACGGATCGTCTCGAGTCGATGGCCGAGCGAGTGGCTGAAATCCATTCGAGAATCGTTGGCGTCGAGCAAATGGTTTCCGCGTCGTTGAATCATGACCAATCCGAAGGCCTCAGAGCCAGTTATCATGTGCAAGAAGAATCGATCAAACAGCTCCAGGAACGCGTCGAAGGCGTGGTTGCGTTATTGCGCCAGTTGCAAGATCAGAACAGCACAATCGCCAATACCGACGTGCACTGGAAAGAGGCCGTAACTGACAAACTCGCCGAGATGCCAGAGGTTGTTCAGCGTCTTGCAGGGAGCCTGGATACATTAGCCGCAGCAGTTGATACCTTGCAATTGGTACAACACACGGCTAATGAGCAAAACACGGCATGGCAGATATCGCTACAGGATTCAATTGCTTCGGTGCGCGCATCCACTGACGTGCTTGTTCAGTGGCATTCGAATGTGCTATTGCGAGACGATTTTTATGACCAAATTCAACAGCTTGCTGAGAGGCAAAATCACCCACAATCGGTCGCGAACAATTCGCTGACAGGATCGCAAGAAAATGCATGGAATTTCAGCTCTCCAGCGTGTCCTGTAAATCAATTTTCTCAGCCCGAACTTAATCCCTCTGTAACGCACGGTTCCCAGCAATCTTTCGCAACCAATCCCGAGCCGCTGACTCAATCGATAGCTAATGATGCTACGGTGTCGAGCCCCATGCTCGCGCAAGTCGCGGAGCACGTTGACAGTCATCCGAACCAATTCAATGCCCAGCAGCAGGTCCCAGAGACACCGCCCAATGATGCAGTTACTTCCGTAGCGAATAGCGGTTCAGAACATGAACCCATCATTCAGCAGGTGCAGCAGGTGGCGTGCGTACTCGATCCAGATCCGCCATCGGAACAGATTCCGATTTGGTGGAAATCGGAGGATCTCACTCAGGTCACTCGCCCACACGTTGAATCAAGACCATCATACTCTGTCGACCATGTTAGCGAACTTCCTGCCTATCGGCGTCTTCAGGAATCATCGACGACAGAACAGGAGTCCTACACATCGCAAGGGGACGCGTACTCACCCGCTTCCGATAACAATGGTTTTGATGCTCACGATGAATTGCTTCGAACGCAAACAATATCACCACAAATGACTTCGAACCCTGTGTCGCTGTCGGACACGGCCAGTATTGAAGATTGCGCGGACTTAGCGCAGGCAAATGAATCTGAGGCAGCCAATCATTTTCCCCCACAACCTGCTGACTCAGACTATGCTGGTTATTCCCCAAGCAGTACTTACCCAGTAAACGACGGATACTCTGCTGGTTTTTCGCAGTTCGAGCAACCACAGATTCCAGAACCTGGGACGAACATTTGGGAGCAACTTGCGCCGGCTTCATACGAATCGACATTCGACGAATCAGCCTTTGAACATGGAGTTGAACAGCAGTCGGCAGAAGAGCCCACTTCGATGGCAACTGACCCAGCAGTATCGGTGGACGCGCCGACCGAGTACGAGAAAGAACTGCCCGCTAGTAGCCACGAAGAGCAAGTCACCAATTCGATCAATGACATCATGGCGAGACTGTCAGGCAGCTATTTCAAGGAGCAAGCCAAAGACACAGCCGGGGAATCGTCCCGCCCAACTCACAACTCGTTACCCGAGCAGTCGTTGCTCGCTCGTTTTCAACTAGATGAACCCGAAGTTGAGAACGAATCCAATCAACGAGCTAATCAATTTGATACGGGAACTCTGCCCTACTCGGCTGCCGATCTGTCACCTGAGCAGGGCGAAGAAGACGAACCAGTTGGTGCGTCGAATCCGCGAAGTATCTCGACTCGCGAGCCTCTTACCCGTACAGAAGATTCCGGAGAAAATGAGGAGAGTGAAGAAAGCGTCGAAGACTATATGCAGAGGTTGCTGGCGCGCATGCGCGGGGATAACAGCGAACCAGCAAAGCCAACGCCGAAAAAATCGTCTGAACCGCAGGAATCTGCCAGAACAGCTACCGCCACCAAGCCAACACCAGCGCAGGAAACCTCCAAGAGTCGAATTGAGCAGCGGACAACCAGTCTCGAAGAACGATTAGCGACCGCATCGCTGAACACACGCACATCGGGTCCAATCTCCACGCGGGCACTTGGCCCGGAGGCCATACCGACTCAGCCATTCGACCCAGAGCAGTATGTGCCACGAGGCATGGCTCACGAGAAGCCACGTGATCTGGCCGCCATGCGAGAATTGGCTAATAGTAGTGCACGCACTGCAATTCAAGCCAGTGCACGACGCCGCTACGGCACTGCAATTCTATTGAAGCTGTCAATTTCGCTGGTCGGGTTTATCGCTGGAGCAACACTGCTGTTGATCAATGGCTTGGAGATCAATGTCTCGTTTATTGCCACCATTGCAGCGTTTCTCGTAGGGGGAATTTGGGGATTCGACGCCATCAATAGTATTAAGCCTCTATTAGCCTCAGCCGCTCAGCCATTAGTGGATAGCAGCGTCTCCAGCGATGCCCCAGCTTCGCCGCCGGAGAATCAAGCTTAATGACCTTGCAACTTGCAGTACTTATACGCGTCGAGCATGACGCGTTTTAATCGCAAGCATTTTCGATCTTCGAAATTCCTATTTTGCCATTAGCAAATCTCAACAGCAACTTGCCTTCTCGAAAGCTCATTGGATCGCCACTTTCAAATGCGTCAGTGAGTTGGCACGCACCGTCAGGCAAATAGTCCTTCGATTACATTGCCGTCGGCGATTTGTGTGGGGCGAGGGAGCCGAGGGAAATAGGTAGCGCGATGATCAATTCCCAAGGCATGATAAATGGACGCGGCAACATCTTCCGGGCCCCATGGTCGGGTCTTCGGCGCGGCGCCTGTTTTGTCCGTGGCACCGATAATCGCGCCACCACATACACCGGCTCCGGCCATTAACAGACAGCCAGAATTGGGGTAGTGATCGCGCCCGCCATCCTGATTTATTTTTGGAGTCCGGCCAAACTCGCCCATTACGACCACCAAAGTTGAATCGAGCATACCTCTGACTTGGAGATCATCTAGTAAGGTCGAAAGTGACATATCGAGCTGCGGAAGGTTTCCTGGACCTGGATTCTGGTGCCACTTGTATCCGCTGGGGATATCCTTTGGTAAGTGTTGGAACGACATCATCGAATCAAAGAGCAAGTGATGATTATCCCACGTTCCATTGGTTTGCCCCGCTCCAAACAAACCACCTTGGACAGCATGGTTCACCGTCACAAACCGTGCGCCAGCTTCGATTAAGCGACGCGCCAAGAGAACACGCTGACCAACTTCATTCATGCCGTATCGCGCTCGCAACTTCATTGGCTCGTCGTCTAAATTCATCGCCTTCTCCATAGCCCCGCTGGTCAGCATCGAGACGGCTTCGCGCGAAAACTTGTCGTGTGCTTCAACTTGGTTGACGGCACTCAATTCTTGAAGCTTGGCGAGATCCTCAAGCTGCTGCAACATCGAACGGCGATCGTCAAATCGAGTTGCGGCAAGCGTCAGTTTGTTTCCTTGCAGCTTTCCGGCCGACGGATCTTCCTTGACGTTGAAGGCATCAAAAGCTGGTCCAAGATATCCTGGCGGCGTGGTGTAGCGAGCGGCAACCGGCAAGCCAAAATGTGCCGGGATTCCAGGTAGCTTGCTCCCAAAAATCGCTGAAATCAAACAACCAAAGTTTGGGAAATACTGTCCAGTTCGTGCAGGCAAAAAACCGCTCGCCACGTGTTGCGAAGCCGTATCGTGCGAGCCACTTTTCCCTTGCCAAGATCGGACTACAGCGACCTTGTCCATGCGCTGTGCCATGAGCGGTAGTTTTTCACATATCAACGTTCCAGGGACATTGGTACGCATTGGGCTCCACAGTCCACGGATTTCAACTGGAGCATTTGGCTTGGGATCAAATGTCTCATATTGACTAGCGCCACCCGCCAAGAACAAGAATATGCACGCTACGTCTGGCCTCTTTTTGGGGGATGAGTCCTCTGCCGCCAGTGCACTGACTAAATTTAACCCGAATAGCCCAGTACCAATTTCCAATGCTCCACGCCTGGTGAATTGTCTGTGCCACCAACCCGGGTCGTGATTTACGTTAGTGGGCTCAGTTGAATAGGCATGGGTTACTTGTTGAGAATGGCCACAATTCATAACAGAACCGCAAATTGTTGTGGGAAATGGGCGGGAGTTGTTTGCAGGGAATGTGCGAGTTCAGCCTCACTTTTAAACAATCCCATTTTCAGGAAATGAGGCCGAGGTGAGGCATGGGGGTGTGCCGATTAATTCATCCTAGCAGAATGAATGTAGCCTAACAATGCTTTTCGAGCGCAAGACCTACCCGGACCCTGGCACAGCCTATTGCGTGAAGTTCGCTCTCCTTGCTCAGTCGCTGGTTAGTCAATGTCTTATCTTGCTTTTCACGTAAGCCGCGTGGATTCATTCTCATAGCTGATGAAAAGTGAACCAAATTACCCTCAATCGAATGGTACTCGAGTGGCAACGTAAGATTAAATTGTAGTACGCTTGGTTTCGGTTAGTTGACTTTGCTGACGGGTACTTGCTAACTTGATTGTTGGCATAATTTTGGCAATCAAGCGAATAGTTGGCAGTAGAGCAGGCTCTCATCAACTGACGTTTGATTTTGCTTGAAGCTGAGTAGCTCGTTCATTACAAAGGTCGTGCGCATGAAAGTTGAATTTGTTGATGTTCTTTCCAACGCATCGCGAGCGTTAAGGTGTGTGGCTTGGTCTACGGTTGTGGCTGCTGTGTGTGTGAGCGGCTGTGGTGGTGGCGACGGTCTCAATCGAAAGGAGTTGTCGGGATCTGCAACTTCCGACGGAAGCCCGATTCCAAATGGTTCGATCAGTTTCGAACCATTGCAGGCTGGTGGGATTTCAAGTGGTGGAGTGATCACCAGCGGAAAATTCAAGATTGAGAAAAAGGATGGTCTGCCACCTGGTAAATATCGAGTGACGATGACCGGCGACGACGGCTCCAATTTTGGAGTCTCGGCAGGCAAGATGCCAGGTGATGACATTATGCCTGCGCGAAAGAGCTTTGTGCCTGAAGGCTGGAGTCAAGAAGTCGAAGTTAAAGATAGTGGTAACGTTTTTGAATTTCAAGTTTCTACAAAGAAGTGATTTAGTAGTTCTTGCTTAGGTTTCCGTATGTCTCTTTTTTTCGGAGGAGTCGTTTATGAAACGACAAAGTTTGGGGTTTACCCTTGTTGAATTGTTGGTGGTTATCGCCATCATCGGTGTGTTGGTTGGTTTGCTTCTTCCCGCAGTTCAGTCGGCTCGTGAAGCCGCGCGTCGCATGCAGTGTTCCAATAATCTGAAGCAGATTGGACTTGCAACACACAACTACATGGACACGTTCAAGAAACTGCCCATCGGCAACTGGCACGGTGTTCATGGTTCGTGGTTGGTCGGTTTGCTGCCGTATGTCGAGCAAGCGAACGCCTACAACATTTACGTATTTTATGGAGCAGTGCAAGGCTTCCGCTCGGGCGGACCACGTTATGGTGATTCTCGAAACTTTCCAGTTACACAAAAACAGTACCCAGTTTATACCTGTCCCAGTGATAGGAATACTGCATCCCCTTCGGTGATCAGCGGTCTTACCTTCCACAATTATGTTGCCAACTATGGTAATACGACACGTGGCCGATTGAGTCCTTATGGTGTGACCAGTACTGGTCAGCCAAATGTTTGGGGCGGCGCTCCATTTATCGAGTACATTGCTCCGATGAATCAAAGTTATGTCTCCACAACACAAGCTTCGTTTTACAGTTGGATTCACACGAACATCAACGCGCTGAAGTTGAGCACTTCCCTATCCGATGTCAGCGATGGAACCAGTAACACCCTTGCGTTCTCCGAGTGCTTACAAGGGCAAGGTGGTGATTTGAGCGGATTTAATTGGTGGGGTGGAGGTTGTCATTTTGAGACGCTGTTGCCTCCCAACACTTCGCAACCTGACGTCGTTGAGCAAAGTTGTGCTACGGGAGCCGCTCGAATTCCTTCGAATCCGCCGTGCATTGTACGTGCTGCAGCGACAGGCAACGTAGTCACAGCAGGTGCCGAAACACATGCGGCTCGCAGTCGTCACATCGGTGGTGTTCAAGCCACTTTGTGTGATGGTTCGGTTCGCTTTGTCTCCAACTCAATTGCGTTGGATACATGGCGTTCGATGGGCTCTGCCGGTGGTGGTGAAGTCTTCCAAGACGATCAGTGATTGCTCGCCAGAGTAATGATTGTTCGGCAGAGAATCGTTAAACTGTAGGTTCGCCCCGGGGGCGAGTGTTCCACTCGTCCCCGTTTTTATTGCGTGTGGATTGTTGACGTACCTACTACCGACCGGACGGCTCGCGCGGAATAAAACTACCGTAACTTGCGTCAACGTCAGATTTCTAAAAGGCCAAGCTTGCGGCGCGAGATCTAAAATGCGTTGGTAGTTACTCTTCTGCTGTTCACCTAGGTGGATGCAGGTTCTTGTGAGTCCCCTTCGCTTGCGTCTGTTGATTCCGCTTCGGTTGCAGCAGAATTTTCTGGAGTTTCGGTTTGTTCGGAAGCCGTTAACCGTTGTTTTCGAGCGTGAGTTGGCTTGGTGACTGCATCCAGTGGTTCCAAGCTCTCGCTCGGAACGGTTAATGACTGGGGAGCTCGCAGGCAAAATTGATTTACCGGCCAATCGATGCGCTCGCAGACAATTACATCATCAACCACTTCTTCATCCAAGATTTTCTCGACCGTCTGCTCGACAAGTTCTTTTACCTTCAGCAGTGAAGAGTCTCTTAACAGTGACTTGTCGATTTGCCTCAGAGCTTGCTCAATGGCTTCGTGGACAGTCCAGCGATTGTGTTCAACCGTCGCTTTGGCGGAAAGCCGAAATTCCAAAGGCACGGCCAAAAGAATCCGCAACTGGGTCAAATGCTGACGGTCTTCGGACTGGACGTAGAACAGCCCGAGAGGTACTTCGCCACTAGAAACGGATTTTAGTTTGGCGGCTTCAGCGCGAACGTACCCGATGATGATTGCATGGATGAATACCAGCAACAAAACGAGCCCCGCGATCCAATAACGCCTCATAAACTGCATAGGGTTGTTCCAAATTTCGGAACCGGTGCTGAGCGGCACGATGCCGCAGACGATGATTGAGCATTCCCACAAAGTCAATTCACAGCCATTGAAACCGTAGCTTACTCGACAGGCACAATTCCAAATTGCACGCGCAGTTAAGAGCTCGCATTGACCACCGGACGATATAAACGGCTTTCTCGTTACCAACGGAATTCAACTTCTGCACTTCTGAAAATACTCATTCCATGGCTCTGCCTTGGACTGAGCGGCAAATGAGGCTCCAACGGTTACGCCTCGCGAGTATTCAGATCCCCAGAGGGTGTGGCGGGGGGAGCAGGCGTGACGGCGGTTAAGGGGCAAACCCCAGTAACCAGTGCACCCTTCTACAAACTCGGCCAAAGCCATAAAAACAAGAGAATAGGATCTTGATATCCGATTAATTGTGGGGTACGATCTGCGACGCATTGTTTTTTGGACCAGGTTCCTAACCGAGACTGGAGGCAGATCATGTTTTGTAATCAATGTGAACAAACTCAAGGTGGGCGTGGATGCACAGAAGTCGGAGTATGTGGGAAAGATCCGGACATCCAATCGCTGCAAGAGATTCTGCTTTATGGCGTAAAGGGCATGGCTGCTTACGCCAATCACGCGCGCCGTTTGGGAAAGACCGATGAGGCGGTTAATGCGTTTATTGAAGAAGCACTGTTTGCGACGGTGACGAATGTCAACTTTGACATGGAGAGTTTATTTGAATTGATACTTGAATGTGGAATGAAGAACGTTCGAGTTATGGAAATGTTAGACATTGGCCACAGCGAACGCTTTGGAAAGCCCAGTCCGACGACAGTGTACGAGGGAACAAAGGCTGGAAAAGGGATTTTGGTTACAGGTCACGATATGGTCGATCTGGATGAACTCCTGCAGCAAGCGGCTGGTTCTGGGGTCAACGTATATACGCACGGCGAAATGTTACCGGCCCACAGTTACCCGAAGTTGAAAGAATATCCGCATCTGGCTGGTCATTACGGAGGACCATGGCAAAACCAACAATGGGACTTTCCAGCATTCCCAGGGCCCATCGTTGCGACAACCAATTGCGTATTGATTCCGCCCGACTCGTACAAAGATCGATTGTTTACAACTCGCATTACGGCGGTGCCAGGCGGCAAGCGATTGAA
The DNA here is from genome assembly GCA_964625155.1 of uncultured Pirellulaceae bacterium. Classification (GTDB taxonomy): domain Bacteria; phylum Planctomycetota; class Planctomycetia; order Pirellulales; family Pirellulaceae; genus Aureliella. The sequence goes on from CAZVBC010000141.1 coordinate 15,060, forward strand.
GTCGGCCGATTTTTCGGAAGTTATTTCGCTAGCCAAGCAACTACCCTTGCTTCCCGAGCGGAAAGTGCGGGAGTCGACAATCGGCTTTCATCACAGCGTCATCTTGAGCTTAGCTGATAAGGTCATTGACGCAGTCAAGTCCGGGCAAATCAAGCGATTCTATGTAATCGGTGGTTGCGATGGGGCTGAACTGGGACGTAACTATTACACCAAGCTCGCGCAGCAAACACCACAAGAATCGATTATCTTGACCTTGGGTTGTGGTAAGTATCGCATTCGCAATCACGACTATGGTACCGTTGCCGGTTTGCCCAGATTTTTGGACATGGGGCAATGCAACGACGCGTACGGCGCGGTACAAGTGGCACTTGGACTAGCCAAAGCCTTCAACTGCTCAGTAAACGATCTCCCTTTGTCAATCGTCCTCTCTTGGTTCGAGCAAAAGGCCGTTGCTGTATTGCTCAGTTTGCTAGCTTTGGGTGTAAAAGGAATTCGCTTGGGCCCAATTCCACCAGCGTTCGTAACTCCCAACGTTTTCAAAGTACTGCAGGACAAATTCGACTTGAAGCTCATCGAAGCCGAACCGCCTCAAGAGTTGGTCCAGCTTTCAGTTTGATCGTACATGCTCGTTCCACTGGCCGCAGGAATCACATCTTCGAGCGATCGGGGTAGACAGCGGACGGACGTTCAGCAAGCACCTGAACGCAGACGCGTTGGCCGGTACCTTTGGGCTTGATCTGAATTTGCGCATTCGCCTCATTTGTTCTCGCTTTACAAAATTATTGCATGGAATGAATATTTTGCACCGAAATGGGGCGGCAGGGAGCGGAAGTAGTTGTGGGGTTGGGAACAATTGGGCAAAAAGATGGAAGGGCAGACAAATGGAAATTGACAGTTTTATGATCTGTGATCCGCGTCCGGATTTTTTTGCCCGAACATTTTTCTGCCGAATAAGTCAGTCAGCTTGCGGGGCCTTCGAAGACTCGTCGAACTCACTTGTAGCTCCGGTGCGACAGGGAGGGGAAGTAGTTGTGGGGTTGGGAACAATTGGGCAAAAAGATGGAAGGGCAGACAAATGGAAATTGACAGTTTTATGATCTGTGATCCGCGTCCGGATTTTTTTGCCCGAACATTTTTCTGCCGAATAAGTCAGTCAGCTTGCGGGGCCTTCGAAGACTCGTCGAACTCACTTGTAGCTCCGGTGCGACAGGGAGGGGAAG
>CAZVBC010000142.1:0-16108 GCA_964625155.1 uncultured Pirellulaceae bacterium
GATCGGCCAAATTTCTTCGCTGGCATGAGCAGCTTGCCTCCGCATGATAACCATGCACCGATTACAATTGCTTTTCCCGATGAAGCTTGTTTGCAATTATCAACAGAATCGGGTCAGTCCGAGAAAGCTGGCCACACGTTGCCCGCCGACGCTCTGCGTCCCACATTGAATTTCGAACAAGTATGGGGGGCGGAAGTCAATGAAGGAGTTACGGCTAGCGCGACCAGCTCCGCACCCGAACATGATATCGATATGCTGGTGTTCAATGATGGCCAGCAGGAAATCCTGCAGGCCGAATTTGCCGACACCAATAGGGATTCTGCCGAGTGGTTTAGCAGTCCTGCTTTCTGCACTCCACAGGCAACGGTTGCCTGCGAGAGCTTGGCACCCTGTGGCGATGCACAGCCTCACAACGAGTTTGTGAATCCCGCAGCTCGCTATACGACTTTGTTCGGAGATGACTTCGACGAAGAATTTGATATTTCATCGGCTGGCCAGCAAGCTTGGGGTAATCCCACAGCGACACCGTTGGCTGTGCAGGAAAGAGAATTGCCTCAAGCGACGGAATTTAATAATTACGATTCCGTTGCGCGCGATATCGAGGCGGCACAGCAGCTTGCCGACATGGAAGACAGTTTACAGCAATTGCAAGGGTCTGCCGCAGTGAACACTCAAGGTGCGCAGTCCCCAACGATCTCCATCAATATTGAGCCGACCGAACAAGCTTGGCAAGTGGACACGTCATTAGCGTCAGCCAATATGGAAGCTGTGCTGCACGAAGAAATTGAAGATCTGATCTCTCAACTTAATTTCTCAGCGTTTTCAGTGGATCCTGTAAGTATTGAGCGGATTTCGGTCGATTATTCGCGCGCTCCCGCACCCGCCGCCAGCACTGCTGCGGATGAAGTTAGTGAACATGAACCGACAATCCTATCACTAAATCAAGAGCCCATTGACGAATCGGAGAGCTCGCTGGATGACGATCGCGAAATGCTGATCATCGAAGACGATATTCCACTGAGTATGAAATTATCGAACGTACCGAACTCGTCGGAGCGAACCGAACCGCAGTCGTATGGCCGATTGTTTACAAAACTGCGCAGTTGATTGTCGTCGCAGTATTTGGAATCCAGTTGGCTAGGGCTCTGTTGCTTGGACTGGGTATCGATGAATGTCGGCAAGTCACAATTTCTGCGACTGGTTCCAGCGCCGTACAGCGGTATTGTATCAAAACACTATCGATGCGAAATTCGTTTTCTGGGCTTGTAAAGATCGAGGTTGAACGTGTTGCAGATAGAACGACGTAGCTCACAGGACAAGCTGTTGCGGCAATGGGCAACTGCTGCTTCCGAGCAAGCGTTGAAAGCGGTAAATTTTACGATCGGGTTGATGAGCGGTAGTCGCTTGCTCATCGATCGTCGTGCGGTCGATCGATTGACTTGTGTGGTTGCAGAGCGAATGGAAGATCCGACATTGTTGATCCGTTTGATGGTGACGGAATCTTCGGTGGAAAAAGCATTGCAGTTTACTCAGGGCTATCCATTCGAAACCCCGCCACTAAAACGCTCGGCGCTGGGAAATTGGAACGAAGTCTCATTGGCGATTCCGGTCGGAGGCTCGGCGCCAGTTGCCTTGCAATCGTTGCCTAAATGGTTGGCCGGTTGGAAGCGAAACCACCGGTTGATCTTGATCGATTTAGGACCGATGCACCAGGTTCCTGCGCGTACTATTGGTCGTTACTGCGACAACAGTTACATAGTTCTCGGTCCTGTTTCCTGCGCCAGCCATGCTTGGATAATGCGCGAGATTGCCATCTTGGATCATTGTGGTGTCTCGTTGGCTGGCACGATTATCGTCGCCGACGCGAATACCGATGCGCAGGCCAGCAGTCTGCCCATGAGCCGCGAGATCGCTGCTTGATCAGTTCGCCCTTGGGAATCAGGCCAGCGGAAATACCAGCCACCGAAGTCGCCGATGCACCAACAAACTTAGACAGACATACTTAGACAGAAACAAAGGTCGATAATGACCAGTTATTTAGTTACCGGTGGAGCCGGTTTTATTGGCTCGCACATTGCCACACGCTTGGTCGAACTCGGTGGACGAGTGCGCGTGCTGGACAATCTCTGCGCTGGATTTCGACACAATCTGAAACACGTGGCCAACGACATCGAATTTATCGAGGGTGATGTCGCCGACCAAGAGACTGTTGAAAGAGCGATGCAGCATGTTGAAATTGTCTTTCATCAAGCTGCGTTAGCATCCGTTCCAATGAGCCTCGATAATCCTTTGGCAACCCATCGAGCATGTGTGACCGGTACGGTGACGGTGCTACACGCGGCTGTTAGGGCTGGTGTGCGACGTGTGTTGTATGCCGCCAGTAGTAGCGCCTACGGAGACCGCCCCTATTCGGCTAAGCGAGAATCCGATTTACCACAAGTGCTCAGCCCTTATGCCGCTGCCAAACTGGCGGGAGAATTCTACCTTGAGGCTTTCCATCGCAGCTTTGGCTTAGAAACGGTCGGCCTGAGATATTTTAATGTGTTTGGTCCCAGGCAGGATCCGAACAGTCCCTACTCCGCCGTCATTCCTCTGTTTGTTACCAGATTGCTCACTGGCCAGCGACCAATCGTCTACGGCGATGGCGGACAATCGAGAGATTTTACGTTCGTCGGAAATGTCGTGGAAGGTAATATTTTGGCTAGTCAAGCCGAACATGTTGCTGGACGCATTTTGAACATGGCTGATGGCCGGCAAACAACCTTGTTGCAATTGCTTCACATTTTGGCTGACCTACTTGCCGTTCCCGTGAAGCCCGATTTCCAGCCCGCAAGAGTTGGTGATGTGCGCGAGAGTTTGGCCGACATGTCTCTGACCCGGCACTTACTTGGATTCGAACCGAAAGTCGGTCTCGAAGAAGGTCTGCAAAGAACGATCGACTATTATCGGTCCGCAGCCAATGCCACGGTCGCCGCCAGGTGATACCGCGAGACACCGCGCCGTGGAATACGAAGGTGCTTTGTGCTCAGCCCGGACCCAATTCGGTGCGCATGAAAACGGCAAGGAAAGGTTTCCACCGAGCCAATTCCCAGTTTGCTCCGCAGAAACTTGGTTTGTCCAAACCCAAGAAGCTATAGAACTTAAGAAACTCGTGTCTGAGACAAGCTGTAGCTGCTAATTCGCATACGTCTTTCAACTCACTTGGCGGTGCATGGTCCTTCGACCCCAATGCTATCAATGGCGGTTCATTGGTAAATATCATTATCGCGGTGTCGATCGGTCTGGCGACGGTTCGATGATATTTCCTAGAATCAGTTGACTTTCGTGGGAACAAGGAAACAGGAGTCCCCTATGAAACGAGACAAACAAGCCGATCGAGCTGAACAGTTTGAAAAGCTGAATACCCGCAAGCGGCGACGTCCATTTTTGTTGATGTTTCTGCTGCTGGGGGCTGTGGTCGTAGCGATCTTGCCACGCCTGTTAATCCATCGTTCGATCGTTCTCGCTGCCGTTGAACGCTTCGGCGGACTCCAGCCACTGCGCATTGACTTGGAGAAAGTGAGCGCGGGTTGGTTCACTCCGGCGTCGCTATCTGGCTTGAAAATCGCCAATGGTGACGGTGTAGTTCTAGCCGAGGTCGGGACAATTGACACAGACAAGGGGTTGTTGGCGTGGCTGATGTCGTCAGCTGACTTAGGCACGATACACCTGAGCGAAGTGTTGGTCGACGTCGAAGCACACGCTGGTTCCACAAATATCGAACGCTCGTTGCAGCACCTGATTGGCGGCCAACCAGCAGTATCGACTACTGATAAGTCAACGGGCGCTCCTGCAGCGGTCGCATGGGAAGGACGCTTGAAAGTCACCGACGCCAAAGTCCGCTTGCGCAATCGCGATAGTACCGAATCATGGCTGTTAGCCGTGGAAGCATTCTCACTTGACCTTCCCCGGTCCGGGCAGATTCTAGGACCGATGCAATTGCAGGCTAACTTGCACGCACTGACACCGGGTGATCAAACCACAGGCACTGTAAAAGCCGAGTTGACCGAGGCAGATTTTGGTACATCCAAGGGGCTGGCATTGCGAGCGGCGATGAACGCGATACCGCTGGGAGTCTGGCGAGCTATCAAACATCGTTTGCCTGAAATCCCTGTAGACAATCTCACAGGAAATGTCTCGGGACAATTTGCAAGTGCTTACCTGGATTCGTCGCGTTGGAGTGTTGAGCTGCCGCAAGTCGTAGCGCGAAATCTCTCAATCGATGCACCGCAGATCGTCGGCAACAAACCGGCTCAACTCGCCGAAATCTCTTTGATCGGAAAATGCTCATTCGACTCGCAACAACTGATGTTAGAAAAAATCCAGTTGACCTGCGACGCCGCTAGCGTGAATGCGGCCGCTCGATTGCCGTTGCCCATAGTCCCTCCTACAGTTGCTCAACCCTGGATGGCCAATGCAACAATTAACGCTTCAGGAACAGTGGATCTACCCCGTTTAGTCAACGCAGCGCAAACATTGGTGCCAATGAAAGATGGCATGCAACTGAACTCTGGAAACGCGCAATTTCGTTGGACTCAGGAATTGGATGCTGCCAACGTACCACGCAGCCAGCTCGAATTGACTCTAGCCGACTTGTCGGCTGTGGCCGGTGGACAAAAGCTCGTATGGAGTGAACCACTAAAGGTCTCAGCGACCGTCGAACCTAGCGCCAACGGGCTGCATCATTTTTCCAGCCAAGTGGTTGCGGAGTTTTGCGAATTGTCGGGTTCAGGCAATATCCAGCAAGGAAAATTTGCGGGTAATGTGAACTTGGATCGTTTGCAACAGAAGGTCGCGCAGTGGATAGAATTACCACTCCAATCGATGTCAGGCTCGGCTAACGTGAACGTTGACTGGAATCAGGTGCAGCCTGATGTTCTGAAATTGGCAGGTAAAATTGCGACCACACCTCTGGCATTTACAGTCGCCTCAGGTGGTCGATTATCCGAGCCAGCATGGCAAGGAGCGGTCGAGGCAACTGCACGATTGAGCGGTACTCAATTCACGCATATTGATCGAGGGCAGTTTGTCATGCGGGCTGAGCAAGAAGCATTGCAGCTCGATTTGCTGGAACCCCTGCCGCTGGTCGCAGATTCCGGCAGTAAAGGGACTGTCAAGGCAGTCAACTCTGGATCCGCTTTCAAAGCAACGCTGCGAGGCGACCTCGCCAGTTGGCAGCGCCGCGCCGCAGTGTTTCAGATTACTTTTCCCGACACACGTGTATCGGGAAACGCTGAACTACAGGCAGGAGGGAGACTCGATGCTCGCAAACTGGAATTGAACGAGGCAAGTTGGAAGTTTGAACCGTTTGAGATTTCGACAACAAGTATCACGCTGGCTGAACCTCAATTGGTCGGTACCTTCAAAGGACGCGTCGACTCAGATGATTTCTCCAAGCTAGCAGTCGAGAAGCTTGAAGTTCGCGCGACAGCGTTTTCCCTTGGTGCAGCAGACTCACCTGCCGCGAACCCCAAAGATGGACGAATTGGTCAAGCGGCCTTCTTGGTCGACCTGGGCCGTCTGGTCAATAACGTACGGCAACCTAGCCGAAATTCTGTTGCTCAACCGAGCTCTTCCCAAGGGACAGCAAAGACGGCTTTGGTCAGTCTGCCGTCGCAGAGCCGTTTAAGTCTGTCAGGCCGTATGCAGGGTAATTTGGCCTGGCAGATCAACCACCAGGAAGCTGCGTTCAATTTGAAAACCAATACTGAGCAATTGGAGGTCGCCAGCCAACAGTCCGGTGGTGCTGGTACGGTCGCTGCGAAAGAGCAATTGTGGACTGAACCCAACCTTGCCGCAGTGCTGGAAGGAGCGTGGCAATCGGCGGACTCCGCTCTTCGACTGCATAAGCTTGAGGTGCAAGCTCCCTGGTTACATCTGGCTGGAAATTTAGACTACTCCAGTACCGCAAACATGCAGTCAGCATTATTCAAAGGGCAATGCGTTTACGATGCCGGACAAGTAGGGCAGAAGCTGCGTCCATGGGTTGGCGATCACGTGCAATTGGCCGGACAAAAGACTGTCCCTATCGAAGTTAAGTGGTCGTCAGGCGCTGACCAAAAATCAACTAGCGCGCTGGCTGGCCTTCAAGCGTCCACGCGCATCGGTTGGGAACAGGCTCGCGTTGTAGGAATCCAAGTTGGTACGGCTGACGTTCCGGTCAGCATCACCAATGGCCTACTGAGCACGGCTGCGGAAATTCCCGTCAGTGGCGGTGTGTTGCGCTGGGATGTCGCGGGAGATCTGACTAGCGACGAAATGATGCTCACTCAAAAACCGATGACCGTACTTGATAACGTTGCCATCACCCCAGAAATGTGCGAAAGCTGGCTGAAATACGTTGCTCCCTTAGTGGCTCAAGCCACTTCGGTTGAGGGACGGCTGAGCATGAAACTTAACGAAGCTCGCTTGAATCCCATGAACCCACGCTCCCAATTGGTGGATGGCCAACTGATAATGCACAACGCGCAGGTTGGTCCCGGCCCCCTCTCCAATCAGATTATCGGACTGGTTCAGCAGGTCAACGCGATTCGTAAACAAGATTTTTCCCAGTTGGCAAGTAATCCCAAAACTTGGCTGAATATGCCAACTCAGGATATCCGTTTCCGCATGGAGAATGGTCAAGTTGCTCATCAACATCTTAATATGCACATTGGCGATGTTAACCTCACAACGTCAGGTGCGGTCGATATCGACGGACGTATGAACTTACTTGCTGAAATGCCAATTCCGGACGATTGGGTCGAGAAATCCCCCTTGCTCGTGTCCATGCGCGGCAAGTCGTTGCAGTTTCCCGTTCGTGGTTCATTGACTGGTCCGCAACTGGATACTCAGTTGCTAACTCAATTCGGGCGCGATACAGTACAGCAGGCCGCTCAAGGATTGATACAGCGTGAATTACAGCGAGGGTTGGGAAAACTGTTCGGAGCGCCTCCGGCGCCGCAAGGTACACCAAATCAATGAAGTTGCACTGTTTGGGCACCACTGGCTACCATCCAAGCCAATCCCAGCACACCGCCTGTTATTATTTGTCCGACTATGGAATTGTCCTTGATGCAGGCACCGGTGCTTTTCGGTTAACCGAACACCTATTAAGCCAGCCTCGCGAGTCTCTCGATATCTTTTTATCACATTCTCATTTGGATCATGTTTTTGGACTGACGTTCTTGCTGGACACGTTAGCCATTACATCCCTCAAGAAAGTCCGTGTCCACGGCGAACCGGGCAAGCTGGCGGCACTTCGGCAGCACCTTTTTTCGGAGGCCCTGTTTCCTGTCTTACCGCCTTTCGAGTTTTGCCCATTGGAACCCAACGTCGGGCAACTTTGCTTGGAAAACGGTGTGCAGGTTGAGTGGTTTCCGCTTGAACATCCCGGAGGCTGTCTGGGTTTTCGCTTGACGTTGCCAGACTCCAAACGGATTGCGTATGTGACCGATACTGTCGCTGATCCAGCCGCTGGTTATGTGCACTATATTCGCGAAGTTGATTTACTGCTCCATGAATGTTATTTCACGGACGCTCAACGTGAATTTGCGATCAAGACCGGTCACAGTTGGTTTTCGGCTGTCTGTGACGTAATCAAAGCTGCTTCACCAAAGCTCGCTTACCTAATTCACGTCAGCCCCATTGCTAACCTTGTAGGTAGCCAGTTTCATTTTACTTCTGAACAGCGATCTACGATTCGCTTGGCCCGCGATAACGACTGTATCGAACTGTGAATCAAAAAAGCGTTGAACAGTATCGCTTTTTGAAACGCACGGAAAGCTGAGCTACGCGTTAGATATCCAGGCCCGTTAATTAAGAGTTCTGTTATTTGACACCCAGCCCCGGGATTTGGCCGGTTAAGGTGCCGCGTAGATTTACAGCTTGGCTTGGGTCACGCGCCAATTTATCGGCGAGAATGCGTAAGTCTTCAAAGATAGGTGCCGCGCGTTGGGTCAGCAATTGAATGTTTTCGACAGTGTTCTGAATTTGAAAATATAGTTGTGGGTCGTCGATCAATTTGCCAACTGTTCCCTGGCTGGTGTTAATGCGGCTGGATAACCGTCGTAGGTCGGTCAGCAGGCCGTTGAGATTATCGAGGGTCGAGGCAGCTTGCGTGACGATCTTGTCACCATGCTGGCTGAGCGGTTCGGTGAATTCGGTAATGTTGCGGATGGCTTCCTCTGCAGTCTTACCGACGCCCTCATAGGCGGCAATCGTGGACTTAGTCTGTGCAAACATCTCCTTGGCTTCACCCAGCAGCAAGGGCAATTCGTCCGCAGTCGATTCGATCGCCTTGCGGAGTCGTTCGTTAGCAAACACTGCTTCGATCGCGTCGAGTGTTTCATTAAAATTCTTGACGGTGTCCTCAACTTTTTGCGTTAACTGCGGAAGACGCCCTTCGGTATTCCCTAAGACTGTTCTCACGTCTTGAACCAGCGATTCAATTTGGTTGGCCGCTTTTTCAATTGCCACTGAGGTCGGGCCAAACGATTCTTGAAAAGTTTTCATGGGATCGGAGGCTACTTGGCCATCGCGAATATAGTCGTCGTGCTTCAGGAACGAAGCCGCCAACAGTTGCTCGGCTTCGTCTAATTGCCCGTCGCGCGGCGAACCTGCAGTACCATCGAATCTTGCCAAGCGAGTCTCGATGGTCGGGGCGATTACTTCCACTACGGAATCATTGGTGATTAACGAGTCGATACCAATTCGGCAGATTTCGTCTTGTCTAAGTTGGTATTTGGCATCCAATTCAAGAACAAGGTCAACTCCGCGTGAACCGTCGAGCAATTTGATATCGACCACGCGCCCAATATCCACTCCACTTTTTCGTACAGGAGTATCAGTGGCCACGCCTGGGGCGGCTGGGAAATTAATCGTTACGCGATAGCGCTCGGCGAGCAGGTTCGGTGCTGCGCCGAAGAACAATAACAAAATCACACCCACCACAATCGAGGCCAAGACCAGCACACCAACACCGAATCGGTAACCTTGTTCATCCACGATGCTTCTCCGGATAATGCTCAACCAGATTGGGCGTTTCTTCGAATCCTTCGAATGTCTTTGCTCGTAATTCCATCAGCCGTTCACCAGCTTCGCCTTGCACAAATTGGCATACTCGTCGATCCTGGCAACTATCCAGTTGACTGGGAGGACCGTCGTAAATGATCTGATTTTCACCAGATGAAAGTCGAGCCAGAGGGTACAACATGATTATGCGGTCGGCGATTTTGCGAGCCGACTTCATGTCGTGAGTGACCACGATACTAGTTACCGGATTGCGTTGGCGGGTACGCACAATCAATTCGTTAATGACGTCACTCATGATGGGATCGAGGCCCGTCGTCGGTTCATCGTACAGCAGAATATCAGGTTGCAGAATCAACGCGCGAGCTAATCCAACTCGTTTGCGCATACCGCCCGACAATTGCGCTGGTCGCTTGCTGAGCACACTATCGGGAAGCCCGACCTCGGCCAATCGTTCGAGGACCAAGTGGTGTACACTACGGCCCCGTTCCAATTGATGCTGGATGATTGGGAAAGCGACGTTTTGGCCAATCGTCATGCTGTCAAACAGCGCCGCGTTCTGAAACACGAAGCCAAATTTGCGACGCAGATGCGTCATTTCCTTATCGCTCAACTTGTTGATATCGCGCCCAGCATACCAAACTTCGCCCGACGTCGGAGTGATCAACCCCACCACGGACTTCAAGAGCATCGTCTTGCCGCAACCGCTTTCCCCAATTATCGCAACTGTTTGACCGCGAGGAATTGACAGATTGATTTCTTGCAGGATGATCTGTCGCCCGAATTGTAAGGTCATCGAGCGCAATTCGACTAAGGGAACTGATTGTTCCTCTTCGGCAGCCAAAGCAGCATCGATTGTTGACGCGACAACTTCCATTAGAACAACTTGCTTTTGGATCGCGGCCACATTGTGTCGTGGACGCCGTTTAGGAATATGTTCAGAGCCAGATCGAGAGCTAGAATCAATACAAAGCTATAGACAAACGCTGCTGTTGCCGCGCGACCGACTCCTTCGGCACCGGCCTGACAATGAAAGCCACGGTAGCAACTGACGATCGCGATCGTGCCCCCAAAGAAAAAGCTTTTAAAGATACCTACAAACAGGTCAAAGCCACCTACAAATTCGCGGCTATTATTCAAGTACTGATAGTGATCGATGTTCAACATCACCACGCTGAAAAAATATCCACCGACAATTCCCATGAAGTCCGCCATGATGGTAAGCGCGGGGATCAACAGGATACACGCCAAGAATCGTGGAACAACGAGATAATGGATGGGGTTCGCCCCCATGCTGATCAAGGCATCGATCTGCTCAGTTACGCGCATTGTTCCCAAAACGGCTGCCATGGCACTCCCGACACGGCCAGCTAACATTGTCGCTGCGAGCACCGGTCCCAGTTCGCGCACTAGGGACCAATTGATCACCGCCCCCATTTTGCTTTCTAGTCCGATATCGCGAAACTGATTGAAACTTTGCAGAGCTAACACCATGCCGATAAAGGTGCCGGTGAGCGCTACGACAGGCAAGCTCAAAACTCCAACCTGGTAGTAGTTTGGCAGCAAAGTGCCACGACGAGGCCAGACGGTCAACCAGGCCAACATGCGGGCTGCAAAAATTGCCATGTCGCCAAGTGTAATAACTGCATCGACAACCAAATCACCCCAGTCGCTCACCCAGCGAACCAAGGGGCTAGGGTCAGTTTGGGTTTCCTCTGGCGTCGTTGCTGAAGTAGAAGACATACTTGAGGGTTAGTTGATTGCCATCATTGCGAGTCGATTGTTCAAAGCACAAACAGGCCATAGCCCAAGCGCAGAAACTGACTCAGATGTTAAAATGTATCGATCCGCTGAGCTTTGCGGATTAGTTAAACTTGAGCTGCTGGCCGAAATCCTAAGATTCACGATTAATGCTGGCCCAGTCGGCTGATTGCTGGCAATCGTTCGAACTTGGTTGCCAGTCATGGACTATTAGCCATCAATTCGATTTTAGATCGAAGTCGAAGTTCGTTTTGCCAGCGGCAACGTCGACCGACAATTCAGAACTGCTATGAAATCGAGCTGGCAAGCCTTCTTTGCGCTCGTCGACCATGATTCCCAGTTCACGGTCTTTGAATTGTTTTCCAGTTTTTTTGGCCCAGCGAATTTCGACGCGGTAGGATCCGGAATTGGCTCCCTGAGCTTCGACGACATCGTATTTTCCATCGACAATTTCACCACCCGAGACTCGTTGGTCTTTACCGCCTCCCTTGGGCAGGAAGGAGATCGTGCCAGCATCCACAACTTGGCCATCGAGCGTAATTTTGCCTGTTAGCGGAAAGCGTTGGTCGCCGTCATACCCTCGGTTGCCGCAACCGGCTAAGCTGGCACACCCTAAAAAAACCACCATCCCACCAGAGAATCTTTTTGCGTTCATGGTATACCTTACTAAACACATGCGTCGGAGAGCGAGCTTACGTTATCGCGTGTACTAGTCGTCGCTTAAGTTCAACTGGTCACAGTGCAACAGGGGCACACAATTTAATTTGTGTTGCCTACCACTCGCCAACGACCTCTCCATCAGCGCGATTATAAAGATTCTGGTAAACAAACCCTGGCCCAGGGCAACGCACGTTATTGGGCGCGCCATACGCAGCGCCACTACCAGGCGGATTATCACCACCGTTGACACAACCAGTCAGCGACAAACATGCTGGATTGCGGGCAATATTCTCACTGACGAATCGCACGGAACCATCGCAAATTGCCATATTCACGCCGCCGGTATGGAGGCTGGTGGCAGCAAATCTACGGCACGAGGTGTCGGCTCCAAACCCAGTTGCTGTCAACGTAGTTATGCGTGTATTGATCGGCCACGATGCGTGAAATCCCAAGGCGTTATCCGAGGCGCTCGTTCGGCCAAAAACCATGCCTCCAGGTGTACCATTTTGCCCTGGACCAGGCACCAAAGCTCGCTCAGCTAACATGATCGTGTTGGTGGTTCCATCAGTGATATCGCGAATACTGGCTGGCTTGGCGGGCAACGGGTACAACACGTTTTGGTTGTTGACGTAATTACTCTTGCTGTAATTGAAGTGATATGGATTCAACATCGGCCCAGAATCGGATGGACACACAAACGTCGGAACCGGCTGCTGAAGCAATGCGATGCCGTTGAATAAGGTCGTTGCTGTAGGCATGCTACAACCGTTTGGATTGAGCGTGTTATACAGATTTGTTTGCTCGATGAACGGCATGATTGCTGGTCCCCAGCCCCATTTGAAATTGAAATTGGTGTTCCGCAAAACGCACTGCGTCGCTGCCCCTGCGAAATCTTGAGGCGGGAAAGATTTGTAGACATCGTGGTAGTTATGCATTGCTAAGTCAAGTTGTTTCAGATTATTCGTACATTGCATCCGCCGCGCTGCTTCGCGCGCCGCCTGCACTGCCGGCAGGAGCAGGCCCACCAAGACGCCGATGATGGCAATTACCACCAGGAGTTCGACCAACGTAAATCCGCTGTGAAACTTCCATCGATAAAGCTTCGTTGACATGACGCCCCCAAATAAATAATGACTAGTCATCCGATCGTTATGCTCGTCGACCACAGTCGAAACAATTCTTGTTATTTCTTGTAAGCAGCGGAAACAAAACCATGTCCGCTTTCGGAGCACTACATTCTAAACCGCACCTAGGGCACCGCTTGTTGCGAGCCAGAAAAGTAATCAAGTTGTAACCGCCTGGAGGCGAATAATGAGCAAAGATTCATTTTTCGTGTGGGCTATTAAGTCGCATCACTTCAGTGCTTGTATAATTGACTCGCTTTGAAGTAAGGCAGGATACTAGAACTAGAATTGCATCGTTTCACGCTGCTTTTTTCACTTCCGTAGATAGATTCACGATTACACCATGTTAGAAATCATTGGTAACGCTAAGCAAGTGTGCAGTGGCTTGACGCGCCGTACGGTGTTACAAGCTGGAGGTGCTGGATTGCTGGGTACCAGCTTGTCTCGGTTGTGGGGAGCCGAAGAATCTGGCTCGTTAGTCGACGGGCGTGCCAAATCGGTAATGTTTGTTTTTTTGTTTGGCGGACCAAGCCAGTTGGAAACTTTCGATATGAAGCCGGAGGCTCCGAGCACTATTCGTGGCCCGTTCCAGCCAACTGCGACCAAGACGCCCGGGCTCAATATCTGCGAACATCTGCCAAAGCTCGCGGCACTATCGGACAAGTATGCTGTCGTTCGCACGATGACCCACAATCAGAACGATCATAATGCTTGCCATTACATTCAGACTGGGCATCCCATGCCGCCGGCTCCACGGGGTGCCGCTGGCGTGGACTCAACGGAAAAAGACTGGCCCGCCATGGGGTCGATCGTCGAGTACCTTGATCGGCAGCGTGATAGCCAGTTACCCGACGCGAGTCGTCGCGATTTCCCAAGTTACGTCTATCTTCCGAATCCGCTCGGACATATTCAGGGTTACGATCGTTCCGGACAATATGCCGGTTGGTTGGGTCGCACTTACAACGCCGTCGCGACGCGCATCAACAAGCGGGACAAGCAGGATAACCCATACTTTCGCCCTTGTACGGAAGAGGAATTGGATTTCCGAGTTCAAGGTTGTGAGTCGTTTGCGGATATTACGCTTGATCGCACATCGCGTCGATTGAGTTTATTGGAACAATTCGAACAAGCTCGCCGCGATCTAGATCGTTCGCATCCAGTGCAAGACTATGGTGGGTTTCGACGACGTGCGATCGATTTGGTGACTTCCGACAAGATGCGAGCGGCGTTTGATATTCGCCGAGAGACGCCGCAACAACGCGAAAGGTATGGACGCCATTTGTTCGGCCAATCGGCACTGATGGGCCGCCGGATGATCGAAGCTGGGGCGAGATTCGTCACCGTACTTTGGGATGCCCCAGATGGATATAGCTGGGACAGCCACCGTACCTCCGATGACGTGCGCAAGTATTTGCTACCCGGGCTCGATCAAGCGCTATCTGCTTTACTTGAGGACATGAGCCAACGGGGTTTGTTAGACGAAACCCTGGTCGTCTGTGTTGGGGAAATGGGACGCACTCCGAAGCCCGATACTGCCGCTTGGGGACGTGGTCATTGGAGTTATTGCTTTCCGGCATTGCTGGCTGGAGCGGGGATTCGGGGGGGCGCAATATATGGAAAATCCGACAAGCATGCCGCTTATCCCGCAGAACACCCTGTTTCGCCTGAGAACTTAGCCGCCACGGTTTTTCACGCACTTGGCATTCACTCCAAGACTCGTGTGCTTGATGCACAGAACCGCCCAGTCACGATTATGGAAAACGGCGAACCACTGACCAGTCTATTTGGATAAATGCTTGCATGCGGCCCAGAATTGCTATCGGTGGAATCGAACATGAGACTTGTGGTTTTGCGATTCGGCATGACGCCGCAGATGCGCTGACGTTACAGGACTTTGCGCGAGTTTATTGTGAAGGCGCACAGTTTGATGCGTTGGGAAACAACAACACCATCGTCGATGGATTTGTTCGTGGTGTCCGCCAAGCGGATATGGAAGTTGTTCCGTTATTGTGGGCCAGTGCGATTACCGGCCCTCCTATTGTGCGAGCGGATTTTGAGTTGCTGGTAGAGCGATTACTAGCCAAATTGCGAGCTGCATTGCCAGTCGATGGTGTCTTGTTGAGCTTACATGGTTCGTTTGCGGCTGATGGTATTGACGATGCTGACGGCGAAATACTTAGTCGAGTTCGCCGGTTGGTTGGTCCACATACGCCGATCATGGCCGTGCATGATCTGCACAGCAACTTGACGGACTTGATGGTTGATTCCGCAGATGTGTTGGTGGTCGAGCGGACCTATCCTCATGTCGATATGGCTGAACGAGCGTTGCACGCCTCGCGTATCATGGCGACGGCTGTGCACCAAGCAACACACCCGCGGATGGCATTTCGTTCGTTGCCAATCCTGTGGTCCGCCGCGTGTATGATCGATGCCGAGCCGCCGATGAGTGAATTGGTGGCCAAACTTCGCGAGTTTGATTCTCGCCCCAATGTCTTGTCGGCCAGTGTCGGAGTGGGATATCAGTGGATTGACAATCCAACTGTGGGAGCCAGCGTGATTGTGGTCGTAGATAACAACCAACAATTGGCTGAGCAATACGCCAGTGAACTGGGGGACTGGGTTTGGCAGCGCCGCGAATTGTGGCGGCGGGCACCTTTGACACCTGGCGAAGCGATTGAGCAAGGTGAGAGGCTGGGAAGATTTCCAATCATATTGGCGGAGCAGGGCGACAACACGGGTGGTGGAGCCTCTGGGGATGCCACCGAAGTGCTGCGCACGTTTATGCACCATCGGCTGGCCCCATCTGCAGTGCTGTACATGGTTGATCCGGGTGTCGCTCTGCAAGCTCACGCGGCTGGTGTTGGCGCCATTCTTGAAGTCCAAGTCGGAGGCAAGTCGCAACCAATGGTTGGACCGCCAGTGGAAATGAAAGCTCAGGTACGTGCAGTTACCGACGGGCGTTTTGTGTACGACGGTCCCATGTGGGCTGGCGTTCAAGGGGATCTTGGGCCAACCGCTTGGCTGGAACAAGATGGTGTGCATGTCGTTGTCGTTAGCCAGCGACATCAGCCGATCGACCTGGCTTTGTGTCGTTCGTTGGGGATGGATTGTCGCCAGATGCGATATATCTGCGTCAAGTCGACGGGCCACTTTCGCTCAGGCTTTGGTCCCATTGCTGGCTCGATCTTTAACGTAGACACGGCCAGTTCGTTATCACACAACTTCAGTCGCCTGCCTTACACTCGCTTGGGCCGCAAAATGTTTCCCATTCATGCCGACGCCAACCTCGATTGGTAGGCACAGGCCGTCCTAGATGGAATTCGCCGACGTCAGTCCGGCATCTCGATCACAATCTTTACTGCGCCGTCAGCACGAGTTCGATGCATTTCGTAGGCATCCAAGACACCTGCGAAAGGAAATCGATGAGTAATTAGCGGTTGCACGTCGACACTGCCACCGGGGATCAAATCCATGGCGATACGAGTCGACAATTCACCTGGCCCTATAGACGCCCC